>DASYLE010000034.1:0-42552 GCA_036009745.1 Luteibacter sp. | reverse complement strand
GGGGAGCCGTCCGTGATACGCAACCGATGCACCCGGCATGGGCTCTCTACTGTCGAGTGACGACCTGAAGCAGGAGCGACGCCCACATGTTCGGTTACTACCTCAAACTGGCCTTGCGCAGCCTGAAGCGCAGCCCTGGGCTTACCGCCTTGATGGTGCTGGCGATCGGCATCGGGGTGGCGGCGTCGATGACGAGCTGGTCGGTGTTCCGCGCGGTATCGGGCGATCCGATCCCGTGGAAATCCTCGAAGCTCTTCGTGCCGCAGATCGACATGTGGGGACCGGGCCTGTGGAGCAGGGACAATGAGCCGCCGCAGGCCATGGACTACACCGACGCGATGGCGCTGATGCGCGAACACCGCGCGAAGCTGCAATCGGCTTCGTACCAGATATCGCCTTCGGTCGTGCCCACCGGTGCCGGACGTCATCCGATGAACGTAAGTGGGCAGGCCGTTTACAGCGAATTCTTCCCGATGGTGGATGCGCCATTCGTCTACGGCAATGGCTGGAACGCGGGTGACGACAGCCAGCGCGCCGCCGTCGTGGTGATCAGCAGCAAGCTCAACGGCAAGCTGTTCGGTGGTGGCAACAGCATAGGCAGGTCGCTGAGCATCGAGGGCCAGGACTATCGCGTGGTCGGTGTCCTCGATCACTGGAATCCGCAGCCCCGTTTCTACGACGTGGTCAACACCGGCGGATTCGACGACGGCACGGTGGACGTGTTCGTACCGTTCGAGCGCGCCATCGCGATCGGCATTCCCAACAACGGCAGCACCAACTGCAACGCGGTACCGCCGGAGTCGGGCTTCGTCGGCCTGCAGCATTCCCCTTGCGTGTGGATCGCCTTCATGGCCCAGCTCGACGATGCCGCGGCGGTCGCCACGTATCGGAATTACCTGGACAGCTATGCGCGCGACCAGCAGAAGGCCGGTCGCTTCAGGTGGGCGCCGAACAACCGCCTGCGCGACGTGCCGGCCTTCCTCGACTATTACCAGGTGGTACCGAAGGACACCAAGGTGTCGCTGCTGGTTTCGTTCGGTCTGCTCCTGGTATGCCTGGTCAACACCATTGGCCTCTTGCTCGCCAAGTTCCTGCGTCGCAGCGGCGAGATCGGTGTGCGCCGAGCGCTGGGCGCATCGCGCAAATCGATCTACGTGCAATTCCTCACGGAAGCCAGTGTCGTCGGCCTTGCCGGCGGCGTGCTGGGCCTGCTGCTGACCGGCGTCGGCGTAGCCAGTATCGGCCAGGTGCTGCCGAAGAGCATCGCGACCCTTGCCAGGCTGGACGTCCCGCTACTAGTCATCACCCTGGTCCTGGCGGTGCTGGCGACCGTGCTGGCCGGCCTTTATCCCACCTTCCGGGCGTCGCGCGTGCAACCCGCGTGGCAGCTGAAATCGAACTGAGGATCGCGCCATGACCTTGCATCCCATGATTGCCGCATTGCGCCGGCATAAGGCCGGCGTAGCGCTTATCGCCTTGCAGATCGCGCTGACCCTGGCCATCGTCTGCAATGCCGTGTTCATCATCGGCCAGCGTGTCGACCTCATGGATCGGCCGACGGGGCTGGATGAGAGCAACCTGTTCCTGATCAGCCAGCAGTGGGTAGGCGCACCCAGTAGTGACAATGCGGAAGGGTTGGAAAAGCTCGACGCCATGCAGCGCGAGGATCTCGCTGCCTTGCGCGCGCTGCCGGATGTGCAGTCGGTATCGCCGGTGACGACATTGCCGCTGCTCAATTCGTCGTCCAATGGCGCGGCCGCGACCCGACCCGGCGATGCGAACATCGGCCTGGACACCGGCTCCGCCCGGACGACCTTTTACTATGGCGACGAGCAGGTATTCGCCACCCTCGGCCTGCGCATGAAGGCCGGTCGCGCTTTCCAGGCCGGCGACATCCAGCACAAGGGCGACGGCGACTTGAGTAACCCGTCGGTCGTGATCGTTACCAGCCAGCTCGCCGATAAACTGTTCCCCGAGGGCGGCGCAGTCGGTAAGGCCATCTACCTCAATGGCGGCACCCAGCCGTCGACCATCGTGGGCTTGCTCGACCGGATGCAGACACCGCAATCCAGCGGAAGCGAGTTCCCCTGGAATTCGACCTTGATCCCATCCCGGATGAACGGGAACGCTTCGCGCTACGCCGTGCGTGCCAAACCGGGCAGGCTGGACGCGGCCATGCATGCGGTCGAGCCGGCGCTCTATGCGGTAAACCCGCTGCGCGTGCTTGACGATGAAAGCGTGCGTTCGTTCGCGGAAGTTCGCGAGAAGGCCTACGAAGGCGATCGCGGCATGGCCGAGTTGATGGGCCTGGTCGCCCTGGTCCTGCTGTGCGTCACCGCGGCCGGCATCGTCGGCCTCACCAGCTTCTGGGTCGGCCAGCGGCATCGCCAGATCGGTGTCCGCCGCGCGCTGGGCGCGCGCAAGATCGACATCCTCCACTACTTCCAGTTCGAGAACCTGATCATCGCTGGTGCCGGCGTGGTGCTCGGCATCGCGATGGCGGTGGGCCTCAACATCTGGCTGATGACCCAGTACGAGATGGCGAGGCTGCCGATCCTTTATGTGGCGGTCGGCGTGCTGATCATGCTCGTCCTGGGCCAGGTCGCGGTGTTCGTACCGGCACGTCGCGCCTCCAGCGTGCCGCCGATCGTGGCGACGCGGGCGGTCTGATACGCTACTTCTTCGGATGCGTTGCACATCGCGACGGACAAAGTCAGGGGGCGGTACGAGTGAGTTCAGGCCCCCGCGCTGAGGGAGTGGCGTCGAAGCGGCAGTTCGGATGGTTATGGGCGGCCTACACCGCCAGCGCCCTGGGTACATGGTTCGGTTTCGGTGCCTTTCCCCTGATCGCCATCCTCGTGCTTCACGCCGGCCCCACGGAAGTGTCCGCCCTGGCGGCAACGGGGCTCGCCGTGGGAGCGGTGGTGGCGGTACCGCTGGGCCCCTGGGTGGAGTTCCGTCGCAAACGATCGGTCATGATCGCCATGGACCTGATCCGCTTCGCCGCATTGATAAGCGTACCTGCGGCATTCGTACTCGGCTGGCTCAGTTTCAGCCAGCTCCTGATCGTGTCGGTCATCGTTGCCGCCGCCAATATCGCCTTTACCGCGGCCAGTGGCGCCTACCTGAAAGCACTCGTGCCGCAGGCCGACCTTGTTGTCGCGAACGGACGGTTCGAGTCCACGGCCTGGTTCGCCACCGCGATCGGCCCGCCGCTGGGAGGGCTCGCGATCGGCGTGTTCGGCCCGGTGACGACGGTGCTGGTCGATGCGGTCAGCTACCTGCTGTCGGCAGCGGGCATCCGCGCGATCGGAGGAAGCGAGCCGCACCCTGCACGAAACGATACGGCAAGGCTCAGGATCGGTGACCTGCTCGAAGGATGGCACTGCATCCTGGGCAATCCGGCGCTGCGCCCGCTGTTCTTCAACACGATCCTGGTCAACGGCCTGATCATGGCGACCGCACCCGTGATCGCGGTCCTGATGCTCGGTGACCTGGGCTTCGCACCCTGGCAGTACGGCCTCGCCTTCGGCGCCCCCTGCGTTGGCGGTCTGATCGGTTCACGGCTGGCCCATCGACTCGTCGCGCGGTTCGGCCAATACAAGGTCATGCATACCGCCGGTGCGCTCCGCGCATGCTGGCCGATCGCCCTGGCTTTCATCCCCCCCGGTACGGCCGGCATCGCATGGGTGATCGCCATTCAGTTCGGCCTGGTCGCCTGCTCGGGTGTGTTCACCCCCGTCTACGCCAGCTACCGGCTCGCCCGGACCGGGACCGATCGTGTCGCCCGCACTCTTTCCGCATGGTCGGTCACCAGCAACATGTCCATCGCGGCGATGACAGGCCTGTGGGGCTTGCTGGCGAGCATCACCAGCCCACGTATCGCGATCGCGATAGCGGGCGGCCTCCTGCTGTTCACACCGTTCCTGCTGCCCAGGCGCGAGTACACGAACCCACGTCCGCACGGCTCTTCCCTTCTCCTGGAGGGAGAAGCTGCCGAAGGCGGATGAGGGCGCGCCGACGAAGCGTCCCTGTCAGCTCAGTTCTTGCGCCCGCCCTCCTGCAACGCAGCCAGTGCCTTCTCCACGCTGAGCGAGCCGGATACCTGGCTAGGCGGGTAGTCCTTGAACGTGCCGAGGAATCGTCCCACGATGCCGACGGCGGGCATCATCGCCCACAGTTTTTCACCCCACCATTTGCCGTAGAGCATGCCTTCGCTCTGGTAGCGCTCCCACGGATCGGCGCGCAGGTTGGTGACCAGCGGCACGTTGGTCGAATCTTCCTTGCCGGTAAACAGGTTGCCGGCAATGGTCTTGAAGGTGACCTTCCAGGCGTTGTAGCGAATGGCCATCAGGTCCGCGTTGTCGCTGAAGTAGAAGAACTCATGCCGCGGGCCCTCGGCGACGTCGCCCTCGAAGAACGGTTTGAAGTTGTAGCCGTCCAGATAGTTCTTGAACGTCCTGGCGCCGGCCTTGTAGCCGGTCAGGAGCTGCTCCTTCACATCGGGAACGCCCGCCGCGGCGAGCAGGGTCGGTAGCCAGTCCTCGGCGGCCATGATGTCGTTGACGATGGTCCCCGGCTTGATCACGCCCGGCCACCTGGCGACCATCGGCACGCGGAAGCCGCCTTCGAAGACGGTGCCTTTCTCGCCGCGGAAGGGATGGTTTCCGCCATCGGGCCAACTGAAGATCTCCGCACCGTTGTCGCTGGTAAACAAGACGATGGTGTTGTCGGCGATGCCCAGGTCATCGAGCTTTTCCAGCAGCTCGCCGACGATCCAGTCCAGTTCCATCATGGCGTCGGCAAAGAGGCCGAAGCCGCTTTTGCCCTGCCATTGCGGCGCCAGATGCGTCCAGACGTGACAGCGCGTGGAGTTGTGCCACAGGAAAAAGGGTGTGTCCGCCTTCACCGAGCGGTCGATGAAATCCAGCGACAACCTGACCAGCTCGGCGTCCACGTCCTCCATGCTGACCTTGGCGGCCGGATCCATGTCCGGGTGCGGCGGCAGGGGACCGCCGTCGACGATCTTCTGTTTGCCGACGCGACCCCAGCGCGGGTCCTCGGTCGGATCGTCGACATCGGTGGCGACGGTATGGATGATATTCCGCGGCCCGAACATCGCGTGGAAATTCTGGCCTTTCGGGTACTCACCGTCGTAAGGCTCTTCCATGGCGTTGAGATGGTAAAGAATGCCGGAGAATTCATCGAAGCCATGCACCGTCGGCAGGTACTCGTTCCGGTCGCCCAGGTGATTCTTGCCGATCTGTGCGGTCGCGTAGCCCAGTGGCTTGAGCAATTCGGCGATGGTGGGGTCGGTATCCTGCAGGCCCTGTTTGGACGCCGGCATGCCGACCTTCAGCAATCCGGTGCGAAACGGCGTCTGCCCCGTAATGAACGCGGCCCGGCCGGCGGTGCACGATTGCTGGCCGTAGTAGTCGGTGAAGAGCGCACCTTCACGGGCGATCCGATCGATATTCGGGGTTTGCCCGCCCATCATGCCGCGATGATAGGCACTGAGGTTCCAGATGCCGACATCGTCCGACATGATCATGATGATGTTCGGCTTGTTCGCGTTGGCTGGCGTTGCGGTCGGCTTGGGCATGACATTCCCCACTCATTCGAATGAATCCGCTCCGGCCGCCCGTGAAGCGCCGGCACTGTCCTGGCCATGCTCCTAGAACAGACTGGAGAGCATGCTCAGGGAAACGAACAGACCCGCGGCGGAAAGCAGCAATGCCAGGATGAAAGCGGGTCGCCATGTGTGTCTGGCCGGTCGCAAGCCCATCTGCCGCAAGGCGTTCACATATTCGATGGTGCCCATCACGATCGAAAGGGTGCCGACGCCACACAGGAACAATCCAATGTTGCGCGGGCTGAATTGCTGGGCCAGGGGATGGGTTGAGGGCGCATCGGGTCGTTCCCGAAGTCCCGAAAGAACCATGTAGATCGTGAAGCCGAAACTGATCATCGAAATGCCGGTGCGGACCCAATCCATCAGCATGCGATCGTTGGCGAGCCGCATATCCCTTATCTCAAGGTCGGTTCGCCCCGAGGTCACGACAGTGGATGCACTGGTCTTGTCGCTCGCCACGCCCGTCTCCGCTGTTCGGTAGCCCAGCCGCCGGCACGACGCGAGCAGAGGACGATCCGCAGCTCGTAAGACACCCGATCAGTCATCGTCGCAAAGCGGCCGGCACTTCTCTACCGAAGATCCACCGGCTTGCGCTAGGTATATCTACGCGATGATCGAAAGGTCCGTAACTACCACGCCCGACGGGCCTGCGGATAATCGGCCGGCGCCATCCGCGGATCCATGGCTGGCCGATCAAGGCCAAGCAGGGACAACAGCGGCGGATCGAAACAATGGTGGGGGAAGAAGTCGTCGAAGTAGGAGACGTCCTCGCCACGATCCATGCGCTGGAACATCGCCTCGATCGGTCCCCAGTAGTATTGCCAGGACCATACGTCGATCGCGCGCTGGCGATCCCCGGGCAGGTCGCCGGCGTCGATCTCCTTCAGCCCGTCCTGGGTGAATGCGTAGGCGCGCCAGAGTTTATCGATCAGGAAATTTGGTGAGCTCGGCGAGAAGGCCACATAGTCCGTGCTTGCCCCATTCCGATATGCCGCGATGTCGGCGAAGGCTTTGAAGGAGGGCATCTCCGCCATGCTGTCCGGATCGCGTAGTTCCAATTGGTAGAAATAGAGCAGCGTCTGCGTGGCTTCGTCATACCGGATGACGAGCTTGTTGTGCGGATCGTGGTGGTGGCCTGTTTCGGGATCGATGAGGCCGCCATAAGGGTGCGGCTGCAGTTCGGACTTCTTGCCCAGGATGCAGCGCACATCATCGATCAGCGCTGCGCCCCTGTCGGCATAGAACCTGGCCAGATCGCTCTTGCCGATCGTCACGGAAGAATAAATGCCAACCGGCTCCACGCGTTCACTCCATCGGGGCTATTCTTGCTCGCGGCGCTCGACCGCGCGAGGAACCTGGTTAACTGCGTTCTCATTCCAGGTAGCCAACTGTAACCGGAACGGCCATCGCGACGAATACTTGGATCGAGCCTCATTCCCGCGTGTTCGCGGAGGCCATTTCGCAAAAACTTTCATCGCCGATGGAGAATCACATGACACGCTTTGCCCTGTATGTGGAACTGAAGTCCAAGCCCGGTCGCGAAGAAGATGTCGCAGCCTTCCTGGCGAGTGCGCGCAGCCTCGTCGATGCCGAGCCGCTGACGGTGACCTGGTTCGCGGTACGCTTCGACAAGCAGACCTTTGCGATCTTCGACGCCTTCGACACCGCGGAGGGCAGGGAGGCTCATCTGAATGGACGTGTCGCCGAGGCATTGATGGCCAATGCCGAAAGCCTGCTCGCCAGCCCGCCGCAGATTCGCCATGCTGAGGTGCTGGCTGACAAGTTGCCCGCATAAGCGCGAACTTCACCCCGCATCGAGGCCGGCGTCGCGGACGAACGAATCTCACACTCGCAATAAATGGCTGCCGTCAGGGAAGGACGGCCGCCCACGGCGTCAGCACGATCGAGCCGGCAACGCGACGTGCGGCGATGTCTTCGTGGGCGCGGCTCGCCTGGCTCAACGGATACCGGGTGATGCGAAGCGTCCCGAAGACACCGTCCCGCAGTGCGGACAGCAGATCGTCACTCGCGGCTTCAAGCGTGGAGCGATCGTTCACTATTTGCCCGGTGACCGGTTTCACATAGCGAATGGAACGCGCCGCGAGCGCCGCTTCGTCGACCTTCACCGACCCTGAGGCATTGCCCAGGTGAACCAGATCGCCGCCATCCCGGATGGCAGCGACGGATTGTCCGAAGGTGGAGGCGCCGACGAGTTCATAGACGACGTCGACACCCTGGCCGTTGTTGAGGGCCTTCACCGCCTCGGCAAGCCCCGGGTCGTTCGCGTCGAGTACGTGTTCGATGCCGCGCTGGCGAACGATCCCGGCTTTGTCTGGCGAGCCGACGGTAGCGATGACCTTGGCACCGAGCGCCTGTGCCCAGGATGCGGTGAGCGAGCCGACACCGCCGGCCGCGGCATGGACGAGCACGGTGTCGCCAGGCTTCACGACATGGACGCGCTTGACCAGCGCCCATGCGGTCAGTCCTTTTGCCAGGATCGCGGCGGCCTGCTCCGTCGATACGTCGTTCGGCAGCTTCACCAGGACATCGGCTTCAATGAGTCTTACGTCGGCATAGGCGCCGAACGAAAACCAATAAGCGACGCGGTCTCCCACGTCAAGGCCGGAAACATCCGACCCAAGGGCTTCGATGACTCCCGCACCCTCGACACCGATGGCGAAGGGGAGTGGCACCCCGATCGTGCCATCCCGGAACATCGTGTCGACGAAGTTGACCCCGATGGCATCCTGCCGGAGACGGACCTGATGGGCCCCGGGTTTTCCGACCGGCGCTTCTTCGTAGCGAAGGACCGACGGGTCGCCGTGCTCATAAAAACGAATGCGATGTGCCATGACTTTTCCAGCGTTGCCCCGCAATCACGGCGGGAGGCGTTGGATTCATCGTATAAGCACGAGACGCCCAGACAAATAGCCGCCCAGATGCATCACTGTTCCCGCTCGGGTGACAATGGCGGTCAGAACCGCGCCATACGCACGGTCGTATCGGCAAGCGAAAGGCGCGTGACGACGATGGCGCGGAGCCCTGACCTGGGTTTCAGGGCTGCCGGTGCAGCATGGCCCCCTCCGACGACCCATGGAGATACCTCATGCAGGCACTGACCTACCACGGCAGCAAAGACGTGCGCGTCGAGACGGTGCCCGATCCAGGAATCGAGGCCCCCGACGACATCGTGCTGCGCGTGACCGCCACCGCGATCTGCGGGTCGGATCTGCATCTTTACCACGGCAAGATTCCCAAGACCGAGCACGGCGACATCTTCGGCCATGAGTTCATGGGCGTCGTGGAAGCCGCCGGGCCGGAAGTCACCAAGGTCGCGGTCGGCGATCGCGTGGTGATTCCCTTCGTAATCGCCTGTGGCCAGTGCTTCTTTTGCCAGCACGAGGAATTCGCCGCCTGCGAGACGACCAATCCGGATGAGGGCGCAAGCCTGCGCAAGCGCTCGCAAATGACACCGCCGGCGGCCCTGTTCGGCTATAGCCACCTGTATGGCGGCGTTCCCGGCGGCCAGGCGGAGTATGTCCGTGTACCCAAGGCCAATGTCGGCCCGTTCAAGGTGCCCGGCAGCCTTGACGATGAACGCGTCCTCTTCCTGAGCGACATCCTGCCGACGGGCTACCAGGCCGTACTGAACGCCAGGATCGGGCGCGGTTCGACGGTGGCCATCTTCGGCGCGGGGCCCGTCGGGATGATGTCGGCAGCGACGGCCAGGATGCTCGGGGCCGAGCGCATTTTCATCATCGATGACCAGCCCTACCGACTCGACTTTGCCGCAAGCACCTATGGCGCGGTGCCCATCGACTTCAGCAAGGGCGATCCGGCTGAGGCGATCCTCGAACAGACCCAGGGCCGTGGTGTCGATGCCAGCATCGATGCGGTGGGATTCGAGGCCAAGGGCAGCCCGACCGAAACGGCCCTGACCGCCATCAAGCTCGAAACCAGTTCGGGTGTCGTCCTGCGTCACTGCATCGCGGCAACCCGGCGCGGCGGCGTGGTCAGCATACCCGGCGTCTACGCGGGCTTCGTCCACGGGTTCCTCGTCGGCGATGCCTTCGACAAGGGCCTGACCTTCGCGCTCGGGCAAACGCATGTACAGAAATACCTGCCCGACCTGCTGCGCTTCATTGAAGAAGGCGAGCTGCAACCGGACGTGATTATTTCCCACCGCATGAAGCTCGCCGACGCCGCGAAAGGCTACGAGATCTTCGACGCAAAGGAAGATGGGTGCAGGAAAGTCGTGCTCACGCCGTGATCCGGCGTCTGTTTCAACGAATGCCCAGCGGCATCCTGGTCAGGTAATCGCCCATGGTCAGGGTGATCAGGATCAGGAGCCAGACGAAGCCGAAACACGCGGCGAAACGGATGGGCACACCGCCGGTCCCGAGTTTCATGAAAAAGAACAGGATCACCATTGCCTTCAATACCGCGATGGCCGGTCCGGCGAAGGTGTTGAAGGCACCGAGGTGAAAATGGGCGACGAACACGCTGGTCGCAAGCAGGAACCCTAGCGTGGCGAGGGCCATGAGGTGGGCGCCCGTCGACGGCGGCTTCGCGTTCATGAGCGCCCCACCAGGTAGTAGAGCGGGAAGACGAAGACCCATACGATATCGACCAGATGCCAGTAGAGCGCCGAGATTTCCAGCGGTGTGTACTCGTCCGCGGAAAAGTCGCCGCGTCGCACGCGCCGCGCCATCAGCGCCAACAACAGCACGCCTATCGTTACATGCAGGCCATGGAAGAGCGTGGTCACGTAATACAGGACGAAGAACAGCTGCTTCGCGGGAGCGAGGCTGCCGACCTCCTCATAGCGGATGCCGGGGATGACGGCCGCTTTATAGTCCGCGTAGTACTCCACGCCGTGGATCGCGAGGAAGGCGACGCCGAGTATCGCCGTGGCAACCAGCAGCCACATCGCCATGGCTCGGCCGCCCAGCTGGATGTCGCGTACGGCCAGAGCCACGGTGAAGCTGCTGGTCAGCAGCACCGCCGTCTCCAGGCTGCCGAGCAAAAGGTCCGTGTGCCGGCTGCCCGAGGCGAAGGCGTCGGGCCAGAGCGTGCGGAACACCGTATAAGCGGCGAACAGCACGCCGAAGAACAGGATTTCCGTCGCGAGGAACGTCCACATGCCGAACGTCGCCGCCTCGCGCTGCTGCGCTGCGTCGTCGAACTGCTCGGCATGGCGCGTCGTTGTCGGGCTCATGGATCGTCGTACGCATAGGGCCCATCGTTGACGATCGGCGGGCGGTCGAAGTTGTGCGTGGGCGGCGGCGACGCCGTCTCCCACTCCAGGCCCTTCGCTCCCCAGGGGTCGGGACCGGCCACCGCGCCGTAGCGCAGCGACCAGAGGAAGTAACCGATCGGCAGCAGGTAGGCGGCGGCCAGGAGGGCTGCCCCGGCGGAGGAAAGCACGTTCAGCAGGGCGAACTGGGCGGGATATTCGTGGTACCGCCGCGGCATGCCCTCGGCACCGGCGAGGAACTGCGGGAAGAATGTCAGGTTGAAGCCGAGGAACATGAGGATGGCGGCGAAGCGTGCCCATGCCTCCGAATACAGGCGCCCGGTGATCTTCGGCCACCAGAAGTGGATGCCTCCCAGGTAGGCCATGACCGCGCCGCCGACCATGATGTAGTGGAAGTGCGCCACCACGAAATACGTGTCGGTCAGGTTCACGTCCAGGGCGACCGCGGCGAGGAACAACCCGGTCAGTCCGCCCACCATGAACAGCCCGACGAAGCCCAGCGCGTAGATCATCGGCGCACCGAACGCGATGTCGCCCTTATAGAGCGTGGCCGTCCAGTTGAAGACCTTGATCGCCGACGGAACGGCGACGATGAAGCTGAGGATCGAGAACACGATGCCCGCGTACATCGACTGGCCCGATACGAACATGTGGTGGCCCCAGACCAGGAAACCGACCACCGCGATACCGATGATGGAGTACACCATGAACCGGTAACCGAAGATGCGGCGACGCACGCCGGCCGTGATCAGCTCGCTCACGACGCCCATGGACGGCAACACCATGATGTACACGGCCGGGTGCGAGTAGAACCAGAAGAAATGCTGGAACAGCAGCGGGTCGCCGCCGAGCGCGGGATCGAAAATGCCCACGCCGAACAAGCGTTCCGCGGCGATCAGGGCCAGCGTCATCGCCAGCACGGGCGTCGCCAGCACCATCACCAGGGACACGCCGTACATCGACCACACGAACAGCGGGAGCCGGAACCAGGTCATGCCCCGGGTACGCATGGTGTGGATCGTCACGATGAAATTCAGGCCGGTGAGGATCGACGAGAAACCGACGATGAAGACACCGACCACCGTGAGCATCACGTGCGAGTTGGAGAACATCGTCGAGAACGGCGTGTAGAAGGTCCAGCCCGTGTCGACGCCGCCCAGCAACAGGCAGGCGATGGTGAACAGGCCGGCGGTCACGTAGAGGTACCAGCTGAAGAGGTTCAACCGGGGAAAGGCGACGTCGCGGGCACCGATCATCAGCGGCAGCAGGAAGTTGCCCAGGGTATTGGGGATGGAGGGGATCAGGAAGAACCAGACCATCACCACGCCGTGGAAGGTGAAGGTCTTGTTGTACGTCTCCGCGCTCATCAGGTCGCCCGCCGGTGTCGCCAGTTCCAGGCGTATGAGCGCGGCGGCGATGCCCCCGAGGAAGAAGAAGAACGTGATCGACACGGCGTACAGGATGGCGATGCGCTTGTGGTCGTGCGTGAGCAGCCATGAACGCAAGGTGTTGCCGTCGGTGAGGTAACTCGGCGGTGTGTGCTCAGCGCGGGTCATGCGATGTCTCCCCGTCCTTGCCGCGGACTTTGAGGTAGGCGACGATGGCGAGGATGTCCGCTTCGTCGATGCGATCCTTGTAGCTGGGCATGACCGGCGCATAACCCGCGGCCACCTCGCTGGCCGGCAGTACGATGGAGTCATGCAGGTAGCGCTCGTCCGCGAGCACCTGGCGCCCGTCGGCCAATGGCACGGTGCTGCCGTACAAACCGTCCAGGTGGGGTGCGTGCACGGCGGATGCGGCATCGTGGCAGCCGGCGCAGCCGAACCGTGTGAACAGGGTCTTCCCCCGTTCGGCGAGCGAGGCCGTGGCGTGGGTCGCGAGCCAGTGCGCGTAGCCGGCCGGGGTATCCACGATCACCGTTCCACGCATGCGCGAGTGGTCGGTGCCGCAGAATTCGGCGCAGAAAAGATCGTAGCTGCCGGTGCGCGTCGGCGTGAACCACAGGTCGGTATAGCGTCCGGGCAGTACGTCCTGTTTGACCCGGAACGCGGGCACGAACACATCGTGGATGACGTCCTGCGAAGTCATCACCAGCCTGACGGGCTGTCCCAGGGCAACGTGCAGTGTATCGATCTCGCGTTGCCCCCCGGGATGTTCGAACTCCCACATCCACTGCTTGCCGATGACGTAGATGGTCGCCGCATTCGCCGGTGGGGTACGCATGTCCACCCATAACGCGATGCTCCAGGCGAAGATCCCGACGAAGATGGCGAAGGGCACCAGGGTCCAGGCCAGTTCGATACCGAGCTCGCGATGCGAATGGCCGCTGCGGTCCACATTCCGGCCGCGGCGGAAGCGCACGGCGAACACCAGCATGGTGATGAACACCGCCAGCACCACGGCGGTGCTGAGGCCGAGCAGGGTGTAGAACATGGCGTCCACTCGGCCGGCGAAGGACGAGGCGCGGGGCAGGAAACTCATGGCGCCCTCCTCCTCAGCCGGTAGATCCCGGCAAGCATGCCCAGCACGAAGAGGCTGCCCAGGATCATCGTCACCCGCGAAATGAGCAGGGTGTACCGGCCGCTGGCAGGGTCGTAACCGCAACACAGGAGTACCAGCCGGTCGATGACGTTGCCGAGGTGACCACCGGAGGCGTCGACCAGCGCGAGCCGCAACGCGCCGGGGTCATAGCCGACACCGAAGAAGTACTGCGCGATACGACCTTCCGGCGTCACCACGATCATGCCCGCCGGATGCACGTACTGAGCCGTGCCGCGATCGAAGAAATAGCGAAAACCCGCATCGTGGGTAAGCGATGCGACGGTACGGGCATCGGCGGTAGCGAACGTCCACGTTTCCGGACGCCCGCGCTTTCCCATGGACGCGAGCATGGATCGTGCTTGGCGCGCGTCGGCGGAGGACTCGCGCGGATCGATGCCCAGGAAGAGCACGTGGAAATCCGTCGCGGGATCCAGCGGCATCGTCGCGACCGCCTGCGCCATGCCATGCAGGGTCAGGTCGCAGAGATTCGGGCAACGGTAATAACCGAAGGCGAGCAGCAACGGCTTCCCGTGGGCGAGTTGGCCCAGCGTCCGTGTATGGCCGTCCTGGTCGGTGACCTGGGCCGTCATCGTCAGTGCCGCGCCCAGGCGCTGGTCGAAACCGGCACGCGCATCCAGGTCGGCAGGCGGCGGCGTGGCCATTGCCATGCCGGTGCCGAGCCATAACAGCAGGAAGGCGACCAGGCGGTTCATCGCGACGGCTCCCGGGCCATGATGCGCATCGCCCGTTCGACCGGCACGCGCGCGAACGTGTGTTCCCTGTCCACCCATTCCCACCGATCCTGTGCTGCCTGCTCACGCCGGAACGCGGCCAGGTCGCGCGTCGGCCGTGTCTGCAGGGCCGGCTCGGCGGAACGATCCACCGGTCGTGGTGCCGATGCGACCCAGCCTTTCCAGAGCACGAAACATGCGGCCAGGACGAAGGCGGTGGACAACGCGAGGATGGCCCCCGTCAGGCCGAGGCGACGGCTGTCGAGACCCTGCGGCTCGTGACTCATGGCATCACCATCCAGGCCACGTGGCAGGCCTGTCCGAGAAGCGCGGATACCACTGCCGCGCGCAACGCCATCGTGCCGTTGCGCGCGGCGCGCGCCAGCAGCAAGGCGAAAGGAACGAGGAGATGAAAGGTCACCGCCGCCACGGCCACCGCGGCCCATAGGCCGTGTGTACGCGGCAGGTACCACACGGTTTCATAAGGGAGGTCGGCCATCCATGCGGTGAGGTAATCGATACCCACCAGGTACGCCCAGCCCAGGCACAAGGCGAGCAGCAGGTTGCCCTGGTCGCGGAGGATGCCGGCCGCGACCGGTGTTTCTCGCACCAGGGTGGACAGCATGGCCATGGTGAAGGCAACGACGAGCTGCCCCAGCGCGGCGATCAGGCCGATCGCCGATGAGCGCCACTCGGGGACGAGGGAGACGATCCAGTCGTTCGCGAAGATGCCGCAGGCGAACAACCAGAGGATAAGCGTGGCCGCCGGCGCACGTCGCGATAGCCAGGCGCCGATGCCCCATGCGAAGAAACAGCCAGCCGTGCGCCACACCAGGAAGGCATGGGTGAAATACCAGCGGCGCGCAGGATCCACCGGCCCCTGCAACCAGGGGAAAACATGCGCGGCGGCGATGAGCAGCGGCACCGCGGCGACGGCTGCCACCGGCAGCAGGGCACGCAGGCGGCGTAACCCGGGCCCAAGCGTGTCCCCCCAGCCGCCGCCGGTGAGCTGGTGGATCGCCAGCCAGGCCGACGCACCGCTGCCGGCCCAGGTGACCAGGAGCCACAACCACAGGCAGGCGTGCGCGATCATCGACGGCCTTCCGGCGCGGTGAGCCCGCGCAGACGGGCGAGGTCTTCCGGTTCGAGGCGGTTGCCGGGCACGCGACGGCTGAACTGCAAGGCACGGATATAGGCGACGACGGCCTGTCGGTCCGCCGGCGAGAGCCGGTCGCCATAGGGGTACATGACGCCCCAACCCCGGCTGATCACGTCGTAGAGATGCGCGTCGTCGGCCTCGCGCAGGCGATCCTGGTGGTAAGTGGGCGGCGCGGGGAAGCCCCTGCGTACCACCATGCCATCCCCGTCGCCGCCCGCGCCATGGCATGGCGCGCAGAAGATCGTATAGCGGTCGCGTCCACGCTCGAGCAGGGCCAGGGTCATGGGCGGCGTCGGTGGCTCGGCGTCCTCGTCCTTTGTCGGCACCGCGCCGTCCGGCGGAAGGCGGGAGGCCACGCCATCGGCGAACAGTGGCGCCTCCGCGCCCCGCTTGTATCGCGGCTGGTCGTACATGTCATGCATGCCGCGCTCGCAGCCGGTCAATGCGAATACCATGCATGCGGCGAACAGGACGCGCGGCATCATGTGGCGACCTCCGCATGGCGCAGCGGCTGCAAGGCGGCAACATCGTCCATGCTGCCGCGTGCGTCCCATAACGGGTCATCGGCACGCAGCAGGAGGAGGAAGCCGTCCCGGCTCGCTTCCTCGAACCACGCCACCTCGAACACCGGATGGTAGAGCGCCGGCAATCCCGCGCCGGCAAGGAAGGCGACGAAGCCGGCGACCGCCGCGAAAAGGATCGCGACTTCGATCGCGGCGGGCATGAACGCGGGCCAGCTTGCATCGGGGCGCCCACCCGCATCGATCGGGTAGCCCACGACGGCGGACATATATTGCATGGCGAGCGTACCGAGGCCGCCGACCATGCCCGCGCCCAGCATCAGCGGCGGAATCGGCCACCGGCGCGCGCCGACCGGATCCGGCAGGCCGCCCAAGGGGTACGGTGAGAAGACCTCGATCCTTGTGTAGCCCCGCGTACGCAGGCGCCGCAGGCCGTCCAGCAAGGCCGGCGCGTCCGCGAACTGGGCGAGGTAACCATGGACCATCATGGTGTCGCTTCCGGTACGGCTGCGGCCCGCCGCCGTAACTCGGCGATCGAGAGCACCGGCAAGAGCCTGGCGAAAACGAGGAAGAGCAGGGCGAACAAGCCGATCGATCCGGCCAGGAAGGCGATGTCCCAGACGGTCGGGTAGAACATGCCCCAGCTCGACGGCAGGTAATCGCGATACAGGCTGGTCACGATCAGCATGAAGCGTTCCATCCACATGCCGGTGAGTACGAGCAGCGAGACGGCGAGCAGGGCGGGGCGGCACAGGCGCACACGACGCCACCACAACGCCTGGATCGCGACGCTGTTGCAGGCGATGGTCGACCAGAACAGCCACGCATAGGCACCCGTCATGCGCTGCTGGACCATCGCGATGTCGTAACGGTCGCCGCCGTAGTAGGCGGTGAAGACCTCCGCCGCGTAGCCGTAGGTCACCACCCAGCCGGCCGCGAGCATCAGCCGGCCGAGCTTGTCGAAATGCTCGTCGGTGATGAACGCCTCGAGTGCGTAGGCACGCCGCAGCGGTACGCTGAGGACCACGACCATGGCGATGCCCGAGAACAGCGCGCCGGCGACGAAGAACGGCGGGAAGATCGTCGAATGCCAGCCGGGAAGCAGCCCCTCGGAAAAATCCAGCGCGACCATGCTGTGTACCGAGAACACCAGGGGCACGGCCAGCGCGGCGAGCATGCGGGTCAGCGTGGTGTGGCGTTCCCATTCATGCGCTTCGCCGCGCCAGCCAAGCGCGAGCAGACCGTAGAACACCTGCCGTCCGCGTGTGGTGGCGCGGTCGCGGACGGCTGCCAGATCGGGTATGAGGCCGGTGTAGAAGTACAGCACGGACACGACCACGTACGCGCCGATGGCGAAGAAGTCCCAGACCAGCGCACTGCGCCACTGTGGCCACAAGCCCATGCGGTCGGGGTAGGGCGCCAGCCAATAGGCAAACCAGGGACGCCCGAGGTGCAGGACGGGAAACAGGCCGGAGACGGCGAGGGCGAAGACGGTCATCGCTTCGGCATGGCGGTTGAGCGCCGCGCGCCAGCCCTGGCGGGTGAGGAAAAGCGCGGCTGAAATGAAGGTGCCGGCCATGCCGATGCCGATCCACCAGACATAGTTGGTGATGGCGAATCCCCAGGCAACGGGCATGGCGATGCCCCAGATGCCGACGCCGCGCACCAGCAGCACGACGATCGAGGCGACGAGCAGGAGTGTAAGCAGGAGCGCCACGCCGAAGCTTGCCATCCACAGGCGACCGGCACGCCGCACGAGCACGATATCCGTCACGGTGTCGGTGATGCGCGCGTCGGTCATGCCTCCTCCCAGCCCGGGTTGGGGTTGCGCAGCGCGGCGAGGTAACTCGTGCGTGGCCGGGTGTTCAGCTCCTCGAGCAGAAGGTAGCGACGTTCGGACCGGTTGGCCGCCGATACCGCGCTGTCCGGATCGCCGAGGTCGCCGAACACGATCGCGCGCGTCGGGCATGCTGCCTGGCACGCCGTGCGTATCTCGCCATCGGCGATGCGTCGTCCGTCGCGGTCGGCTTCGATGTGGGCATGCGCGATGCGCTGAACGCAGTACGTGCATTTCTCCATCACACCCTTCTGCCGCACGGTCACTTCCGGATTGCGCATGGCCTTCAGGCTTTCGCTGGCGAAGTCCGCGTATTGCAGGAAATTGAACCGGCGCACCTTGTACGGGCAATTGTTGGAACAGAAGCGCGTGCCGATGCAGCGATTGTAGACCTGCAGGTTGAGCCCCTCGCTATCGTGCACGGTCGCCTCGACCGGGCAAACGACTTCGCACGGTGCGTGCTCGCAGTGCATGCAGGGCACCGGCTGGTGGTAGGTGCGTGGCGCCGCGGCCGGACCCTCGTGATAGCGATCGACGCGAATCCAGTGCATGCGCCGGCCGCGCGCCACTTCGTCCTTGCCGACCACGGGAATATTGTTCTCCGCCTGGCAAGCCGCCGTGCAGGCATTGCAGCCGATGCAGGCATTGAGGTCGATGGTCATGCCCCAGCGGTACTCACCCTGGGCTCGCTCCGGGTAGAAACTCGCCGGTGCCGAGGGCGGTGGAAAGTGCGGCGGCGCGGCGGGTGTGCCGGCACGAACGATGTCGCGCCGTCCCATGTCCTGGTGTACCTGCGTACTCGCGAGCGTCTCGCTGCGATGTAACGGCGTGAGGGTAGCGCCGGCGATTCGCCAGATGTCGTCGTCGCGGCGCAACGGATACACGTCGCGGCCGATGCCCTCCGCCAACCCGCCACGCCGACCGTAGCCCAGCGTGAGTGTCACCGTGGATGTCGCCTGGCCGGGCGTGACAAGGACGGGTACCTCGACGTGGCCGCCCGCCGCGTCGAGGCGCACGACATCGCCGTCGGCGAGGCCATGGGCCTGGGCAAGCGCCGGCGACACCAGGGCTGCATTGCCCCAGGTGAGCGAGGTGACCGTGCGCGGCAGCTCCTGCAGCCAGGCATTGTCCGCATGGCGTCCATCCCATAACCACTCGTCCGGGCGGAATACGATGTCGAGGCCCGGTGTATCGGTGGGCATCGGTCCCGCGCGCATCGGGCCAGGAACCGCGCTGGCTTGCACAGGGTTGTGCGTATCGTCGAAGACACCTTCCTGCAGCGCCGACGTCCATGCCTGGTCGTTCGACAGGCCCGGCCAGGTTTGCCGCACGCGGTGGCGCGCATCGTCGGTCACCCCGCCGAGCAGCAGGTCGATCACATCGTGCGCCGTGCGCCCGTCGACGAGTGGCGCGAGCACCGGCTGCACGATGCTGGCGCTACCGTCCAGCGCCCGCAGGTCCGACCAGGTTTCGAAGGGATGGAGGGCGGGGAGGTGCCACTGCGAACAGGCAGCGGTCTCGTCGCGATAGCGCCCGAAGTGCACGGTGTTGCGTACGTGACGCGAGGCCTTGACGAATGCGGGAAAGGTGTAGGCGGGATTCGATTCCAACACCAGCAGGCTATCGATCCGTCCGTCGCGCATGTCCGCGATCAGGGAAGCAAGGCCTGGCGTGGGAGCAATATCGGCCGGCGCCGCTGTTACCGTCACGCCATGGTTGCCGAGTACGCGGTTCATGGCATCCACCAGGGCATGCACGATGGCCGGCTGGTAGGGTCCCGCGGCAACCAGCGATGCACCGCGGTGCGCCATCAGGTCGGCGGCGATGGCATCGACGCGGTGTCGGGCCTGTGCATCGAGTGCCGGCGTGGGTGGCGCGGCCGCACCCAAGGCGATCGCAAGCGCCTGCACGATCGCGCCGATCTCGGCGGATGATGCGGCCCATGGGTGATCGGCGTTCCGGCCGGTAAGCGACGGTGTCGGTTCGATCGCGTAGAGGCGGGACATGTCCCGCGCGTCCGCACGCCTGGCGGCGAAGTCGCAGGCGTGGCGCAGGTGCCGCGGCGACGTTCCGAGCAGATCCGCATCCAGCGTGACGACGACGGCCGCTTTCGACAGGTCGTAAAGACGATCCGTCGGGCGACCCATGGCCGGCTCGTGTATGTGCCAGCGCGCCTGCGGGTATCGCGCCAGCACGGCATCGCGCTGGCGGGCAAGCGTGGGCGAATACAGGGCGCCGGAGACGATGCACAGGCCGTCGCCGCCGCCGGCGAAGCGTGCGCGTATCGCCGCCGCCTCGCTTTCGAATGCGGCCCAGCTCGACGGCGCATCGTCAAGGCGTGGCGCGCTCGAGCGCGCGGGATCCCACAGGTCGAGGATCGCGGCCTGGAGGCGCGCATCGCTGCCGCCCAGGCTCGAAGGATGGCGCGGATTGCCGTCCACGCGAATGGGCCTTCCGTCGCGCAGTTCGACGATCACGCCGATCACATCGCCCGCGGCAACGAGGGCAGTGGCGTAGCGTGCCGTGTCCGGAACGGAGCGGCCTCCCCGACCGAGCTCCGGCACGATGCGTTCTGGCGGCGGCCCCGAACAGCCCGCGAGGCCGGCGAATGCAAGCGAGGCGCCGAGCAGCCGGAGGAAGTCGCGGCGTCCGAGGGCGGGTTCCATGTCGGCCAGCGACGCCATGGCGGCGCCGAACCGGGCGCGATGCGCGGGATCCTGGACGAGCTCGTCGAGTGCCCGCCAGAAGCGCGCCGAGCCGGGCGTCGGCAAGATATTGCGGTTGATGTCGGGCGTCGTCATCGATGACATACCGAACAATCGGTGAGGCGTCGACGATCGATGCGATAGGTATCCACCAGGGCCATGCCCAGGCCGGCGTCGGCGTGGCGGTCGTCCATGGCGAAGACCTGGTCACGCGGGTGCAAGGCGTCCTCGGGATGGCGATGGCAATCCAGGCACCACGTCATCGACAACGACGCTACGCGACGCATGAGCGGCATGCGATCGACGCGCCCATGGCAGGACACGCAGCCGACACCCTTGGCAACGTGGATGGAATGGTCGAAGTAGACGAAGTCCGGCAGGTTGTAGACGCGCTTCCAATGCAGCGGGACGCCCGTGCGCCAGCTCGCGACGAGCGGCGCGAGCACGGGTTGGTCGGTGAACAGTTGCGAATGGCAGGTCATGCACGTCGATACCGGGGGTATGCCGGCGAAAGCGTTTTTCTCCACGCCGCCGTGGCAATAACGACAGTCGAGGCCGACCTCGCCCACATGGTGCTGGTGACTGAAGGGAACCGGTTGTTCCACGGCCTCGTCTTCACGGTCCGGTTCGCCGGTGATGCTTCGCCACGCCGCGACGCCGACGATCGTGGCGACCAGCAGTGCGAGCAGCAGCAGCTTTACGTAAAGGCCCGAACGGGGGTGGAATATCTGGGCCATGTCCTCCTCGTCCGGTCGGCATAACGCCGAAGAAGCTAGTCGCGGACCCGTGCGGGCTTCGTGAACACCGCGCGCACGACCTAACCGGGTGAGCCCTCCGTGCCATGCGAGCTGGCCTCAGGAGCCGGTCTTGTCGTCGGGCGCATCCACGGGCCTGGCTGTGGCAAGTCTTTCTGGCGCAGGAATATCGTCAATACAACCAGCGACAGGACCGCCAGGAATTCACTTTGCCGGTTCTGGAACGGTTCGAACCGGAGCGATCAGGAAGGCAGCCATTCGTCGCCTGCCGCGGCGGCGTTTGGCCGGTGCTCCTCGCTCTGGATATCGCTCAGGGTAAGCAGGCCAAGCAGGCGATTGGCGTCGTCGACCACGGGAAGCCGTCGAATGCGCTCCGCGCGCATGATCAGCACGGCGTGCTCAAGTTCCGAGCCGGTACGCACCGTCATCACCGGAACCGACATCACGTCGGCCACGCGAAACGCGGAGAGGTCCTCGCGCTCGGCCACGCCGCGTACCACGATGTCCCGATCGGTGACCAGGCCGAGCACATGGCCGTCGCCATCGAGTACCGGCATCACGCCGAGGTTCTCGTTTCGCATGATCAGCGCGCATTCGCGCAGATTCATGGTTGAGGGTACCCAGCGGGGATCGGCGGCCATGACCGAGTCGACGACGGTTCGTGGTGTGTTCATGAGGGGGCTCCCGGAAGAAGAACCTTGTAACCTAGTCGACGGCACCGTGTGCCGATGCCAAATCCACGTGAACGACGCGCAAAGAGGGCCCGCATGCCCGGCTAGGTCGCATGCAGCAGCGCCAGCCCGAGCACGATCACTCCCAGCGCGGCCCAGGCGGCTGCCCGCACGGGTTCCTTGAGCACGGCCCACGCCAGCAACACGGTGACCGCGCTGGCCAACGCACTCATCACCGTCACGATGGCGACATGTCCGGTCGCCTGCCCGGCGGCCAGTGCCAGGGACCCGCCAACGGCAGCGATGGCGGTGGATAACACCAGGACGAGCGAACGCCCCGAGGGTGCAGCGAGGGAAAGCCGCAGCACGCGCGCATACGCTCCGATAGCCACGACGCCGAGCAGGTAGTAGGTCGCCACGGGCACGACAAAGCCCAGGGCCGGCACGGCATAGCGGCCTTGCAGCCAGAAACTGATGCCATAAGCCAGCGCCGCGGCGACGGCGAAGAGCGGCCCGGAACCACCGGTCACGACCGACCCGGGCGTGGGCGCCTGGCGCGCCATGATCGCCCCGCCAGCCGTGGCAAGGATCACGCCCAGCCATGCCAGCGTCGTCAGCGACTCGCCGGTCACGACCGAAAGGACGGCGGAAATGACGCCATAGGTAGCCGCCACGGGCGACACGATCGACAAGGGGCCGAGTGCGAGTGCGCGATAGAGCGAGGCCGTGGCGGCCAGGCCCAGCGCATTGGATAACAGCGCCACGAGCCAGCTTGCCAGCGGCGCCGTGGGTACGCCGGCATACAGGACCCAGCCAGTGAAGCCGCAGGCACCCAGGAGATGCCCATAGAACATCGTGCGCGGCGTGCCGACCCGTCGAGCGGCCAGTCCGGCGAGCAGGTCCGTCAGGCCATAAAGTGCCGCGGCCGCGAGGCCGAGGGCGATGGCCGCGCCAACGTTCGACAATCCGATCACCGGCGACATCGAACGCTGCGTCGGAACGGCATGGCAAATCCCCCCTCAAGGATCGATACGAAGCGGCCAGTAGCTTTTGCCATCGCTCTTGGCGCTTCACGGATAATCAGTCGGCGTTCTTCTTCCGGAACGCCGCCTCTCCCGCTTCCGATACCTTGTCCCATTCCGGTTCAGGCGCGGCGCCGGCGACGTAACTGTCGTGCCAGTTCCACCATTTATACATCCGGCTCTGGGGATAGCCTTCCGGCGAGTCCTCCCATTTCTCCTGACGTCCGAGCGCCGTCATGTCGAGATAGCTCCACACGGTGCCCATCGCCTCGTCACCGCGGCCGTTGGTGAAGTAGGTGCGGAAGATGCGGTCGCCATCGCGGATGAAAGCATTGTGGCCGTGCCATTCATCCACGCCGAAGTCGGTGTCGAAGCTGTCGGTGATGGTGTACCAGGGGACCACCCACTCCATGCTCGCCTTCAGCCGCGCGATGTCCGCTTGTGGCGCACGGGACGCATACGCAAGCGTCGTGTCGCGCGCATTGAGATGGGTGAGGTGGGAGACCTGGTCGGCTCCCAGGGAGCAACCGATGCAGGCATGCTCCGGCCAGCCGTGCACACCGGGTTCGAAGAAGGCGCGGTAGACGATCAGCTGGCGGCGTCCGGCGAAGAGATCCAGCAGGCTGACCTTGCCCTCGGGGCCGTCGAACACATAGTTCTTTTCCACGGCAAACCACGGCATCCGCCGTCGCTCGGCGGCAAGCGCGTCATGCGCGCGGGTCATGGCCTTCTCCTTGACCAGGAGTTGCGCGTGCGCAGCTTTCCATTCCTGCGCGGACACCACGGGCGGCGTGTCCATCGTGCGCAATCCCTCGTCCCGATCCTTCCCAGCTGATGTCATCGTGGTCATTGCAACCTCCGGATAAGAGCGAGCTCTCGTGTCTTCGGGCTGGAACGCCATTCGTCCACTGCCCGTCGCTCGCTGTTGGTCAGGGGTTAGTGTCACCGCCGGAGGTCGCATGGCGGGAGTGACAAGTGTGGCGGGATTCGTGCGTCTGGAAGGTGAAAAGGCGCCGCCTGCCGCAGCGCACCATCCACGTGAGCGCTGTCCCGCTAAGCTCAACGGGAATCCCAATCGGGTCCTCGCATGGCAATGAATCGTTCGCCCATCGCTTCCGGACTACTCGGCGACACCGCTGCCCGCGACTACTCCCAAAAGCTGAAACGCTTCAACGCATTCGCTGCACCCGAACTTCGCGAAGCGATCGCGAGCCTCGCTTTGAAGCCGGGAATGCGTGTGCTGGACGCCGGCTGTGGCACAGGGGAAGCTTTGGGATGGTTCGCTGCCGAAGTCAGTTCCCTTGGTTTGGTCATCGGCATCGATCTTGCGACGGCCCATGTCAAAGCCGCCCATGCCATTGCGCCAGGGGATGGTGCACTGGTGCTACAGGCCAACCTCATGGACGCGCCATTGGCGCGCGCAAGCTTCGATCTGGTCTGGTCGGCCAACGTCATCAATCATCTGCGTGCACCTTTGGCGGGGATCGATGCCCTGTTGGCCCTGCTTCACCCGGGCGGCAGCATCGCGCTAGGTCAGAGTTCGCTAGTGCCGGATATGTACTTCGCCTGGGATGCGAGGCTTGAGCGCCTGGTCAACGAAGCGGTGCGGCAGTACTACCGCGATCGATACCAGCTCGACGAACGCGAACTGACCGACATTCGCGCCGTCGTCGGCCTGCTGCGCAAAGCCGGTCTGTCGCATGTGTGCGCACGCACTTTCATGATCGAGCGGACGGCGCCCCTGCGACCGGAGGACGAAGACTATCTTCTGGAAGCCATTTTTCGCGATACCTGGGACTCACGACTGCAGCCCTATCTATCGGGCAGCGATTACGAAGAGCTGATTCGCCTGTGCGATCCACGCCATCAGGAATTTGCGCTTCGCCGTCCGGACTTCCACTTTCTGCAGAGCTTCACCCTGGTTGTCGGTCAGACCTGAGTCCGGCCCTGCAGGTTCCTGACATGGCTTAGACATCCGGGGGCTTATACAGACACAGCCGCCCTCGTGCTCGTCCTGGAACAGCCACATGAACTCTCGTGTCGCACCGTATCGTTCCGTCGCGGCCACTGCCGTCTACGGCCTGCTCAACCCGATTCCGTTCGGATTTTTCGTCGCCGGGCTGATTTTCGATATCGTCTATGCGCGCAGCGCCGAAGTGTTGTGGGGCAAGGGGGCCGCGTGGCTCATCACCCTGGGCCTTCTTTTCGCGGTGGTTCCGCGGGTCATCAATCTGGTGCAAGTGTGGATCACCTTGAGGCAAACGGCACCGAGGATCGATAAGATCGATTTCTGGCTCAATCTCCTCGCCATTGTGGCGGCCATCTTCAACGCGTTCGTACACACGCGGGATGCCTACGCCATCGTTCCTGCCGGGGTCTGGCTTTCGGCCTGCACGGTCATCCTCCTGTCGATTGCCCATCTCGTGATGGCCACGCGGTATGCGGCGCCGGGGGAGTTCGTCCATGACTAGGACTTTCCATACGAGTGCGCTGGCGCTTGCCTGCGCGATCCTGCTCAGCGGTTGCGGTGACAAGGCGTCCTTCGAACCTGCCCAGCAGTCCGGTAGCAACCCGACGCTGCCCAGGGAGCAATACTTCCTCGCGCCGCCCATGCAGCTTCCCGGCCGGGCGGGCTGGAAGGCCGGTCAAACGCCGAAGGTCGCACCGGGACTGAAGATCGAGGCGATCGCCCATGACCTGGTCCATCCCCGTCAGCTGTATGTACTGCCCAACGACGATGTCCTGGTGGTGGAAGCCAATAGCCCGGGCACGGAAGCACTGACGACGCCGAAGCAGATGATTGCCGACCTGGTGACCTCCCGCTCGGGCAAGAGCGGCAAGGGTGGTAACAGGATCACCTTGCTGCGGAAGAGCGGCGCCGGCGGCGAATGGGAAAAGCATGTCTTCATCGATCACCTGAACTCGCCCTTTGGCGTGCAGCTGATCGGCGACACGCTCTACGTCGCCAACACCGATGGCATCGTCAAGTTTCCCTACACGACAGGCGAGACGCAGATAACGGCAGCAGGTGTGCCGTTCGCCGACTTGCCCGGCACCGTCAACCACCACTGGACGAAGGCATTGCTGGCCAGTCCGGACGGGACGAAGCTCTATGTCGGTGTCGGATCCAACAGCAACATCACCGAGAACG
This sequence comes from Luteibacter sp., assembly GCA_036009745.1. GTDB lineage: Bacteria > Pseudomonadota > Gammaproteobacteria > Xanthomonadales > Rhodanobacteraceae > Luteibacter. The sequence goes on along the minus strand of DASYLE010000034.1, from coordinate 16,570 downwards.
GGCTGGAAGTGGAATACCGGCGCGCGAACGTGCTCGAAGTCGACGTCGCCACCGGTGCCAGCCGCATCTATGCATCCGGCATCCGCAATCCGACCGGGCTGCAATGGGAGCCTACGACGGGCAAGCTCTGGGTCGTCGCCAACGAGCGCGACGAGATCGGCTCGGATCTCGTGCCCGATTACCTGACTTCGCTTCAGGACGGCGGTTTTTATGGATGGCCGTACAGCTACTACGGCCAGCATGTGGATACCCGCGTCATGCCGCAGCGCCCCGACCTTGTCGCCAAGGCGATCAAGCCCGACTATGCCCTGGGCTCGCATGTGGCTCCACTCGGACTGCTCATGTCCGCGACAAACGCGTTGCCGGCGAAATACCAGAATGGGGCGTTCGTCAGCGAGCACGGCAGCTGGAACCGTTCACCCCTGAGCGGTTACCAGGTCGTGCACGTCGCCTTCCAGCAAGGTATGCCCGTTGGCGTTCCCGAGCCGGTGGTCACCGGCTTCTACTCCGACGACGAGAAAAACCTGTACGGCGCGCCCGTCGGCCTGGTGCAGGACAAGGAAGGCGCGCTGCTGGTCGCGGACGATGTCGGAAACACGGTCTGGCGGGTGACGTCAGCCGCGCAGTAAGCGCAGCGCGCTGGGTAGAAGCCGCGCCTGCCACGCGGCCACAGTGTCACTACTTGTTCTTGATCGAAGGGTTCTTGGTGACCAGCGGGTTTATCCGGCCGGAAAGACCCACGGCTTCATCTCGGCCATCGTCGGGGACGGCTTCCCTCGGTGCGTTCCGCTGTGGACTCTGTTCATCCTGATCGAACTGTTCTGTGTTGGGATCCGATTCTCTGGGCATGACACGCTCCTGGTTCGTGGCGATTGGATTCACGACCGCGCCCTGCCAGCGCAACGTTTTGCTTTTTGCCTCCTCTTTGCCAGGGATAATGGCACTTTACGGGTGGCACGACGTTCCTGTGAGGTGATGTTTTCGTGAAGCTCCCGACGCCGGCGATCCTGGCCGGCCCGCCTGCATTGACTCCTTTTCGGTGCCTCAGTCGTCTTAGCTATACCTGGACACTGGAGTACAACCGATGAGCATCAAAGATAAGAACGTCCTCGTCACTGGCGGAAGCCGTGGCCTTGGCCTGGGCGTGGTCGAGGCCCTGATCGCGCATGGCGCCAGGGTGACGGTTGTCGCCCGCGGAGCCGAAGCGCTCGAGGCTGTCCGCACGCGGCTTGGCGTCGCCACGATCATTGCCGACGTAACCGACGAGGCGGCGGCCCACCGCATCCTTGCCGGGGTTCGCCCGGATATCGTGATATTGAACGCGGGTATGCCACCGCGCATGGCAAAGTTCGACCAGGTGAGCTGGGCGGATTTCAGTGCGCCCTGGGAACACGACGTCAAGGCCGGTCTCTATTGGTTGCAGGCGGCGCTCAAGCTTCCGCTGAAAGCCGGATCCCGTGTCCTGGTGGGGTCGAGTGGCGCGGCGGTGAACGGCTCGCAGATGTCGGGTGGATACGGTGGCGCCAAACGGATGCTCTGGTTCATGGCCAAATACGCCAACGGCATTTCCGAGGAGAAGGCGCTCGGGATCCGCTTCCAGGCGATCGTGCCCCGGCAGATGATCCTGGGTACCGGGGTCGGCGATGCGGCCGCGAACGCCTATGCGCGAGACTCGGGCATCACGCCTGAAGATTTCGTGGCCCGTTTCGGCGCGCCGATGCCGCCGCGTGATTTTGGCGAGCATGTGGTTTCCGTGCTGGACGATCCGGCCTATGCTCAGGGCCTGGCCTTCGGTTTGAATGGCGATGCGGGTGTCACCATCCTCGAAGGGGCGCCGGCTTGAGTGAAGCGGGATCATCGTCGGATCGCGACCGCCGGGCGGAACTCCTCGCCCTGGCCGGCGAACTGCGGCCCGAGTTGCACCGCTATTGCGCGCGCCTCATGGGATCGGTCATCGACGGCGAGGATGTCGTGCAGGACACCCTCGCCCGGGCCCTCGCCGCGTTGCAGGATATGGAGACACTGCCGCCGCTTCGTCCCTGGCTATTCCGCATCGCCCACAACCGCGCCCTCGATCTGCTGCGCAGCCGGGCGCTGCGCATGAGCGAAACGATCGATGCCGCGTCCGAGGTTGCCGACCCGTCCAGTCCTGATCCGATGGAGATGATGATGCGCCAGGAAACGGTCAAGACCGCCGTGTCGCGCTTCGTGGAGCTTCCCGTCCTCCAGCGTAGCGTCATCATCCTGAAGGACGTTCTGGACGAGTCGCTGATCGAGATCGCGGACCTCCTCGATCTCACCGTCGACGCCGTCAAAGGCCATCTGGCACGTGGACGCGCGCGTCTTCGGGAGATCAATGCCCAGGCGAGCCCACCTCCAGGAGCACGTCCGGCATCCGCCGCGGTGACGCGTTATATATCGCTCTTCAACCAGCGGAACTGGGATGGCCTGCGAGCACTCCTGGCCGACGATGTAAAACTCAACCAGTCCTCCTACCCGCTTCGTGTCGGCCGCGCCGACGTCGGTACGTTCTTCTCCATTTACGCGAAGAGCGATAGCGTGTCGCTGGCCCCGGCCTGGCTCGGGGACCGGGAGGTGATTGCCGTCTTCGAAGATCGCGCCGATCCGAAACCCAGCTATTTCATGTGGCTCGAATGGCGCGACGACCGGATCAGCTTTATCCGCGACTACCGGCATGTCCGCTATGTCGCCGCCGACGCGGAACTGGCGTTCGTATCGGAAGGCTGATGCCGGCTACGCTTTTGCACAATGCGGCCTCCGCGTGCGCCGCGACTTCACGAGCTTCATAGCTGGCCTTGACGGCGCGGAAGGCAGGATGAGAATCCTCATCCGCCTGGGAATTCGCCATGAAACCGGAAAGTTTCTCGTCCTCGCGCCGTCGTCTGGTCCAGGGTGCTTCGGTCGGCCTGGCCGCCACCATGGCCCCTCAAGCCTTCGCCGCGGTCGAGAAACCCGGTACGCAAGCCGCTACCCAGCCGGTGAAGGATCCCCGCGGCGGATTCCCGAAGCCGCCGTTCAAAGGCCAGAGCCAGCCGTGGCCCGGCCTGGCCAGCAAGATGACGCCGCGGCCGGACCATGGCGAGAAGAGCTATCGTGGCAGCGGCCGGCTCACCGGCCGCAAGGCACTGATCACCGGCGGCGATTCGGGCATCGGCAGGGCGGTCGCCATCGCCTTTGCCCGTGAGGGCGCCGACGTCGCGATCAGCTATCTGCCCGCCGAGGAAGACGATGCCAGGGAGGTCGTGGCGCTGATCGAGGCCGAGGGACGCAAGGCGGTTTCCCTGCCTGGCGACATCCGTGACGAAGCGTTCTGCACATCGATGGTGAACCAGGCCGTGCAAGGACTTGGTGGACTCGACATCCTGGTGAACAACGCCGGGCGTCAGCATAGTTTCGATTCGATCCTGGATATATCGACCGAGTACTTCGACTGGACCCTGAAGACCAACCTCTACGCGCTGTTCTGGATCAGCAAGGCGTCCGTCCCGCATATGCCGCCTGGTAGCGCCATCATCAACACGACGTCGGTGAATGCATACGACCCTTCGGAAAACCTGCTCGATTATGCGACGACCAAGGGCGGCATCATGATCTTCACCAAAAGCCTGGCCAAGCAGATGATCAAGCGCGGTATCCGGGTCAATGGCATCGCGCCCGGCCCGTTCTGGACGCCATTGCAGGTCTCCGGTGGACAGACCCAGGACAAGCTGGAGAAATTCGGCGGCGATACGCCCATGGGACGACCGGGACAGCCCGCGGAAATCGCCACGCTCTACGTACAACTCGCATCCGCCGAGTCCAGTTACGTGACCGGACAGATCTTCGGCGCATCCGGCGGCGCGGGTAACCCATGACGCCATCGAAAACTGCGAAGGACGCCGTACCGACTGTACCGCCGGAAGAGGATCCCACGGTCAGCGCCGTAGGCAAGTCGGTATTGCGTACGGTGCTTGCCGTCGTCCTGGTGGCATGTGCCGTGGTGGCGCTGATCGCCTACGTTATCTACCAGTTGTAACGCATGCCTACCGAGCCCTTGAACGGCGAATCGATACGCTCGCCGCTCGAACTCCATAGCCTGCCGACTTCGCCGAAGAGACTTACCGCGGGAGTCATGGTCCAGGTGAGCCCGGCGCCCAGCTCCGTCGATGTGCTGCCCACGTGCGTGACGATGTCGGTGGATGCGGCAGGCCCGATGAAGCGCGCCACGTCCTCACCGCCGGACGTCTTGTAGACATTGATCCGTGCATAGGGCTGGAGCATGCCATTGCCGGTGGCGAAGGCACCCTTGACCCGCACACCGATGCGTCCAAGCCAGTCCGCGTCGCCGTCCAGGCGCACCCGCGCACCGGTCAACGAGACCTCACCCATGTCGATACCCTGATGCACCACCTGCCATTGCGGCTCGATCGCCCAATGCCCGGACAGCGTGAAGGATTGCCCCATCTCCAGCGATACCAGCAGGCTGTTTCCCCTGGCATCGACACTGGAACTGCCGAGTGTGTCGACGGTGTATCGATGCTGGCCCGCCTGCGCGACCGCATCGGCATAGAACCCCTGTTCGCTGACGTAGGTGCCATAGATGCCAAGGTAACGGTTGCGCAAATCGTTATGACCGACATCGAGGTTCATCACCCCGCGAGCGAGGCCATCGACATTCATGTCCCCGTCGAGTTGGCCAAGATAGGCGCCGGCCCGCCAGTTCCTGCTGGCAAAGACATCGGTACCTGCCTGGAACCCACTGAGGTGACCGCTGCTCTCGGGATCCGCCGCGCCGCCCTGTCGAAGCCGGAGGTCGCTGTTGAGCACCCGTCCCCAGCTGTGATGGTCGCCATCGAGTGCGGATGCGGTATCGGCTCGCGTACCGTCATCGCCGATGCGCTCGTGAAGATTTCCCAGCATCGTGAGACCGGCCTGGCGGACCTGTTCGGGTAGCGCCGCCAACAGCGGGACTTCGCTGCGGTAGGTGGGCACGCCGTCTGAAGGTGTTGCCGGCAGCGATGGTGCGCCCGGGTCGGACGGGCTTGTCGGCCCGGCAGGGGCCGTCGGATCGGTGGGATCGCCCGGGTTGCCTGGATCTCCGGGATTGCCAGGGTCGGTGGGCCCTGTCGGCGAGCCGGCCGTGGTGGAACGCAGATACCAGTTCTCGCCCGAACCCGTCGTCGTCGCTGCATACAGGCGGTATTCGTATGCGCCCGCGTCCACGTGGCCACCGGCCAGTGCGAAAGCGTCCTTGCTCGTCTGGGCGGTACTCGTCGCGCCATTCGTGGCACTGATGACCTCGATGCCATTGCTCGTGGTCAGACCGCCGAGCCCGCCGATGTTGGTCACCTGCACGGTGGTATGGCCACTGGCCGTAGCCGTGGGCCCATCCAGCATGAGCCGGTCGCTTACGCTGCCATCGATTCCGAGCATGGTGCCGACGCGGAGGATGCCGTTGCTGCCGACATAAGCGCCGGTCACCCTCAATGTCGTGCCTGGCGCTGCACCAAGAAGAGATACCGTGCCGCTGTTCGAAAGGCCGGCGATGGATTGACTGAACCCGGCCAGGTCGAGCGTCGCACCGCTGTCGACCGTGTGTGCGGACGCCGCACTGAACGTGTTGGCGGCGTCCGCGCGCAACGTACCGGCGGCGACATCGGTGGCGCCGGTATAGGTGTTGGTCGCGGAAAGAGCCAGCGTGCCGGCACCGTGTTTGACCAGCGCACCGGCCCCGTCGATAAAGCCTGAAAAACTGTCGTTGGCATCGGTGATATCCAGGACCTTGGCGCCGAGGTGCACGCTACCCGCGCCGGAAAGATTGCGCACACTGGCTGTGGTGCCGCCGACGTTCGAAATGTCGAAAGCGGCCGCGCCCAGGACCTGCACACCGCTGGATGTCGCGATGCTGCCGGCACCGCTGAGTGCCAGCGTACCTGCGCTGATAACCGTCGCGCCGGTATAGGTGTTGGTGCCGGTCAAAGTGAGGGTGCCCACACCCCCCTGGGCCACGCTTCCGGTGCCGGTAATGCGGCCTGCATAAACGGGAGCGTCCGACCGTTTGAAACTCAGCGCAGCGTCGTTCGCGATATCGCCCACCACGCTACCGGTGGCACCGCCGTCACCAAGCTGCAGCGTGCCCGCGGCGATCGTGGTGCCATTGGTGTAGGTGTTGTCACCCGTCAGGGTCAACGTGCCGCCAGCGACAGTCACCTGTGTCGCCCCACTGATCGCACCACGAAGCGTCCAGGATGCATTGGACTGGTTCGTTACCTGGAACAGGCCCGACATGGCGCCGGACACATCGCCGCTGTTGTACAGGTTGAGCACATTGCCATCGCCGTAGGCCACGATGTTTCCGACCAGGGCAGTGCCGCCACGCAGTTCGATCGTATTGAAGTTGCCCGCCAACTCAATGGCAGGGGCGAGTGCGAGCCCGTCGCCGGACACACCACCCTGGAGCGAACCGCTGTTGACGATGAGGTTGCTGTCGCCGCTGATGCTCAGGCCCGCGCCGCCGGCCCCGGCCGTCGTGGGCGTTGCGCCGGCGATCGGGTTGATGGGACCGCCGATTCCGCCCTGGATCGACCCTTCGTTGTGAATGCTGCCATCGCTCGCCAACATCACCAGGCCGGCGCCACCCACGCCGGCGACGCCCGCGGCGCCATTGTTCGGCGGGTCCTGGGCAGTACTGGGTCGTCTTTGCGCACCTGGGCCGGCCATGCCGCCGTTTCCGCCCAGAATGTGGCCAAGGCTCGTGTTATCGAAGGTCGGAATACTGCCGGCGCCAAGAACGATGCCCGCACCGCCATCGCCGCCATCGCCGCCCTTGCCGCCGATCGTTGGCGCCGAGGAGGTTGTGCCGTAACTGTCGGCGCCGAGCCCTCCCGCTCCACCGTTTCCACCTGTAACGATGGCAAGATTCGAGGCAGCCCCGCCGGTGAACGTCAGCGCCGCACCACCATTGCCGCCATTCCCGCCATCACCGCCGAAACCAAAAAGGTACGCGAAAATCGGTAACGTAATGCCGCCGACGCCACCCTTGCCACCCTCGCCGCCTTTGAGGTTGCCGTAGACATCCAGCGACGCCCCTGAGAATGCCAGGCCGATACCGCCGTCTCCGCCACCGCCCCCGCCGCCGGCCACGCCGCCGTCAACCGGTCCACCATCGCCACCGACGCCACCCGCGCCCGCCGTGGCTGGTCCGATGGAACTGGTGAGACCGGCGCCCGAGACGAGCGCACCGTAGCCACCCGCGCCGCCCCCGCCACCGCCACCGCCATCGAAGCTACCGGATCCACCCAGCTCACCGTCGGCGCCTGCCGAGCCGGTCATGCTGGTGAGGGGCGTCAGTATTGAACCGACGAAACCATGCGTTCCGCCCGCCCCGCCATTGCCGCCCGGACCGCCCGCACCACCCGAACATCCCGTCGCAGCAACACCACCGGTACCGGTTGGCCCGCCACCACCACCGCCGCCGCAACCGTAGTCAGGGATCGAGCCACCACCGATCGGCGACGACAGCGTCCCGCCCAGGCCACCCGGACTGAACTCCGCCGCGCCACCCTTGCCTCCGTCCGCGTGTGCCGTGCCGCCCGATGCGAGCAGCAGCGCAAAGAATCCCGATGCAATGGATCGCCGCAGCGAACGCGTGCCCTGGCCTCGTGCGACCTCGAGGGTATCGATCCAGGCCGCAGCATCTGGCTGGGTGCCTTGAAGTGCGTATCGTCCAACGGCGGGAGCCCGATCGCCGACAGGCAGCGAGAGGGAAACGCCGATGCGACATGTGCGCGAACGAGCGGAAAGGTCGTTGCAGGTATTTTCCCTGCGGGATTCAACCGGCGCGTATAGCGCGTGGGACGGAAAGCGAGGTGCCACGACAATCCTTTTCAGCAACCTGACCATTGCACGGGAAACTCACAAGCAAATGGCTCCCGCAGGCTCCATGCACGCAAGTCGTTACTGGTTGGGCAATATCCCCTTGCCGAAGCCCGGCGAATTCACAGCCTGGATCTTCGCGCCGGCAATGCTGGGATAGTTCCGGTGAATTGTCAAAAAAAGCACACTCCAACGGGTCCGCGGAGCCGTCACCGACGATGGAACGGGGCTGTTTTTTTACTCAGCGCTTCGCGATAAGCGAACGCGGGACATGGACGCCTTCGGACTGTCGGCAAGTGCCGATAGCGGGTGTCCCCTGTAGTCTAGTCACGTGTCGCCGCGCCGGACTCGGTGTGGACCCGGGGCGGAGGAGGCATCGGGGACATTGGCTCGCCCAGTCCAGATGGATCGTGCAGCGTCGACAAGCTGCAAGTGGCTTTCAACGAATGAACTAACGGCACCTGTCAGCGATGACGGCAGGGAAGATTCGACGAACACACTCGTTCTCCAAAGGGGGGAATCTCATGGCGTTTACGCCCGATCCAAATAGTTATTACTACCTTGTAGCCCGTCACAGCGGCAAAGTTCTCGAAATCGCGGACGCCTCGAAAGCATCCGGCGCGCAGCTCCAGCAGGCGGACGCGTCAGACCAGCATCATCAGCAGTTCAAGTTCGACGTTGCCGGATGGCGACTATTTACGATTCGGGCGCGACATTCGGGGCTCGTCATCGATATTCATAACGCATCCGAGGCGGATCGTGCGAACGCCATCCAGTTTGAATGGCAATCCCATAGTAACCAGCGGTTTCGCCTGGTTGACGCGGGCGACGGGTACTACTTCATCGAGGCAGAGCACAGTGGCAAATGCCTTGACGTCTACGGGGCGGTCAAGACGCCTGGTGCGGCCGTGGTACAGCACGTAAACTTCCTGACTGGCGACTCGCACAACCAGCAATTCAAGCCGGTCCTCGTGACAGAGGATATCGGGTTGCCGCTGCTGCCGACCTTCAAGCGCCCGCTTGATATCATGCGTGAGGTCACGATGGGCGCCGTCGGTTTGATTCCCACGGCAGGCGGAGCGATAAAGTTTATAACTGGCACCCTGTGGCCCGACAACTCGCTGCAAATGGTCTGGGATCAGATTACGGCCTATGTCGACAAGCTGGTCGAGACGAAGATCTCGCGCGAACGCATTATCGCGCTGAAGACGGCGCTCGAAGGCGCCAAGATCAATCTGGATGAGTACAACGCGCTGAATCCAGGGCCCGAGAAGGCCGCGTTCCTGAACTCGGTCATCGCAACGCTCAATATGGCGGACCGCAACTTCTTCCGGAAAGAGGAACCCGAGAAGACGGCTGCCTATCTGATGACCATGGGCACGCTCAAGCTCACGCTGATGCGCGAGCGAGCGATGAACTATGCAGCGATTGCAAAGACGGCGGAAGATGCGGACTCCGCTGCGCATCTGGCCTCACTCAAGACGGCTGTCGCCGAGTATACGAAGGCCGCGCAGACGTTTCGTACCGAACTTCTGGCGCGCCGGCTGAAGTTCCTTTCCGGTGTTTCACGCTCTGATGCAATACGAGCCGGGTATATCGGCTTCAGCGTGAAGGACGCGCGCGACGAAAGCGAGGGGCGCGAGGCGACAATGTACAGCTGGCACGTGCACCCGCCTTATGATCGAAATCAGCTAGATACCGCAAACGAGAAGATGCTGCCCGCTTGCAAGGCCCTGGTTACGGCGCAGTACGGTGCCCAGCTCGACGCCATCTTCGCTTCGTCGAGAATCTGGAGTTCCTTTATTCCCGGTAGCAGCGAAGCGGGCTCGAAGACCGTATACGCAGCAGTCGGGCCATTTGGCGGGGGCATCGCCGCCACGGTCGATCTCACCGACAAACAGCCGATCACCGCTGTGCGTATTTACAACGATAACTTCATTCGCGGGGTGCAGGCGAAGAGCGAGTCCGGTTGGGGGCCGCTGGTGGGCCGCGCGGAGGGCAAGTGTCAAGAACTCGTTCTCAAAAAGAACGAACGGATTACTTCCGCGTACGGCCAGGCGGATATTTACTTTTCCAGCCTCTGTTTCGAGACCAACTTTGGCGCCAGCATTCGCGCATTCCCGCGCTACACCGGTACCCGTGCGTGGAGTGCCGACCTTTCACCAGAACTCAACGCCACGCTTGCGCGGATCAGCGCTTCACCAGGCGAGGAGGGCGTCGAAGGGATAACGCTGCACTGGGAGTATGCCGTGCTTGGCGAGTATCCGGCAGCAAAGCTACTGCGGACGGCGAAGACAAAGGACGCGACGACCGTAAAGCGTACAACGACGTCGACCTGACGCAGCTGCGGGGTCAGGTTCACAAAAAACCTGTTCGGGAACATTTTTAACGAACCTGACCCCTTTGGGATGTGCGCCGGGCTCGGTCAATGACAAGCGTGGTCGCGGGCACCCAGCCACGAAGCCAGGGATACGGACCAGACGTGACTGCTTCCGTTATTCCATCCGGCGCCCGCATCGGGATCGGATGCGGGAAGCTTGCGTTCGTTGTAGAAGTAAAGCGTGCCGCGGTCGGCACTGATCTGGGCGCCCATGCTCTCGCCGCCGCCATTCACTGCCTCGCCCATATCGCAGGGCGCGGTCCAGCCCTGTTCTGTCCGCCAGGAAATCGCGAGGCGATACGGTGCGTCCTTGAGGTGCTTGATGCTGTACACGATGAACGATTGATCCGGCGCGATCGCGGGGTCGCGAATGCTGTCTTGCGCATCGCCCAGTGACAGGATTTCCGGCTTGCCGTAGGCGCCGTGCGTGTACGCCGAGCGCATCGGCTTGAAGTCGCCGCCGTCGATGCAGCCCATGTAGTACACGCTGCCATCGGCCGCGACGCTGGGCGCGAAGGTCATCGCACAGCTGTTGACGGTGTCGGCCAGGCGGACCGGTGTGCCCCAGGTGCCCCCATGGCGGTCCACACGCCAGATGGCCATGCCGCCACCCACGCGCAGCTTGCCATTGCGCATCGCGTCGACCGGTTTGCCGCCGGGCTCGAGCGAACGGTTGGAGACGAACAACAGATAGCCGCCATCGGGCGACATCGCCGGATCGAAATCGCTCGATTGTCCGGAGAAGGAGGCTGCCACGGGTTTGCTCCAGTGACCCCCCTGCCTGTGCGATTCCATCAACGTGAATGGGTTGTTGCCACGCATCAGCACAACGGTGTTGCCGTCCGGAGTAAGCGCGGCGGCACCATCGCCGATCGGCGCGGTGATTTCGTTCGCACCCAGTAACCGGGGAGCAGGGGGCGGCGTGCTGGCGATGCTGGCGGATGTCGCCAGGGTAAGGCACGCCAGGGTCAGGCCCGATCTTCCTACGGTCGAAACTCGCATGAGTTGCCCCTTGTCGGAAGCTTCGAATGGAAACACACCAGCGCGAGAAGGCCCATATATCTAAAGTCACTGCACAACCGGAACCTTTTGCTTCGCGCCTCAGGTCGCGCTCGCTGTCTCGCCGACCAGCAGCTTGACCATGTGCACCATGTCGGCAGCTACCACCTCGGCGCTCAGCCCGGAGGCGTTGCTCTGCGCGCCATCCACCACGTAAAGGATGCCGCGCGCCAGGCGCTCTGCATCGGCGAAACCAGCCTGTCGGCAGAGTCGTTCAATGTGTTGCTGGACCGCTTGTCGGTGCTTGCGGATCACCGGCCACGCAGGATGGTCCTGGGAGGGGAGTTCGGCAGCGGTGTTGACGAACGGACACCCACGGCTGGTCGGGGAAGGCAGGCGCGTGGCCATGAAACGCGTCCAGCCCATGATCTGCGCCACCGGGTCGCTCGCATATTGCCCTGCCAACCAATCCCAGCGTTCCTCGCTTTTCTCGGCAACGGATGACAGCCAGTTGACGACGAGGCCGTCGCGACCCTCGTAGTGCCGGTACAGAGCCATCTTGGTCGTTTCGGCAGCGGCAACGATCTCGTCCAGGGTCACGGAGTAAACCGATGATCTGGCGAAGATTTCGCTGGCGGCAGCGAGGATGCGGTCTTTCGGGGCTGACATGGGGCAAGTGTAAACGATACGATTGAGTATCGCTACGATACTTTGTAGTATCGCTGCCTTCGGGGCCGTCCTGACCCCACGAAGGAGTACCCATGACAGATTTATCGGCTCTTTCATTGCCCGTGACGCCGGAGCCCGGTGTCGGAGCCCGAAGCCCTCTCCTGACGACCTATCGGCGTGAATCCTTGGTTTTGCCGAACCGCATCGTCATGGCACCCATGACGCGCGGTCGAACCGAATCCCGGGAGCGCATTCCCTCATCGATGGAGGCAACCTATTTCGCCCAGCGTGCCGGCGCCGGCCTGGTCGTCACCGGCGGTACCTATGTCAGTCCGCAAGCCGTCGGTGGCATTCGCGTTCCCGGGGTCTATAGCGATGAGCAAGTGGAAGGCTGGCGCCACGTGGTCGACCGTGTGCATACGCGCGGCGGCCGCATCTTTCTCCAATTGGCACATTCCGGATCCATCTCGCACCCGGATTTGCTGGATGGTGCGCTGCCAGTCGCTCCTTCCGCCGTGAACCCGTTGCAGAAAACGTTCACCCCCGCGGGCTTCAAGGATACGATCGTGCCTCGCGCGCTCGAGCGGAGCGATATCGCCGCGATCATTGACGACTTCGGGCGTGCCGCCCGCAACGCACGTCTGGCCGGATTCGACGGCGTCGAATTGCACGCGGCCAATGTGTACCTGCTGCCGCAATTCCTTAGTTCCGCGGTCAACCAGCGCGACGACGACTATGGCGGCTCGCCAGGGAATCGATCCCGGATAGTGCTGGAGGTGCTCGACGCGCTGGCCGCGCATTGGCCGCGGCAGCAGATCGGCATCAAGCTGAGCCCCGGCCTGCATGGCGTCGGGGTCATGGTTGCCAACGAGGACACGCTACCCACCTACGATTACCTGGTCGATCAACTCGATCGCCTGGACCTGGCCTATCTACACCTCATGCGTCCGATGATGGACGTGAGTGCGACGGCCATCGCCATGTTGCAAGGCGATACGTACCGGCATTTCCGCACACGCTATCGAGGCACCCTGATAGCGAACGGCGGGTTCGATGTCGACACGGCGAGCGCTCTCATCGCCAGCGGTGAAGCCGACCTCGTGTCCTTCGCGCGGCACTTCATCGCGAATCCGGACCTGCCTGAGCGTATTGCCTCGGGGAGCAGGCTGGCATCGGGCGATATGGGCACCTACTACCAGGGTGGGGAGCAGGGTTACACAACATATCCGGTGATGGCGGCTTGACGGATGAGCGGCAACTTGTCTCGTTCGCAGGCAGCATGGCACGAACACATATCACTCGTTGATCAATGCCGCTCGAGCGCACGATGGGGTTCTACCAACCGAACTCCTGACTCGCCGTGCTGTCCAAGGCAAACAACGGGGACGCCAAAGTAGAGCAACGGGGAGGCCGCTATTGAGCGCGGAAGGGGAGAAGTGCAGCAGCCTGGGCGACTCGGCTCGCCGGATTGTGGCGATGGTCGTGGTGATCGGTTGTCACCTTGGCTTGCTGATACAAATGCTGCGGCCGGTAATCCACGAGCCAGACAAGGTTTCGTTCGTGGAAAACGATCCCCTGGTGCTCAAACTGCGTTTCATCCCACCGCGGCGGCCGGCTTTCACGCAGACGACTGCACCGGCGCGTCGGCCGAAAGCGTCGTCTCTACGCTTCCATGTGACACTGTCCGGTAAGGCACCGGAACCGCCAGGCGAAACGCAGCCGGCCAGCACGCCACTCATACCCGACCACTCTGCGGACAACCAGGTGTCCACCAGCGACGGAGGCTTCCAGGAGCGGCTACGCAACGCCCGGCAGGCCGATGCCATCCACGGGTTACCTGGTTCCGACATGCCTTCCGCACCGGGCATTCATTTAATCAATCCGATGAGTCAGGGTATAGGTGCGGTGATGCGCGATACGCAGCGTCTCTTCGGAATAACAAATCGTCACTGCATTGATGTCGATGTATGGCGACACCTGACCCCGCAGGAATTAAGTGCACGGCATATCTCGCTTCGCGATATGGAAAAGATCGACGACGCCTATAACTGCAACAGGCCGATGGGGCTGAGCTTCTAGCCCCGCGCGCAGGTGGATTCAACTTGCTTTAAAGCCTGGTAATCGATTATTTTGTACGACAAATATCCGCAACACCGCTGATGAACCGACACAGGCGCCGCCCGGTGAATCAAGGGGTGGCGCGAACGTCACCCTATAGCGTTCTTGTTCTGGATCGGGGCCAACCGAAACGCCACCACGTACCTCGCCTCGGGGCTATCCCGCCGTGGGCAATGCACTCCAGGAGCCACAGCGTATGGTGAAACCGGGCGTAGCGCGCAGTCTGCATCACCAGGTAATCCATGAACTCGGACGGTCAATCGTCAGCGGTGAACTGGCGCCGGGTAAAAGCCTGCCCCGCACGGACATCCTTGCCGAATGCATGAATGTCAGCCGCGCCGCGTTACGCGAGGCGATGAAGGTGCTGTCAGCCAAAGGACTGATCGAATCGCGGCAGAAGACAGGCACGCGTGTACGCGAGGAAATCCACTGGAACCAGCTCGACGCGGATGTGCTGGCCTGGCGCTGCGCCTCGATGCCGACCGAAGGCTTCATTGACAACCTCGTGGAAATGCGCGAAATCATCGAGCCGGCCGCGGCGGTCAATGCTGCGCGGCGCCGCACGGATGCACAACTGGAAGCCATCGAAATCGCTTACCGGGCCATGGCCGCCGCCGGGGACATCGAAGCCTGGACCGTCGCCGATATGGCCTTCCACGAAGCGGTGTTGCAGGCAACCAACAACGAGCTGCTTACCTCGCTGTTCTGGGTGATCGAGACCGCGCTAAGCAGCTATTTCGTGCTGTCGGCGAGTCATTCGGCAAACTTCAGGAACGCACTGCCCCAGCACTTCAAAGTGTACGAGGCGATCCGCCGCCGCAAGCCGGAAGTCGCACGCCAGGCGATGAACGAGCTGGTTTCCGACTCGCGCAGCAATATCAAAAGCGAGCAGATGGCATGCGGCGCGGCCTTTCATTCCTGACTGTCGTTGAAGCCCGGCCAACCCTCATCGTCATCCCGGCGGAGGCCCAGTGCTGTCCGGGGGCAATCTAGAGTCACTTGCACAGACTGCTGTGCCCACTGCTTTGTGACGCGGAACCGTGCATTTCAAAGCCCGCGATCATGCATGCCCGGCCCCAAAGGACTCGCGAACAGGGTTCGCTCCCACAAGGTCGCGGCAACCTGCTCCTGTGGGAGCGAACCCTGTTCGCGAGTCCTGTGAGTCCAGACCTTCCACGCTGGCCACCATAGGGGCGCGATAGGCGCCAACACGATCACGAAGGCGCCAGCGTGGAGCCGGGCCATTTGGGCGGAAGGATCGCCGCTGAGGTCTGATCAACAGCAGACCCCAGCGGAGTTCTCCTGCGCTTACTGCCCGATGCGATACATCACGGTAGCGTGCGGCGCCAGTTCCGTCTTGATCGAACCGTCACCCTTCGTGTCGGCATGCGCCCACAGGTCCCGCACCTTATAGCTCTGGCCGGCCTTCAGGCCCAGTTCGCTGGCGGCCACGGTGACGGCTTGTGCCGCATTGGTTTCATTGAACACGGCCACGGCCTTGCTGCCATCCTTGAGCGGCTTGACGATGACATGGATGCCGCCGGTGTCGCGCACCTGGTGGCCCTGGACGCCGAGCGGATCCTGGTCCACCGCGATGACGTCCTTGTTGAGCAGGATCTGCAACGCATCCGGTTTGATCTTGCGCAAGTCCGTACCGATCAGCAGCGGTGCCGCCATGATCGACCACAGGCTGAAGTGGCTGCGGTATTCGACGTCGGTCATGCCGCCATTGCCGACCTCGAGCATGTCCGGGTCATTCCAGTGGCCAAGGCTCGCGTACTTATCGAGGACCACGTTCTCCTTGAAGATCTTCAGCATCGAGGCATAGTTGTCGCTGATATCGCCAGTGGTACGCCACGAGCCGGCATTGACCGGCGGCTTGCTGGCCCACAGCCAGGGCTTGTTCTCGCCCCACTCGCACATGCTGAAGAAAATCGGCCGGCCGCTTGCGCGCAGGGCCTCGGCCATGGCGGTATAGCGCTTCTGGGCATCGACTTTCTGGTTGTTGCAGTTGTCGTACTTCAGGTAATCCACGTCCCACGACGCGAAGGTTGCCGCATCGGCTTTCTCATGGCCAAGGCCGCCGGGAAAACCACGGTCTTCCTTCAGCGGCTCACACGTGGAAACACCGGCACTCGAGTACAGACCGAACTTCAAGCCCTTCTGGTGGATGTAAGCAGCCAGCGCCTTGATACCGCTTGGGAAGCGCTTGGGGTTCGCCGTCAAATGGCCATCCTTGTCGCGCTGCCAGTTGGCCCAGCAATCGTCGATATTGACGTGGTCGTAGCCGGCATCTTTCAAGCCAAGGCTGATGAACTTGTCGGCGATGCCGCGAATCATCGCCTCATCGAACTCGGGACGGCAGTGGGTGGAATTCCAGTTGTTGAAGCCCATCTGCGGCAATGCTGGCGCAGCCTCGTCCGCACGTACCAGCGTGGCGCTTGCGGCGATGGCGGCAACGAATACGAATGAAGCTGCCGCACGCAACGAGTTCGAAATGGCGTCTTTCATGGATGTTTCCCGTGGCTG
>DASYLE010000033.1:0-16775 GCA_036009745.1 Luteibacter sp. | reverse complement strand
GCGAACAGGGTTCGCTCCCACAGGGGAGCGCTCCCTCATAGGGTGCGGTTATTTCAGCGCGAGGAAATCGCCGCTGACGACGAAGCGCACCGCGTCAAGGCGCATGCGTGCGTCGGGCAGGGCGGTTAGCAAAGCGGCGCGTTCGTTGGCGACGCCTTCGATTTCCGCTTCGCTGATCGCCGGGTTGACCGAGCGCAGGCCGACCAGGCGTGAGTATTCGCCGTCGAGTTCGTCGCGTGCGCGTTCGACGGCCGCATCGCGTGCGGTATCGGCCTGGACCTGGGCCAGTTGCTCGGCGCGTTCGATCATCGGCGGCACCAGCTTGGACAGGAACTTGCGATAGCGGGCGACTTCGATCGTGCGATCGGCCGCGCGGCGCAGGCCGAGTTCGCTCGGGGTGAAGCCCGGACGTTCGGCCAGGCGGGTGTCGACGGTGACGGTGATCGGCAGCGGCGGCAGGAAGCGTTCGGCATCGAGTTCGCGGTCGGCGATGCATTCGAGGACAAAGACGGCCTGCAACAGCGCGGTACGCGCCGGCAGCACGTCGTCGACCATGAAGGCGGCATTGCCGATCTCGCCGGACACCAGCAGGTCGACCGCGCCGGCGACCATCGGATGGTCCATGCGCAGCAGGGGCAACTCTTCGCGGGCGAGGGCGATGTCGCGGTCGAAGGTGATGGCCTGCGGGCCGTCGCCGAGGCCGGTCAGCGCGTCGGTCGACAGGTATTGCGGATCGAGCAGGAGCACGCTGCTGCCGAGGTCCTCGGCATGCACGCCGAATTGCTCGAACAGCCGCTGGATGAAGGCATCGCGGGTCGGATCGTGGTCGTCCGTGGCGAAGGCGCGGCCGAGTTCGTCGGCGTGCAGGTCGCGGCTGGCGGCCAGTTCCAGCAGGTGGTCGCGTCCGGCGTGGATCAGGGCGGACAGTTCTTCGTGCGCGGCGTGGGTCTCGGCGATCAGCGCGTCCAGTTCCTGGTCGCGACCGTCTTCACTGCGCGCGTGTTCGTCGGCCAGCGAGGTCAGCAGGGAGCCGAACCGGCGCAGCAGTTCGCGGCCATCCGCGGGGCTGACGCGGAACGCGTCGAGGCCTTCGTCGTACCAGCGGGCGAGCACGTGCTGGGCGCTTTCCTCGATGAGCGGTACGTGGATCACGATGTCGTGTTTCTGGCCGATGCGGTCGAGGCGACCGATGCGCTGCTCGAGCAGGTCCGGATCCAGCGGCAGGTCCCATAGCACCAGGCGATGGGCGAACTGGAAATTGCGGCCCTCAGAGCCGATCTCCGAGCAGAGCAGCAGGCGTGCGCCATCGGGCTGGGCGAAGAAGGCGGCATTGCGGTCGCGCTGGACGATGCCGAGGCCTTCATGGAAACGGGCGACACCGACACCGCTGCGTGTACGCAGGGCTTCCTCGAGTGCGAGCACCTTGGCCTGGCTGCGGCAGATCAGCAGGAACTTGTCCTGCGGATGCTTCTCCAGCAGGTCGATCAGCGCTGTCAGGCGCGGATCTTCGCTGTAGTCCGGTTCCAGCGGGCCTGGCGGCTGCAGGCTGTCGGCACGGAATTCGGCGAGCAGGGTCTGGCGACCTTCGTCGTCGAGCGTGTTGGCGTCGATCAGCATCAATTCGGGTACGCGGCGCGGAAAACCGCCGATGCCGGCTCGGCGGTTGCGGAACATCACCCGACCGGTGCCGTGGCGGTCGATCAGCGCGCCGAGCAACTGACGCGCCGTCGCCGGATCGTCGGCACCGGCAAGCAACTCGCGCAGTTCTTCATCGTCGCCGAAGCGGTCCTCGAGTACGGCAAGCTCGGCCTTGCCCAGTGTGCGACCTTCGATCAGCGCGTCGGCGATCCGTGAGAGCGCCTCGTAGTCGGCCGATTCGGCCAGGTACGCGTCCAGGTCGTGGTAACGCTGCGGATCGAGCAGGCGCAGGCGGGCGAAATGCCCGGCGCGGCCCAACTGTTCGGGGGTGGCGGTCAGCAGGATCACGCCCGGCGTGGTCGCGGCCAGTTCCTCGACCAGGGCGTAGCGCAGGCTCGGTGCCTCGGGCGTCCACTCCAGGTGATGCGCTTCATCGACCACCAGCAGGTCCCAGGGCGCGTCCAGCAATTGCGCGGCGCGCTTGGGCGAGCTTTCCAGGAAACTGAAGTCGGCGATGACGAGTTGTTCGTCCTCGAACGGGTTGCGCCCGTCGCCGGATTGCTCGATCGCCTCGCAGCGCTCCTCGTCGTAGATCGAGAAGCTGAGATTGAAGCGGCGCAGCAGTTCGACGAACCACTGGTAGACCAGGGTTTCGGGCAGCAGTACCAGTACGCGCCCGGCGCGGCCAGCAGCCAGTTGGCGGGCCAGGATCATGCCTGCCTCGATGGTCTTGCCGAGGCCGACTTCATCGGCAAGCAGGATCCGCGGTGGGCGCCGTGAAGCGGCGATGCCGGCGACCCGCAACTGGTGCGGAACCAGGCCGATGCGCGCGGAAGCCAGTCCCCATGCCGGCGAGCGCCGCGCGGCGGCACGGCGCTGCAAGGCTTCCAGGCGCAGGTCGAAGTGGCCGGTGGGATCGGTGCGGCCACCGACCAGACGGTCGTCGGCCTGGGAGACGCTTTGCTCGTCATCGAGCTGGCCTTCCTCCAGTTCGCGGCCTTCGCCGCGATAGACGAAGAGCTCCTCGCGGACCTCGACCCGCTCGACCAGGAAGGCGATGCCCTTGCCGGCGACACGCTGGCCGGCACGGAATTCCGCGCGGACCAGGGGCGCACTGTCGATCGCGTAGGGGCGAAGCACGCCAGCCTTGGCGAAGAGCACCTGCACACCGCGTCCTTCGACGCGCAGGATGGTGCCGAGACCGAGCTCAGGCTCGGCGGTGGAGATCCAACGTTGACCAGGAGAGTACATCGCGACCGCACAAACAACAGGGACCCGGAATTATCCGCGCATGTGGCGCCCCTGCCTACCTTTTATGTTTCCTATGTCCTTGGTAGCAGTTCGCGCAAGCTCGCATGGGGCGATGTGGCGAGCTGATCGGCCAGTGCGGCGAGGAAATGCGGCGGCGCCTTGGGGATGGCGCGCAGGAGGAAAACCACGGCCTCGTCGACTCGTCCCTGTTGGGTCAACACCGAGGCCCAGCTGCATTCGCCGCGGTAATCGCCACCTTCGGCCGATTGGCGATAGAGGGCGAAGGCCTTGTCGATATCGCGCGCCGTTTCCCAGCCGTTCTCGTGGTATTGGCCGAGAAAATGCATGGCGCGGGCGTGACCCATGGATGCCGCGCGCCCGAACCACAAGAAGGCCGCCGCGCGATCCTTCGGCACGCCGCGTCCGCTGGCAAGCAGGTGCGCGTAGTTGTAGACGCCCCAGTCCAGCCCATGGTCGGCGGCGCGGCGGAACCATATGGCGGCCAATGCATGGTCGACCGGTGTTCCCCAGCCGTTCTCGTAACAGCGCCCGAGCATGTTCATCGCCATCGCCACGTCCTGGTGCGCGGCGTGCTGGAACCAGTACAGGGCCTCGCCGGGATCGCATCCGGCGCCGATGCCGTCGAGCAGGGCCTGGCCGAACAGTACCTGGGCCGCGCCGTTGCCTGCGCGTGCTGCCTCATGAAGATAGACATGCGCGGCGGCAGGATCGGCAGCCAGCAATCGTTCCAGCTCGCTCGTATCGAACCCGGCCGCGACGCTCATGTGTCTGCCCAGCGCCGCAACAGGTTGTGGTACACGCCGGTCAATTGCAGCACGGCCTCGGCGTTGGCATCCGCTTCGGTGAGTTTCTGGATGGCGGCGTCCATTTCCAGCAGGAGGCGCCGCGAGTGATCGTCGCGGACCAGGCTCTGTGCCCAGAAAAACGAGGCATAGCGGGTGCCGCGGGTCACCGGCATGACGCGGTGCAGGCTGCTCGACGGATAGATGATGGCATCGCCCGCGGGAAGCTTGATTTCGTGTTCGCCGTAGGTGTCGCTGACGATGAGTTCACCGCCGTCGTAGTCGTCCGGCTCGCTGAGGAAGAGCGTGCAGGAAACATCGCTGCGGATGGGCGGGCCATCGCCCGAGGCCATGATCGCGCCGTCGATATGAAAGCCGTATTGGCCGCCGCCCTCGTATCGGTTGAAGCGGGGCGGCAATGTACGCAGCGGGAGCACCGAGGCATGGTAGAGCGGGTGCCGGGCCAGGGCGGCAAGGACGACCTGGCCAAGCTCCTGCCGCAGCGGCGAGGCCTCGGGCAATTGCAGGTTGCGCTTGACCTGGGCGCCTTGCGGACCGACGGTCTGGCGACCGTCGGTCCATTCGGCGTCGACCAGCGCTTGCCGCATCCGGAGGACCTGCCCGGCGCCCAGGACTTCCGGAATGTGCAGCAGCATGGTGTTCCTCGTCAGAAGCGGATATTGGCCGTGATCATCGCCGAACGCGGCGTGCCCGGTGTGTAACGGTAGCCGCTCTTGTTGATCGCCGAAACATAATCCTTGTCGAACAGGTTGTACACGTTCAACTGCAGGTCGACGTTGTGGCTGACCGGATAGCTGGCCATCGCGTCGAACACCCAGTAGGCCTCGGTATAGGACGGCGTGCCGATCGCACCATCGGTACCGCGCTTCATCTCGCCGGCGTAGCGCGCGCCACCGCCGATGGAGAGGTTGAAGGGCAGGTGATACGTCGTCCAGGCGGTGAAGGCGCTCTTCGGCGTATAGGCAAGGTCGCTGGAACCATCGTTGGCGACATTCGTGCCGTTGGTGACCTTCGCGTCCATCGTGGTGTAGCCGGCGCTGACCGCCCAGTTGTCGGTGAGCTTGCCGACTGCGGAAAGCTCGATGCCCTGCACGCGCTTCTTGCCGATCTGGTAGTACTGCAGGTCGGTCGGATCCTGGACCAGGTCGTTGGTGACCGTGGTCTTGTACAGCGCCGCGGTGAGCAGCAGTTTTTCGCCGAGCAGGTCCCATTTGGTACCGAGTTCGATCGTGCGTGCTTTCTGCGGATCGAAGGCGGGATTGTCCGCGCTGTTGGCCGCGGTGCTGAGCGCCAGCGAGTTGCCGCCGGGGGGCTGCTGCGACATCGCGAAGTTGGCGTAGATGCTGCCGTTGGCGGCCGGCTTATACAACACCCCGAGCTTGTAGTTCGGCAGGTTGCCACTCTTGCTTGCGCTCACGCCAGGCACGATGCTGCCGGTGGGCAGGCTGCCGCACACCGGCGCGTTGCGTGCGCCACAGGCCACGGTGCTGTCGAAGTCGGTGGTGTAATGGTCCAGGCGCACGCCGGCGTTGACCTGCCAGCGTTCACCGAACTTCAGCGTGTCGAAGAAATAGGCGGCGACCGTGTTCGTCTTGCCCTGGCTATACGCACCGGTCGGCCCATAGGCCGGTCCGCTGACATTGGAGTCGGGGTGATAAAGATTCGCCGCCGGCCAGAGCGCGGCGTTGCGCGTGCCCATGCCGACGGTCGTGGCCTTTTCCTGGGTCAGTTCGATGCCGGCACTGATGTCCTGCTTCACCGCGCCCGAATCGATGCTGGCGGTGAGGTTGGTCTGGTTGGTGACGATCCGGTTGACCTGGTCCTTGAAGGTCGGGCTGCTGCGCGCGATGGTCCATGTGGACGGATCGGCGGGATTCGGTGTCAGCAGGTTGGCGGCGCTGCCCATGAACGAGGTCAGCAGGTAATCCTGGTGGGTGCGACCCCAGCGCAAGGTGTTGTGCAGGGCAACGTCGGCGGAGAAGTCGTGCTCGAGGATCGCGGTGAACATGTCCTGGGTGACATGTTCGTGGTCCTGGTCGGTGCCGTAGAAGTTCTTGCTGTCGACCTTGGGCGCATCGCCCAGGAACGGGCGCGTCGGATCGGGACTGCTGAAACCGGGCAGGCCGATGGTCGGCACACCGCCATCGGGTGTGTTGTTCTGCTTGATGTGCAGGTAGTCCAGGTACAGGCGGGTCGACGTGCCGAGGCCGAAAGCCAGCGACGGCGCGACGCCCCAGCGGTTGTTCTCGATCTTGTCGCGGCCGGCGACGCCGCTGTCCTGGCCGAGCACGTTCAGGCGGAAGGCCGAAGTGGCGCCGAGCGTCTGGTTCCAGTCGGCGGTGGCGCGCTTGCGCTCGCCGCTGCCAAAACCGAGCGAGCCGGATACGCCGTTGCCGAGTACTGGTTGCTTGGTGACCATGTTGATCGCGCCGGTCGGCGCGGTGCGTCCGTATTCGGTGCCGTCCGGACCCTTGGTGACTTCGACCTGTTCGATATTGAAGATGTCGCGCGAGATCGAGCCGGTATCGCGGGCGCCGTCGACGAAGATGCTGTTCGAGGTATCGAAGCCGCGCATATAGATCGCGTCACCGGTATTGGTGTTGCCGTTCTCGCCGACGAAGAAGGTGCCCACGCCCGGGCTGTTGCGCAGTGCCTCGGTCAGCGTGGTGGCGCCCTGCTGCGAGATCAGTTCCTTGCCGATGATCTGGATCGTCTGCGTGGTATCCAGCACCGGCTGGGTGAATTTCGGCGACGAGGCTTTGTCGACGCGGTAATCGCTGCTGCGGTCCGCTTCGACCTTCATGCCGGGCAGGGCCTGGGCATCGCCGACCTTGGCCGACTGCGGCGGAGCAGTCGTGTCGAGTGTGTTGTCGGCGGCCGAGGCAGCCTGGGCAAGGGCGAAACCGGTGATCAGCAGGGCAGTGGCGCCGATACCGCGGCGGCAGGTCGCAGCCGCGTGCTTGCGGCTCTTGATAAAGGCCATCTCGTCATCCTTTGTATGTAACTGGCGTTGGGTTGAAGCCGTCGCGGGGTGGCGTCTGGCTTGCCCCTGGCCCAGAGCTGTCGTGGGCAATTCGTGAAATTTAACTTAAGTGAGAATGATTCGCAATAGTAAATGCACTATTTCTTGCGAGCATTTCTCCCTCGCCCGAACGGAGCGGGCTGGGGTGAGGGGAGCCGGGTTGCCGCTTCACATGGCTCGCCCTTATCCGCCGTGCGGGCACCTTCTCCCTCTAGGGAGAATGGAATAACCAACGCAAAAAAAGGGCGCCGCAAGCGGCGCCCTTCGGTGTTACCCGGTAAGCCTTGCGCTTACCAGATCTTCACCTGCTTGTCGGTGCCGCGGACCATGGTGTCGCCCGGCTTGCACTGGAAGGCCGTGGCGAAGGCTTCCATGTTCGACGGGGCGGCGATGGCGCGCAGCGAGGCCGGTGCGTGCGGGTCGGTGTTGAGGCGAAGGACGGCCTGCTTCTCGCGTACCGAACCACGCCATACGCGTGCCCAGTTGAGGAAGAAACGCTGGTCTTCCGTATAGCCGTCGATCTTCTGGTCGGCTTCGGTCGGGTTCTTCTTCATCGCTTCCTGCAGGGCGTCATAGGCGACATTCAGGCCGCCGAGATCGGCGATGTTCTCGCCCAGCGTCAGCTTGCCGTTGACGTGCAGGTCGGGCTTGTCCTTGATCGGGGTGTAGTCGTTGAACTGATTGACCAGCTTGGCGGTACGCTCGTCGAACTTGCTGCGATCGGCCTTGCTCCACCAGTTCTTGTTGTTGCCGTCGCCGTCGAACTGGCTGCCTTCGTCGTCGAAGCCGTGGCTGGCTTCGTGACCGATCACGGCGCCGATGCCGCCGTAGTTGATCGCGTCGTCGCCATTGGCATCGAAGAACGGCGGCTGCAGGATTGCGGCCGGGAAGTTGATCGTGTTGTCGGTCGGGTTGTAATACGCATTGACGGTCTGCGGGGTCATGCCCCAGTCGTGGCGGTCGGTCGGCTTGCCGATCTTGGCGATGTCGTAGTGGTAGTTGAACTTCGCCGCGGACTCGACGTTGCCGTAGAAGTTGTCCGGCTTGATTTCCAGGCCCGACCAGTCACGCCACTTGTCCGGGTAACCGATCTTCGGCAGGAAGGTATTCCACTTGGCGACCGCCTTGTCCTTGGTCTCGGCGCTCATCCAGTCGAGGTTCTGGATGCGTGCCTTCAGCGCATTACGCACGTTGTCGACCAGCTCGTTGGCGCGCTGCTTCGCTTCCGGGGTGAACACCTTGGCCACGTACAGCTGGCCGAGCGCTTCGCCCATGCCGTCATTGACGGTGCCGAGCACGCGCTTCCAGCGGACCTTCTGTTCCGGCTGGCCGCCGAGGGTCTTGCCGTAGAAGTCGAACTTGTTGTCCTGGAAGCTCTTGGCCAGGTAGGGCGAGGCACCGTCGATGGCGTGGAAGCGCAGGTAGGCCTGCCAGGTGTCGATCGGCGTCGAGGCGAGCATCTTGTCGAATGCGGCGAAGAACTTCGGCTGCGACAGCGAGAAGCCCTTGTCGACGGTGACGCCCTGGGCGGCGAAGAACTTCTCCCAGTTGAAATGTGGCGTAGCCTTGTCGGCCTGGGCCACGGTGACGAAGTGGTACTGGTTTTCCGGGGTGCGCAGTTCGACCGGGGCCAGCGAGGCGGCGGCGAGCTGGGTCTCGAACGTCATGACCTGGTCGGCCTGCTTCTTGGCATCGTCGGCGGATACGCCGGTCAGCTCGAGGGTCTTGGCGATGTAGTCGAGGTAGGCCTTACGCAGGTCGGCATTCTTCGGATCGGTGTAGTAATCCTTGGTCGGCAGGCCAAGCCCATCCTGCTGGGCGTAGCCGATCTGCATCTTGGCGTCCTGGAAATCGGCGCCCGAACCGAAGCCGAAGACGTACGGCTGGCCATCGGCGAAGCTGGCATTGAGGAAGTCGACCAGGTCGGCCGGGGTCTTCAGCGCGGCGATCTTGTCCAGCTCGGGCTTCAGCGGATCGAAGCCGGCCTTCTCGACCGTGGCCTCGTCCATGCCGGAGCGGTACAACCAGCCGATCTTCTGTTCGATCGAGCCGGCGGTGGCGCTGTCGGCGCCCTTGTTGGTGCCGTCGACGATGTCGTGCTGGGTATTCAGGCTGTTTTCGGCCAGCTGGTCGAACGCGCCCCAGCGCGTGCGGTCCTGCGGGATCGGGTTGGCGGCAACCCACTTGCTGTTGACGAAGCTGTCGAAGTCCGCGCAGGCATTCACGCCGGTGTCGATCTCGCTCACGTCGAACGAAGGCTTCTTCACGGCGGGTGCGGCGGCGGTGGCAGCCGAGGCGGCCGGGGCCGGCGCGGTGCTGGCGGCGGCCGGGGCGGCGTTGTCGTCGGCATGCTTGCCGCATCCTGCGGCGGCAAAGGCCAGGCCTACCGCCAGTGCGAGCGGCTTCAGATACTGCTTGGTCATGGATGTCCCTCTGTCAGTGTCCGCCCGGTGGGCGGACGTGGTCTTGCCGGCGGGTGTCTCCCGCCGTGCGGCTCTAGCGAGGCTATGACGAAAGTCACGGTGCCCCCCAGTGTCGAAGGTCAGGGGTGGTTCGCGGCCAACTTTTCGAGCGCCGCGCGGTCCAGGCGCAGCACCGGGTAGGCGCCGACGTGCTGGACCAGGTACCAGGGCGAGCGTTCGAAGAAGAAAAACAGCCGCGCGCGCTTGTCGGCCGCGAACTTCGGATCGGCCTTCAGGCGGGCTTCGAAGTCCTGGCGCAGGGCCGGGTCCTTCGCCAGCATCTGCCGGGCCAGGGCCTCAAGGACGCGAGGTTCCCCGTATTCCTTGGCTTCGAAGATCGCATTGAAATAACCCCAGCGAAGCAGTGAATCGGGTGCCTCCGGCTCGAGCAGGTTGATCGCGACATTGGCGGCGCGCTGGTCCAGCGGCACGATGGCCGAGCCTGGCGGCAGCACGACCTCACGCATGGCCGCGCTCTGCCGGAACGACTGCAGCATCAGGTGGCTTTCGAACGGTTTGGCCGCCCAGGAGGGATCGTCCAGCTGGTAGCCCTCGGCGTGGATGGTCGCCGGCGCCGTGGTCCGGGTGAAGCGGATGCCGTGTGCGGCCAGCCGCTCAATGGTGTCAGTCCATTGCGCGGGAATCACATACGCCGCGGGCGGCTTGACGCTGATGTCCGGTAACAGACCGTTTCGGTTCTCGATCGTGTAGTCGCGCGGGGTCTTCGGGTCGTATTGCACCCAGGTGTCGCCGGAGAGGTCGCTCGGCGTCTGGGTAAATGCCCAGCCCTTGAGCACGAAGGACGTGGCGGCGGGATCGGGCCGGAAGCTCACCGCGACGCTCGCATCGGCGTCGTTGGCACGCGCGATGGTGTGCGCATCCGCGGCGCGGGACGCATCGATCAGCGACGCCGGGTGCGCGCCGACATAGTCGAGTACGGCGCGGACCACATCGTAGGTCGCCCGCACGCGGACTTCATACGACTTCAGCATATGGGTTTCGATCAGCAGGCCGGCGCGATCCTGCAGCGCGGCGTAACCGGTCGAGAAGCGCGGGCCCGAACCGAAGTTCTCGATGCCCTTGCGTACATCCCTGCCATCGACGAATTCGAGATACGGCGCGGCGAGATGACCCATTTTCTCGTAGGCGGGAAAGATACTGCCCTCGAACGCCTGCTTCTGCCACGTGGCAATCGCCGGGTCGAGCTTGTGCGGATCTTCCGCGTACCAGGTGAGGTCGTACTGGTAGTCGGCACCGTCGGTGGTGTGGATGTCGACCAGCAGGTCGGGCAACCACGCATTCCACAATTTCAGCCACGCGCGCATTTCCGGCGCATCGGCCTTGACGTAGTCGCGGTTGAGGTTGAGGTATTGCGACTGGCCGCGAAAGCCCATGCTGTCCGGGCCGTTCTGGTTGATGCGGTTATACGGCGTGCTGTTCTCGTGGCCGTCGACGCTGAAGACCGGGATATAGACCAGCACCACATGATCGACGAGGTGGGTGAGCTTGCCGGTCACCGCGATATCGCGCAGCAGCATCAGACCCGCGTCCTTGCCCTCGATCTCGCCGGGATGGATGCCTGCCTGCAGCAGCACTACCGGTTTGCCGGCCTTGCGCGCCGCTGCCGGCGTGAAGTCGCCGTCACGTGCCGCAACGACCACCACCATGGGCCGGCCTTCCGGCGTGGTGCCGAAGGTCTCCACGTGGAGGGCGTCGGGCGCGGCCGCCGCCAGTCGCTTCAGGTAGGCCACCGTATCCGCATAGCTTGGCGTGGTGCGGAAGTGGCTCGCTTCGGCGGGTGTGGTCCAGTTCTCGGTGGCGTGGGTAGTCATGGCGGCCAGGGCAAGGAGGGCGGGCAGCAGCAGTCGGCGCATCGATCGTATCCAGTGGAAAGACAGGTCAGGACAGCTCGTTCGGCAGGTCGTTGTCCCTGCGGGGCATCGACGGGAGCGTATCAGGCGCGACCGCGCCACCGGAAATGATGAAGGCCATGGCCTGGTCCATGGTCCAGTCGGTCGGGGTCAGTTCGTCCAGCGGCACGACTTCCAGGTAACCGCCGGTCGGGTTCGGCGTGGTCGGGATATAAACGGCCGCCATCTCGCGGCCCGTGCCATCCTCGATCATCACCCGGGTAACAAAGCCGACCACCTTCATGCCGCGTCGCGGGAAGTCCACCAGGACCACGCGCTGCACGCCCGAGGGCTTGTTCTGCAGCACCGACATGAGTTTCTTGGTGCCGCCATAGATCGTCTGCACCAGCGGGATACGTGCGAGCACCGTGTCGAACCAGGCAAGCAGGCGCGCCCCCAAGACCCGGTTGGCGAGGAAGCCAATGGCATAGAGCACGGCCAGGGTCAGCAGCATGGCCAGGATATAGCTGAGCCACGATTCATTGACCGTCGCCGCATGTGCCGGCGAAAGCAGGTGCACCAGCAGGGCCACCAGCGGCGCACCGATGCCGGCCAGCAGATTGAGCACGAAGCTGAAGACCAGCCAGGTCACCCACAGCGGGATGAAGGTCAGCAGGCCGGTGAGGAGGTACCGTTTGACGCGCAGGGAAGCCATGGGTCGAGCCTTGGGGTGGGAGCCCGGTCATTGTAGGGGAGCGGGCGACTGTGATTTTCTCCGTGCCGGTGCGAATCATGGGGATAGGCAACGGGGGAGGGCAATGATCGATATCCATGGACAACGGCGTTTCGAGGCGTTGCTGCAGGAGCACCGGAAGATCGTCTTCAAGGTGGCGCGCGTCTATGCGCGTGGCGAAGAGGACCGCAACGACCTGGCCCAGGAAATCGCCGCCCAGCTCTGGCGCTCATTCCCCGGCTACGACGAAACCCGGCGCTTCTCCACCTGGATGTACCGCATCGCGCTGAATGTCGGTATCTCGCATGCGCGGCGCGAGATCGGTCGCATTGCCCGATTCGAGCCGCTCGACGACACGCTCGCCGAACGTGCCGAAGGCACGACGATCGACGAGCCGGACGATCGGCTGCGCCAGATGTGGACGGTGATCGACGCGCTGGAGCCGCTCGATCGCGCGCTGATCGTGCTGTACCTCGAGGAACGCAGCTACGCCGAAATCGCCGAGGTCATCGGCATCAGCGAAACCAATGTGGCGACCAAGCTCAACCGGCTGAAGCAGCGACTGCGCAAGGCCATGGACGCGGCATCTTCCCCACCCACAACGAGGACATCCGCATGGAACTCGACGAACTGAAGCTCGCCTGGCAATCCCTCGATCGTCGGCTCGACCGCCAGGAAGCATTGCAACTGCGTGCGTATCGGAACGGCCAGGTCGATCGTCTGCTCGCCGACCTTCGCCCGCTGAAGCGCGGACAGCTCATCCAGCTATTCACCGGTATCGCGCTGACCCTGCTGTTCGCACCCTTCTGGGTAGCCCATCTGCACACGCCACATCTGTTCGTCATCGGCGTGCTGCTGCATGCCTACGCACTGATGTTCATCGTAATGGCGGCGATCACCCTGGTGGAGATCAACCGGGTCGATCCGTCCGCGCCCGTGCTGGCGATCCAGCGGCAGATCGCCCATTTGCACACCTGGCGGCTGCGCGAAGCCTGGTGGTTCGGCGCGGTGGGTTGCCTGATGTGGGTGCCGCTGACGCTGTATGTCTTCATGCTCCTGGGTGCGGACGTTTACCTGGCCAGCCCGGGCGCCACGCTGAGCTTCGTCGCGTCCGGGCTGGTGTGCCTGGCGATCTTCCTGGTACTGACCCTGCGCGTGCGACAGCGCTCGCCGCGCTGGGCGCGGTGGATGGATAACAGCGCGGCAGGCGCGAGCGTGCGAAGGGCCCGGGAACGCGTCGACGAGCTGACCCGGTTCGACAGCGAGCAGGTATAAAAGCTGGCTGGTATTCAAACGCCGCCCGTCCCGGTCGCCCGAGCCGTCAGATGATGGCCTGCAAGCCCTTGTCGGCAATGACGTTGAGCAGCTTGAGCGCTGGGCCAGCGGGCCGGGTTTCTCCTTGCTCCCACTTACGCACAGTCGAGGCCGTGGTGTGCAGGTGATGCGCAAACACCGGTTGGCTGAATTTCAAGGCTTCGCGCAGACGCTTGATGTCCGCAGCACCGAACTCCCGCACTGGCGGCGGGCAGATTGCGTCGAACTGGCGCATCGTCACTTTGCTGATCGCGCCCACTTCGTGAAGCGCCGCCAGATCGTCACGCAGAGATTCGATGATCTTGCTCACAATTCACCTCCACTAACACACCCGACTGCAACGCCTTCGACAACGCATCCCTGGTTAGTTCCAGAAACACCTTGCCGGCATATTGAAGCGCCTTCTTTTCGTCCTGCGTGACGTTTGCCTTGTCGCTTTTTGGAAACCCATGCAGGAACACGTAGCGGCTGCCGATCCTGACCGATACCAGCGTGCGGTAGCCGCCGCTCTTGCCACTGCCGGGACGGGCCACCCGCTTCTTGTAGAGGAAGCCGCCCAGGTCCGCGTCGATCAAACCGCTTTCCATTTCCTTGATCGCGTTGCACAAAACAGCATCGGGCAGTCTCTCGCCCGCCTGCCATCGCGCAAAGTCCTTCCGTTTGAGGATGCGCGTCATCGTTAGCTCCAAACTATACCCGTAACGGGTATAGTTTTCCAGGCCTCGACACGGTGCCCGTCCGCTTGCCGTGCTGTCGCCATCGAAAGGGGTGCATAAGGGTGAGTCTGGCCGCGGGTCACACGGCCATCCGCCCCAGCATAGGATCGGTGGCGCGGTCGATATGCGCCCGAATACCCTCACAAGTGCTCGGTTTGTTGCGCTGCCTGGCGTAGTCCTCCATGAACTACTTGCGCAATGCCTCATGCATAAAAAAAGGCGCCAGGAGAGCCCCGGCGCCTTGCACAACAGCAGGGCGAGCCCTGCTTAGTAGAAACCCTTCTGTACCTGGACCCAGAGGCGGGTCTTGGTGTCGGCGCTGCCGAGCAGGACCGGGGTGTTGCCGATCGGCTTGGAGGCGCTGGCGTTGAACACCCAGTTGTCCGTGGCGGCCCAGTGCAGGCCGAGGCCGGCGCTGCTGACGCGACCGCTGTTGGTGCCTTCGACGAACGGGTTCTTATAGACCTGCACGCGGCCGGTGTCGGCGAACAGCGCGACCTGCCAGCGGCCCCATACGCCCGGGATGGAGAAGTCGTGGCGGAACTCGGCGGTGAACAGGTCGCCCTGGCTGCCGGCGAGCGCGCCGACGTCGTAGCCGCGCACCGTGTTCGGACCACCGAGGTAGAACTGCTCGGAGGTGTCGAGGTTCTTGTTCGCCCACTGCGCCGAATAACCGAAGTACAGCGCGTTATTGTCGTTCAGCTGCTGCAGGCGGGACACCGACCCGCTGAACTTGGTGTAGGTGCCGGCGGTGCGCGCGGTCAGTGCATCGATGAATTCGGCGAGGAAGTCGGTGTAGGTGATCTTGCCGTGCGACGCACTGATATTGAAGTTGGTGACACCGGTCGAATCACGCTGGTCGCCGGCCAGCGTGGCCACCCAGACATTGGCGTGGCGGTTGGTGTCGATGAAGGCCGCTTCGACATCGTCGTCCAGCAGCTTGCGATCGAACTCGATCTGGCCGTACAGGTTGAACGCGGTGTTGCGGACGAACGGCTGCGACAAGGTGAGGCTGCCGACCAGGGCCGAGCCGTGCGCGTCGAGCGGCTCCAGGCCATTCTCGAGGTGGTAATGCAGGGTCGATACCGCCGCGCGCAGGGTGGTGCCCTGGCCGTTCAGCAGGTAGCGATAGCCGCCCTGGAAGTAATTCATGCCGCCGCCCGAGCTCAGCGCGCTGAAGTCGAGCAGGTCGCCCTGGTGGAGCAGGCCGTTGATGTCGAAATTGCCGCCCAGGCGGGTGCGCCCGGTGTAACTGTTGCCGAAGTCGTCCAGGCCGACCGTGCCGGTATAGCGCGGCGCCGAGTTGACGTTGACCAGCAGGTCGGAGGTGCCCGCTTCGTCGCCCGGGCGGACCACCGAACCGGTCAGCGCGCCGGGAATGTCCGAGAGCAGGAGCAGGCTACGCTCCAGGCCGTATTCGCTGACCGGCGCACCGGATTTCAGCGGGGACAGGGTCGCATTGAGCGGCCCGTCGGACACGGCGCTGCTGTTCTGCAGCACGACCTTGCCGTAGCGCGCCTCGACCACGGCGATGCGTACCGCGCCGTCCTTGAGTGTCTGTGCCGGCACATAGGCGCGGGTCAGCGGGTATCCGGCGTGCTGGTAGGCCTGGCTGATGCGGTCGGCCAGTTCGTCCAGGTCGTTCAGGGTCAGCTGCTTGCCTTCGCTGCCGGCGACCAGTGCATGCAGCTGTTCGGTGGGCAGCAAGGTGTTGCCGGTGATCTGGATCGACTGCACGAGGAACGGATGGTTGTCGGTCGCGCGGTCCTGCTTCGGGCGCTCGACCTTCAGGCCGAGATCCGACGAGGTTGGCGTGGACGGTGTCTGAGGCACCTGTTGCAGCAGCTGGCCGCTGGTCGGTGGCGGCGCGCCACGGCTCTGCGCATGCGCGGCGGTGCCGAACAGGCCGAGCGAGAGCATCGTGCAGAGCAGGGTAAGACGTGGCGCGTAGTGGGACTTCGGATTCATGGTCTGGTTTCGAATGCTGGATAAGGACAAGGCAGGCTTGGCGAAGGAGGTCATCGGTACCGGACTCATGGCATCTCGTTCGCTGGCATCTTCACGCCGCCGTTGACGACGTTGAGCGAGAGCCCGGACTTGAAGTCGGTGCGCGCGATGTTGCGTTCGATCGGGCGATGCTGCTTCTTCTGGTTGCCGGTGAATGTCCCGACCGCGTCGTTGTCGGCTACGCCATAGGGCGTCTCGATGGCCGACGGTCCGACCACGCTTTGCAGTTGCGCGATCGTGCTGTTGTCGATACCGAAGGACGACGCCTGGCCGCCCATGATGTCCGCCGTGGTCGTGGTGGTCGGATCGGCGATGACGTAGTTGCCCGCGTCGGCGCCATTCCCCTGGATACCGGTAACGGTCACCGTCTTGCCGTTGCCGACCGCGCTGTCGGAGAAGTTCGCACCCTGGTTGGTGAAGCCAAGCTGGTCGCCGGCGAGCACGCCGTCGCTGCCGAGGGTGATCTGGTCCGTGGTATTGCCGTCGAAGTACTTGTCGGTACCCGTGGCATTGACGATGATCGAACGCGGCGTGACATTGGCCGTGAGGCCGACCGGCTGGACCAGGATGTAGTTGCCCACGTCGCCACCGGCGATCGTCATGGCCGTCGTCACCGATTTGTCGTTGCCGACGTTCTTGGTGTCGAACAGGCCGGTCGCGGTGTTGCCCAGGGTCACATCGTCGTTGCCGAACAGGCCGGACAGCATCGAGCCACTCAGTGCGTCGATCTTCGTGCCGTCGTAGGTACGATCGATGGTCGTGGTACCGACGATCGTCAGCAGAGCCGGTGTAATGCTCAGCCAGTCGGTGCCGCCGGTCAGCGTGTAGTTGCCGGCCAGGGCGCCGCCGTTGCCGTTCAGGCCGAAGCCGTTGAGGCCGCCATTGGCGAAGGCCTTCTCCGAGCCGACGTTCTTGTCGGACACCGTGCCGTTGCCGGTCAGCGTCAGCGTCTCGCCAT
>DASYLE010000032.1:0-13475 GCA_036009745.1 Luteibacter sp. | reverse complement strand
CGTCACCCCGGCGCAGGTGTACGGACCGGGGACATGGGTAACAGGTGTGCGGGGACATGGGTTACACCTCGGGCGGACTTTTCTGCTTAAGAGGTGCCCATCCCCGTGGCCTGGAAGGAAGCAACCCCTGTGTCCGAACGTACCGAGTTAGCGTCATTGGCCCGAGGTCAGGCCATTAGCGTCACCGAGCTTGCCCGACGCTTTGGCGTCAGCCGGAAGACGGCCTATAAATGGATCGAGCGACAGGCGGCAGGCGAACCGCCCCAGGATCGTTCACGGCGCCCGGAGCGGTCACCGTTGAAGACGGCACTGCCTATCGAAGAAGCCGTCGTGACACTGCGTCGCGAACATCCGTGTTGGGGTGGTCGCAAGCTGGCCAAGGTGCTGAGCAATCGAGGCCATGAGTTCGTGCCGGCCCCTAGCACGATCACCGACATCCTCCGCCGGCATGGCCTGCTCGCGCCGCCTGCGGCGCGAGCACAGCAACGTTGGCAGCGCTTCGAGCATCCTTCACCAAACGACCTGTGGCAGATGGATTTCAAAGGCCCCATCGATGTGGGTCAGGGGCGATGCGATCCGTTGACGGTCCTGGATGACCATTCCCGGTACAGCCTGGTGTTGTTGGCCACCACGGATCAGCGCGGATCTACCGTAAAAACCGCACTTACCGATACGTTTCGCCGTTTCGGCTTGCCTCTGCGGATGAACATGGATAACGGCAATCCATGGGGCATCCCGTCCGGCCGATCGCGCGATCTGTCCACCTTCGCCATCTGGCTGGTCCGGGTGGGGATCCGGTTGAGCTGGAGCGCGCCGGCGCACCCGCAAACCAACGGCAAGGAGGAACGCTTCCATCGGAGCTTCAAGGCCGAGGTGGTTCGCGGCCAAGCCTTCGCCGATATCGACCAGGCCCAACAATCCTTCGACCGATGGCGCGCAATCTACAACGATGTCAGGCCGCACGAAGCGATCGGCATGGCGGTCCCTGCCGACCGTTACCACCCTAGTCCTCGGTCGTTTCCCGAGGCGCTACCGGCGATCGAATACGCCCCCCAGGACATTCCCATGCAGGTCGATCAGCGTGGCCGCATCAAGCTGCTTCGCCGACCGTTCGTCGTCTCCACCGCCTTGGGAGGCCATGTCATCGCCGCCCGTCCTCGCGATGCCGAAGACGGACTATATGACCTCTATTTCTCCCACCAGCACATCGGAGAAATCGATCTGAACGAAGCCAGCTAGACTGTTACCCATGTCCCCGCACGTTTGTTACCCATGTCCCCGGTCCGTACACGCAGGCCGGGGTCCAGTGGCGACCACCGACCACTGGGGCCACGGGATACCAGCCTGCGCTGGTATGACGATCAAGAGCGAAGCACAGAGCAAGGCGCGGCACCCATCTCCCTCACCGTCACCCCGGCGCAGGCCGGGGTCCAGTGGCGACGACCGACCACTGATGCCACTGGATACCAGCCTGCGCTGGTATGACGATCGAGAGCGAAGAGCGGAGCAAGGCGCGGCGCCCACTCCCCTCACGTCACCCCGGCGCCGGCCGGGGTCCAGTGTCGACAACCCATCACCGGGGCCACTGGATACCAGCCTGCGCTGGTATGACGATCAAGAACGAAGAGCGGAGCAAGGCGCGGCATGTATCCCCCTCACCGTCACCCCGGCGCAGGCCGGGGTCCAGTGGCGACCACCGACCATCGTGGCCACTGGATACCAGCCTGCGCTGGTATGACGAGCAAGGGCGAAGAGCAGAGCAAAGCCGTGCCTTCCCGATCGCCGTCTTGCTTTTCTGAACCAGAGACGGCGATAGTCGAGTCGATCAACCACCATCGACCATCAAAGCTTGTCTCCTTCACGGACGGAACGAACCACCTCCGTGATAGCCGCAACCACGGCGTCGGGATCGTCCAGCTGGATGAAATGCCCCGTGTTTGCGATCACGCGCAACTCA
Source organism: Luteibacter sp. (assembly GCA_036009745.1). Taxonomy (GTDB): domain Bacteria; phylum Pseudomonadota; class Gammaproteobacteria; order Xanthomonadales; family Rhodanobacteraceae; genus Luteibacter. The sequence goes on along the minus strand of DASYLE010000032.1, from coordinate 11,518 downwards.
CCACGAGTCGAAGTGCGCGCCAACTCAGCGTGACCGTCCCGCCAGGCCTCGCTTGATGTGGCTGTGTCGATCCCGGACGTTCCCGGCAGAAGCGGCTCCGCGTTGCCATGCGTGAGGACAAGCAAAGGCAAATTGCCAAAAGAGACCGGCGTCCCGCCGATCTGCTTATCGTTGACCGTCGACATCGTGCCCTGTGCCAGTAGACTGGAATACTCCGAGAGCAAAGCCTCTGTGACCTTGGTCTGCCCGTTCTGGAGAGTCAGTGCAACCCGCAAACTCGCGTCCAGTGGTTCCGGGTAGTCCTTCGTATCAACGCAGTCTTTCGCCACGTTGCCAACCGGCTTGTTCAAGTCCCCGGCACGTGCCAAAACCCGGCACTGCTTCAGCTCCGACAGGTGATCAGCGAAAGCGCGGAGCAGACCTGCTCGCGAGCCCGCGCTAAACGCCTCCGTCATGCGCCCGAACTGGCCCACAAAGGCAGGATCGACCAACACAGCGCCGGCGAGATCCTGTGGATGGGCGTCCCTCAGTTTCACGGCATACAGCCCCGCGATCGAGTGCCCCACATAGACGACCGGCCCTTTGATGGCGACGGACGCAATCAGGCGGTGAAGGTCTTCCGATACATGGTCTGCATCGAGCGGCGCATCGCTGCCATCGCTAAAACCATAGCCGGCGCGGTCGTAGGCACAGACGCGGGTTTGCCGGGCGACACGTCCCTGCACATGTCGCCAAAGCAGCATGTCAAAGCCAGCCCCCGCATCGAGCAACACAACAGGTGTGCCAGTTCCGATGCAAAAGACGTTGATCTTCCGGGAGGGCGTTATCGAAACGCGCTGTTGCGGCTGGGTGTACGTCCGGGATGGCAGCGTTTCGCCGGCCTTGGCGTCCACGACAATCGCCGCGCATGTGGCTCCGGACCCCAGGCTCGCCGCAAGGCACACAAGCAAGCGGCCTAGCCCGGGCAGTGCCTTATATCGGGCTTCGTTCGAGCGGTCGCGTAGCATGCGATGTCTCTATGTAGGTGTTCGGAAACACGATGGCGGAAGCAGGCGGGTTCCGAAACCCCCAAAAGACATTCTTTCGGTCGAAACCCGGTAGGGTGAACTGACTCGATGCGAGACATCCGACGGAAAATTTCACTCCGTCCCGGGTTCCAGGCAATGCGCGCTTGGCTACGCCGCAAACAAACTGGAAAACACTCCGCTGTCCTGATCGGCATTCACCAGCGACCACGACGTGAAATGCGCCAGCAGATTGATCTGTGTGGCCGATAGCTGGGTGGACATCGTGTTGTAGTGCGGGAACTTGCTGTTCAATGCCTCCGCCGCGACAAGTTGCTGTACCGGTGGGTTGTTCGCGAACAGCGCGGCCCAGTCGCTCGCATAGTTGAGGTAGACCCAGACGATCGTGATCGGCTGGGTGCCGGCGGGAACGCCGAACCATGCATTGGCCTGCACGAGCAGTTCCTGCGACAGGATCGCCGGTTGAGTCGGCGATGCGGCGCCGCCTGCCGCTGCCGACAATCCGGCCAGGAATCCGGCGAATTCGTCACTGGCGAAGACCTGGCTGTTGCCAAAGAGCTGGTCCTCCGGCTTCACGTGGCCCGCCGAGTAAAGGACATAACCCTTCGTGTCATCGAAGGGTTGGTAGCCGAACAGGGGCGGCAGCGAGCCATCAACCTCGACCTGTGTTCCAGCAATCCAGCCGCCGTTGCCGTCCGGGATGCCGACGCTCTTGGCCGCCATCGGGATCTCCGTGTTCACGCAGACAATCACGCTGTCGATGTCGCTAAACGCAAGCATGCTGGCCAGGCCGTTATTCTCAAGGCTGCCACCGTCGGCGAACGTGTTCGGGTTGGGATTGGCAGCACCCGCACCCGCGGGCCACGAGGCGTACGCCGGAACCAGTGCCTCCGGGTCGGGAAAAGTGATATCGGCCACCGCCTCCGCCCCGAGCGCGCCGCGCGCGACCAGCGCCTTCGCCGTTGCATGCAGTTCGAACGGCAAATGGCTATCGATCCACTTCCAGATCGCTTCCCCTTCCTCTGCCAACCATTTCAGGAACAGCCACGGATTGGCTTCCCACTGCTTGATCTGGTTGCTGACGGTTTCCGCAAACGCTGCGCTGCTCGTTCCCATGATGTCGGTCAGCGACCACTGGCGGGCCTGGGTCACCGTGGCGGTATCGGCGGACTGCGAGGCAAATGTGGAGTTGTAGGCGAAGGATTCGACGCCACCACCGCCGACCTTGAGGCCGTTGGCGTCGGTCGCCTTGGCCGGTGCGCCGACGACACCGGTCATCAGGCCATTGGACTGCACGGGTGCCAGCAACCAGAATGTCACGCCGGGGACATTGACGAACATACCCATATTGCAGATATGCAGCGGCCGCTGCGTGCGCGATCCATCGACCTGGTCGGCGAACAGATAAGCCGTCGCCGACGCCAGGCTGCTATTTGCGCTCGTAACGGTCTGCAGCGAGGCAGCGGTGGCGGAAAACATGTCCTGCGGCTGGCCGCCGTCCATATTCACCTTGAGCAGACTGTAGGAATCCAGAATGTTCAAGCCCATCACCATCTGCCAGAGCATGCTTTCCGGCAGCGGATTGCCCGGGCTCGTCCGCAGGAACAGTTCGTAGAGCAACACCGCGGTTCCCGCGATACCCTCCAGCGAGAACATGAAGGAAGTCATCGGGATGCCGGCGTTTCCCGCAGGCAGGCCAGCCAGGTCCGCTAGCGTCAAGGAACCCTGAGCGGCGTTGTAAGTGCCGAGATAGGCCTCATCCGTCGGTCCCGATGCCGGCATGTACTGATACGGCACGCCGAGCCATGAACCGCCGGATACGGTCGAGAGCGCCCTGATCTGCGAAAGCAAGCTCTTGCCATTGGCCTGGATCGTCGACAGCGCGCGCAGCTGGCCCATGCCAGCGCTCAAAGCGCGTGTCCCGCCACCGGAGAGGCACAGCCCGACGTTGCCGGGCGTGGAGGCCGGCGTGTAAAGCTGACCGATCGTCAGCGGTGGTGTGGCAACTACGGATGCAATAAGCGATGGCGTGGTCATGCGTCTCTCCGTTTGGGGTCCATGAAGCGCCAGAGAGCATCCCCGTCGATCGCTCCAGTGTCTGTCAGTCAATTCCTACGACCAACGGCCTAGTGGAAGCATCCCCGGTCCCCGCCGATCGAATGATCGCCGCTTACCCGGGAAATGGCTCCGCTCGTAACGACGAAACCACTGATCGTAAAAAATGCGTGCAGGCAACATGCACCGACGCTCTTCCAGGCGCACCTCAGTCCGGACCTGGCCACGATTTACTACACCAACAAGCCACCGGGCATCTGGACCATCCCGTTGAGTCCGCTGCTCGCACACTGACTCCACAAGTGCGGCGCGGTCAGGTTGCTTGTTTGGGAGGAGATTCCGGTTTCTTGTTACGCTCGCTATTGCACTCCTGGGGGGGCGACCAGATCGAAGCCAGGCTTCCGGGATCCTAAACGTCACAAGGGGATTGCCATGGAAAGCCTTTTCTTCGTCTTCAAGGGTCATAACAGCGATCAGCTGCACGCCGCGTCTTACGGCGAGCCCCAAGGAAGCACAGCGCACGTCTGGCAGGGAAATGTCGGGCCTGCCATGCAGCTCGGACGTTTCAGCACCGCATCGATGCAAGATCCTGTGGCGTGCTGGCATGCGGCACTACGCCGGCTTTACGTGGTGTATCGCCATACCGCGACGAAAGAACTCAGGCATGGCTACTACGACGGACATGCATGGTATGACCGCGGCGTGATCCTCGTCTCCGACTCGAGCACGACGCGTGCCCGTACCGATCAACGGCCGGGCCTGACCTTGTTCCACGATGAGTTGTGGCTTGCTTACAAGCGTGCCGATAGCTCGTCCATTTTTTGGGTATTCATGGGCCTCGATGGACGATGGCATGGCAACGCCGAGGTAAAGCAGCCGGACGGACGCGCACCGCTGACCAACGAAGGTGTCGAGTTGGTCACTTTTAAAAACGGTGTGTATCTGCTGAGCAAGGAGTTCAAGAGCAATACGCTTTTCAGCTGCCGGTTCTGGGGCGGCCAATGGCGAGACCTGTCGCCCATCGAGCGTCCAAAGGACCATTGGCAGGCCGCATCCAGGCGCGGTCCACGCGGCGCGGTTTTCAGGGAAAGGCTTTACGTTTGCTACGTGCACCCCGAAACGGACGAACTCCACATGGCGGTCCACAATGGTGAACAGTGGAGTGACAACACACCGATTGACGTACCCGGCACGGCACGCCCAAAGTCCGATTTCGCCCCCGGCATGGGCGTCTACGACAAGAAACTCATGCTGGTATACACGGAAGTGCGCGGATCGAATCTTTTCACGGCGTCCTATGATGGCCGTGTCTGGAGCGGCAACGTTGCCATACGCACGCAAGCCGGCCAGATTTCCCCGATGTCCGACCGAAACCCGTCATTGAACGTGACGCCATTCCCCGTCCTCGGCCTCAACAACTGGTTGCAGCATGTGCCTGGCACGACGCCTATTGGCGAAATCAACCTTCCCGGCACCCACGACACGGCGGCAATCAATCCGACCGGCAATCACGATCTATACGCGTGCCATCAGCACAGCATTGAGCAACAGCTCAATAACGGCATGCGTGTACTGGATATCCGTATACAGGTGGAGGACGGCAGGCACGACGGCTTCGAGTTCTACACATGCCACGGAGGCATGTCTTTCAGCTGGGCGGAAATCCTTGCGGGTATCGCCATGCAGATGTGGGGAAAGATCCGGATCAATCGTTATGAGCCCCTGAAGCAAGCGCTTGATACGTGCAAGGCGTTTCTACAGAAAAATCCTTCCGAGTTCCTCGCCATCACTCTTCAGATCGACGATTGGCATACGAAGCGCAATACGGAGGCCATCAATGCCCTGCGCGCGCTTATCAACACCTACGAGCTTTTTGACTGGTCGACCACGCTGCCATCGATGCCTGCCAAAGAAGATGTGCGGAAAAAATTCGTTCTGTTCAATCGCATCGGCTCGCCGGGCTTCGGCCTGGAGCTCGCCTGGACGAAGAATACCAACTGGGAAGAACACGGCTCGACACCGGCACGCAACTTTCCCTACATGGTGCAGGACCACTTCCAACTATCCAGCCAGACAAAGCCCGTGGAGTGGAAGCGCACGGTATTTCGCCAGGCCATCGATAAGGTAAAGGGTGGCACCGGACCGTTCTTGCTGCTGAATTTTGCCAGCAGTGTATCCGGGTTGGTTGGCGTGTATATCCAGGAGGATGTGGTGAAAGGATTCAACGGCAAACCAGACGGCCTTCGACCGGCGACGAGGCTTGGCTGGTCGCTATACGACTACGAAGATCAGCGCGTTGGTGCGAACCCGTACTACCACCCCGGACTGACAGTAGGCGAGCTGATCATCGCCTCCAATTTCCAGTACGCCGGTTACGAGTGGTCATTCGACGGTTAAACCCCCGCGCGCATACTGCGAAGGCGTCTGCCCGACGTGCCGGGTAAAGGCGACGCTGAACGCGCTCGCGGAACCGTAGCCGACGCGCTCCGCGATCTCGGCGATGCGACCCGCGTCGCGGCGCAGTAGATTCTTCGCGAGCGCCATGCGCCAGGTGAGCAGGTATTCCATCGGTGTGATGCCGATCGCGCGGTTGAAGCGCTCGAAGAAAGTCGAGCGCGAGAGCGCAGCCTCCTTCGCGAGTTCGGCGACCGTCCAGGCATGTGTCGGGTTTGCGTGCATCCCGCGAATCGCGGCCGCGAGGCGGCAATCGGCGAGTCCGCGCGCCAGGCCGGGCGAGGCGTTCGTCCCTGCCGTGGACCGCAACGCCTCAATCAGCAGTACTTCCAGCAGTCGTGCGAGTACCACCTCGCGCGCGGGCCGCTGCTCGCGTGATTCCTCGCGCACCAGTTGCACGAGCGTGGTCAGCCGCTGTTCGCCACGGACATGCACGAGTTGCGGAAGCAGCGACACCAACAGGGCCGCATCCGGCGAACCGAAACTGCAATGGCCTACCAGTACGCGCGCGTCGACCGGGTTGCCCTCGGGGCCGATCCGGAATTCACCGTTTCCCAGGGGGACGGACGCCGGCGTCTCGACGCCCAAAGGCGGCGGCTCAAGGCTGGACATCGCAAAGCCATAGGCCGCGGGAATCAAAGCGAAGTCACCCGACAGGAGCTCGATCGGCTCGTGCCCATCGATCGCCATGCGGCACCCGCCCTCGAGAACCAGGCAATAGAACGGCTCGCCGGCATCCGTGCGGCTGATGCGCCAGGGGCTGGCGCAGAGAACGAGTTTGGAGAACCGGGCAGCCGGCTGGAGCAGGGTCACGACCTCGGCCAAGGGATCGATCATTTCCGGACTCCTGCTAATGAAACTTGGACTTAAGAGTATAGGGAGTACGACTTCGGCGATCTATCGTGATGGACATACACCATCCACCCCACAGGACTTCCCATGAAAACCGTATTGATCACCGGCTGCTCTTCCGGCTTCGGCCTTGAGATCGCCCGCTACTTCCTGGCCTGCGACTGGCAAGTCGTCGCCACCATGCGCACGCCGCGCGTCGACGTACTGCCACCTTCGGACCGCCTGCGCGTGCTGGCACTCGACGTTACGAATCCGGAGAGCATCCGCAGGGCCGTAGAGGATGCAGGCCCGATCGATGTCCTGGTGAACAACGCAGGATTCGGTGTGGCTTCACCGGCCGAACTGGTCCCCCTGGCGACGGTGCGCGAGGTCTTCGAGACCAACACCTTCGGCACGATCGCCTTGACCCAGGCAGTGCTGCCCCAGTTCCGGCAGCGCAAGGCCGGCGTCGTGGTGAACGTCACCTCGAGCGTGACGTTGAAGGCGCTGCCCTTTATCGCCGCGTACCGCGCCAGCAAGGCCGCGGTGAATGCATTCACCGAGTCGATGGCGCTGGAGCTGGAACCGTTCGGTGTGCGGGCGCGCCTGGTGCTCCCAGGTCGCGCACCCGATACCCGCTTTCGCGAGAACGCTGGTGCCTACATGCATGGCCTCGACCACGAAGCCTATGCCGATGCCGTCAAGAAGGTCTTCGCGGGGCTACAGGACACGTCTTCCCCGACCACCCAGGCGCAAGACGTCGCCGCAGCCGTGTGGCGCGCCGCCACCGATCCATCATCGCCGATGCGCATTCCGGCGGGTGCCGATGCGGAAGCGTGGGCGGCTGAGCTTCGCTGACCGGTCGGTTCTAGTCGGGCGAATGTGCCGTGGCGAAGTCCATTTTCCCTCGCATGCCAAGTTCGAGGTAACTCGTGGGCAGCCATCGGATGCGTAGCGGCACGGTCGCGTCTTTGACCGATTCCGTACTCACGTCGCGGCCTGTGCCGTAGTTGATCTGGATGCCCGGCATCTTGGGAACGCCGATAACGGCGACGATCCGGCTGCCGGGCATCAACATGCGGGATGTCAAAGTCTGACTCGTGAAGTCGAGTGTGGTGGTTTGACCCGGCTGGAGCAATTGTCGATGCGAGCGGTCTTTCATATAGCTCACTCGGCCGAGGTAGGAGGCCAGGGTGAGATAGCTGCCGTCGGCTTTTAACTCCAGAAAATTAATGGACAGATCAAAATCACGCTTGTTCGCGATGACCTGAAATTTACCCTGGAACAGTCCGTCGATCTCAAGCGACGTCTTCAATGGCTCGGTTTCGAACACCAAGGCATTGCGAATGTCGATCTCGCCTGGAGGTGGCTGGAAGTCAGCGTCACCACGGTAGGTAAAGTCGACGGCGAGTTCGGGCAGTGCGCGGTCGACGAGGACGGGACTGAACAACCATCGCTCGCCTTTGTGGTTCCCCGTCAGGTACAGCTTCTCGCGGTGAGTCGCCATGTCGGCGAGATTCGCGGCATGCCGCCAGGTATCGGCCCCCATCACTTCAAAGTTGACGTGGTCGCTCAGGAGCGCGGGTAGCGGGGCGTTGCGGAAAATGTGATCGAACCACTGAAGCCGTATGTCCTGAAGATCGATCTTTGCTGCCTTATCGACATCGTAGTCATCGACCTTGGCAAGCACCCCCGTTTGCATGGCGGTGTGATGATAAGGGCCGACGATCAGGCGATCGTTGGCGGCTGGCCGATACTTCAGGTGCTCCTGGAAGTAATACAGGGCGCCCACCATCCCGCCGTCGTAGTAACCGGTTTGTACGAACACGGGGATATCGATGCCCGCGAACTCGCGGCCGTAAGGTATCAAGCGTTGCCAATAGGCGTCGTAGGACGGGTGTTGCAGCCAGGTATCGAAGACGGGGTTGGGCTTGCCGTCGATCTTGTCGAGATCGCGATACGGCCGACCACTCAGGTACAACGTCTTCGCCAGCGTGTCCCACCTTGCCTGGTCGTCGTAGGTCTTATCGTCGAGGGCCTTGTTGTCGGTGGTGTAAAACGGCCACGGGTAGATAAAACTCTGGAACACATTGCCCTGCATCGGGGTGTCGATACCCGGCGCATTGGTGGCGTTGGTGGCAATCGCTTTCAGGGCTGCCGGATGATGCCTGGCGGCGGCCCATTGCGTGAAACCGTTGTAGCTTCCGCTGAACATGCCGACCCGCCCATCGCTCCATGGCTGGCGGGCAAGCCACCCGATGACGGCTGTCGCGTCGTCGCCGTCATGCACGTAAGGAAGGGTCGATCCGGGGCTGCGACCCTTGCCCCGCGTATAAGCGACAACCCCTGCGTAGCCGTGGGCCGCCATCATCACAGCGTCACCCAGGCGCCAATCGGCCTTGGCATAAATCGTAAAATTCAGCAGAGCTGTCAATTTCACTGCACTCGTGGCGCGCGGGCGCACGACCATCGCATCGATCTTCGCGCCATCCGGCGTGGGAATCAGCACGTCGTCGATCTGGTACCTGCGCTGTGTATCCGCCTCGAGCAGGGGAACTGAGGCAGGCATGAGGTAGCTCAACGCCGTCGAGGCCTCGCGAGCCGCGATAAGGTCGGCCGCTGTCGGGCACCGCTCCAGGTCCAGCCCTTCGCAGGCCTTCTCCTGCTTCAAGGCTTCGGTCCGAAGATCGTCGAGGTTCGCGTTGTACCGGGGCAGGATGGCTGCCGCCTGGCTGTCGGTAAGCGAGCCGTAGAGCTCCGCGAATGCCCGGTTCAATGCACTTTGTGCGGTGACTCCCGCGAACTCATACATTCTGGCCCGGGTATAGATTCGCCACGGCGTGAGGATGGGAATGCGCCTGGGCTCGACAGATCGGTAAACGGCCTCGAGGCGATCCAGCGTCGCCTCCGCGTCGGGAAATCGTTCGGCGGCAAGCTGAAGGCGGAAGAGCGTCGTGAGGTCGGCAGGACTCTTTGTCGCTGCATGGGCAGGGATCAGCCTGGCCGCGGTCTGGACGAATCCGGCGTGCCCGCTGGAAACATCCTCGGCTTTCATGGCAACCGGGGCAGACAGCCCCACGACCAGCAAGGTCGACAACGCAAGCATGTTCATACAGTCCTTCACTCAAGCTGGCAGCGGATCAGTTACCCGAATGATCCCGAGCGGCGCCGACGAAAGGCGAGAAAATCGGTGAACGGACACGGCCGTGCGGTGAACGGAAGCGGCAAACGGTCAAATAGGCCGATCTCGGAGCAGGGTCGTGTCCCAAGACTTGAAACCCCGTCCGCAACCCTGCACGCTCCGTTCTTTGATCGGGGACAGACAGTCGGGATGCACACAAGACGGCTAGCGTTTGCGCTGCTGGCGATCGCCGGTGTCTTCTTGGCCTATTCGATAACGATTCGATTGGCCTTGCAGCTGGACTTTCGCGGCAGCCTTTTGGGCGGCGCGGCAAACACGGTGCCCGTCGTCATCTTCGGAGCGTTGGCCTATCGCCTCATACGTCGGAAGCTTGTCGGCAAGCCCGCCGTAGTACAGCTGGCTTTGCATCTCCTGCTCTGCGTGGCCTTCGTTACGCTTTCCTACGCGATGCTGATCGTACTTCTGGGGCTGTCTTATGGCCGGGGCCCCGAGGGGTTCCTTGTGCAACCGTTCTCAACCAGCGGTACGGCCTGGCAGACCCTTGAAAACGTCACCACCTATGCGTTGATTGCCACCGCGTCCTATCTGCAGGGCCAGCAAGTACTACCGATCGCCGCGACTGTCGCGCGGGTGAACCCGGATGGGCTGGTCGCTTCATCACCGGCACGGGAATCGGGAGAGGTGCCTGAAGCAGGGACCGACCCCGTGCTCTCGCGCTACTTCGTCCGCATCGGTGACGAACTGCGGCCACTAGACGTCGATACCGTCGTAAGCATCGGTGGCGCGGACGATTATTCCGAAGTGAGAACACTCTCCGGCAAGCATCTCGTACGAGTCACGCTTGCCGAATTCGCCAAGTCGCTCGATCCCGCGCAGTACGTTCGGGTGCATCGCTCCTGGATCGTGAATGTCCATCGCGTCCTTCGTGCCGAGTCCGCCGGCGGCGGGCGATTGCACTTGCACATGGAAGCTGGCCACACGATCTCGACCAGCCGGGCCGGCGCGAAATTGCTGCGGGACCGGGTTATTTAGTCGCTGCCGTAACGCCACTCGGAACCGTGCATTTCAAAGCCCGCGATCATGCATGCACGGCCCCAAAGGACTCGCGAACAGGGTTCGCTCCCACAAGGCCGCGACAACCTGCTCCTGTGGGAGCGAACCCTGTTCGCGAGTCCTTTGAGGCCGTGACTTCCCGATCGCGGTCATGCCCTTGATCGAAACAAATTAGCCTTGACTTATTGATTAGTCGTTACTAATGTAAGATCCATCATGCAAACCTCCCCCCTCGACACCGTCATGCGCACACTCGCCGACCCCACGCGGCGCGCCGTCTTCGAGCGGATCGTGCATGCGGACGAAATCAGCGTGGTGGACTTGACCGAGGGCAGTGGGGTCTCGCAGTCCGCCATCTCGCAGCATCTGGGCTCGCTCAAGCGCGCGGGCCTCGTCGTCGACCGCGCGCAGGGTCGTAACGTCTTCTACCGCGCCGATCCCAAAGGTCTGGCGCCACTTGCCGACTGGATGGGCGATTACGGCGCCTTCTGGCGCAAGCGCTTCGCCGACCTCCGAACACTCTTGAATGAGATCGACCCATGAACGACACCGCCTTGAAATCCGCAATGCAAGATATCGTCGTGGACGAAGTCTTTCCGCACACGCCCGAGACGATCTGGAAGACCCTCACCACCGGGGCATTGATGGCGCGCTGGCTGATGGAGCCTCGCGGCTTCGCGCCCGTGGCGGGCACGCACTTCACCTATCAGACCAAGGCGGCCGGCGCATGGGACGGCACCATCCACTGCGAGGTGCTGGAGGTCGTGCCGAACGAGCGCTTCGTCTACGCCTGGAAGGGTGGCCATGAAAGCAACGATGGTTACGGTTCGCCGCTGGACACGGTCGTCACGTTCACCCTGACCAGGGTCCCGGAAGGCACGCGATTGAAGCTCGTGCACTCAGGCTTCGTCACGCCGATCAACGACACCGCGTTCCACAACATGAGCGATGGCTGGCG
>DASYLE010000031.1:0-6986 GCA_036009745.1 Luteibacter sp. | reverse complement strand
TGACGTGCCGGCGAGTACGCCCTTGTCGGATCGCATGAGCAAGGCGCTGAAGAAGCGCGGTTTTCGGTTTGTCGGTACGACGATCTGTTATTCGATGATGCAGGCGACGGGGATGATCAATGATCATCTTGTGCCGTGTTTCCGGCATCGTGAGGTTTTGTAGGTTGTCGCGATCGTGTCAGCGCCCAGGGCGCCGTGTCTGGAATGCCCGCTGCCGCGGGCATGAGGCCCTGTGGCGCCTGGTCCCAAAGGACTCGCGAACAGGGTTCGCTCCCACAAGGTCGCGGCAATCTTCACCTGTGGGAGCGAACCCTGTTCGCGAGTCCCTTGGGGCCGGGCCTTTCAATCTAGCCGCCTATAGATACACGGCGATCATCCGGCTCGTGAATCCCGGGACCCCGTTGAGCAGTGAGGTCGGCGGGGACGACAAGGCCGAGCAGCGGGGCACACGGTCGGGGTGGCCTCGGCAGGAGGGCGAAACACTAGGCGTCGACACGATCGAGAAAAGTGCTCAGCGCCGCCGCGACCCACGCAAACTATCAACCGGAAAGCTGGCGATCTCGCCACCTTCGCTACTACGTCGCGATTGCCCTGCAGGCGCACCCCATGCATGCGCCGTCACTACCTCCCACGTCGACGGAATCTTGCCGTCCACGCGCTGCGTTTCGTAAGCCGCGAGCACGCGCTTGTAATGCGACTTGCCCATGAGTCCACGCGCCCGCGCGCTATCGGCATTGGTCGCACCAAGTCCCTTCAGCTCGCGCAGCAAGGCCTGCGGATCCGGATAAGTCAGCGTGTAACGCTCCGCGTCGAGGACAGGATCCTTCAGCCCACTCGCCAGCATCGCATCGCCGACGTCATGCATATCGAGGAAGCGGCCGACGTGCGGTTGCTGGTCGGCTTCGGACCACGCCGCGCGCAGTTCCTTCAGCGTGTCCGGGCCGAAGGTGGAAAACAGCAACATGCCGCCGGGCTTGAGTACGCGTACGCATTCGGCGAAGAGGGTCGGCAGGTCGTCGCACCACTGGAAGCACAGGCTCGAATGCAGCAGGTCGACGCTGTGGTCGGGTAGCGGCAAGGTGTTCGCGTCGGCACAGACACGGGCGAACGGCTTCAGCCACGCGCTGTGCTGCTTCGCCGCGCGCAGCATCGGCACGGCGTGGTCGATGGCGACGACCTGGGCTTTGGGATACTTCTTCTTCAGCAGTGCGGTGCCGCGACCGGTGCCCGCGCCGACATCGATCACGCGCTCCGGATCCTGCTGGTAGAAGTCCAGGCGCTCCAGCAAGCCGGCCTGCACTTCGCGCTGGAGCACGTCGTGCTTTTCGTAGGTATCGGCGGCACGGCCGAAGTTGTGGCGCACCTGGAGGCGATCGAGGTGGAAGTCGCTCATGAAAAAAGATCCAGCAAAGGTTCGAGGCTGCGTACGACCGCATCGGTATGGCCGATGAAGGGCGCATGGCCCGCATGGGCGATGACGTCGGCGATGCCGCCACATTGTCCCGCGGACCAGGCCATCGCCTCGGCGGTCACCAGGCGGTCGCGGCGGCCGGCGATCCATGCGCTGGGCATGGTGAGGCCGGGCAGCAGGCCGCGCATATCGGTGGTTTCGAGCAGGCGAATGCCTTCCTGCAGTACACGTGCATTCGGTTCGCCGCGCGAGAAGGCATCCTCGCGCAGGCGACGCAGCTCGGCGCGAGGGTCGGCGCTGCCCATGGCTTCGAGGGCGAAGAAACGTTCCAGCGTCGCGTGATAGTCCGTATGCAGGTCGTCGGCGAGCTGGCGGACGAGGCTGGCGTCGTTGCCGTAAGGCCAGCTGTCGTCGCGGACGAACTTCGGTGTCGCGCTGAGCATCGCCAGTCCGCGTACCTGTTTCAGATCGCTGGCGGCCTGCAAGGCGACCAGCCCGCCCATCGACCAGCCCAGCCAGAGCGCCGGCGGCGTCGCCGACACGATCGCTTCGGCACAGGCGCGTGGCTCCAGCGGGATGGTCGAATCGCGCGAGTGACCGTGGCCGGGCAGGTCGACGACGTACAGCGTGCAACGCTCGGCCAGCGCCTCGACCAGCGGCGCGAAAATACCGCCGTGCATGGCCCAGCCGTGGATCAACACGAGGGGAATTGGCCCGCGGCCCTGGACGGCGATATGCAGGCTCATGCCGTCGGTGCCAGGTTCGGATCGAGTGCGCCACGCCCATCGAACACGAAGCAGTCGCCATGCCAGTGCGCGCCGCCGACTTCCTCGAAATATTTCAGGATGCCCCCTTCGAGCTGGTAGACGTGCTCGATACCGATGCCTTGCATATGGATGGCTGCCTTTTCGCAGCGGATGCCGCCGGTGCAGAACGAGACCACGGTCTTGTCCTTGAAGCGTTCGCGATCGGTGGCGACCGCTTCGGGGAAACCGGTGAAGCTGTCGAGCCGGTAGTCGACGACCTGCTCGAACGTGCCGACATCCACTTCGTAGTCGTTGCGCGTATCGAGCAATACCACCGGGCGTCCGTCGTCGTCCTGGCCCTGGTCGAGCCAGCGCTTCAGCGTCGCTGGCGCCACGGCGGGCGCGCGTCCATCCTCGGGACGGATCAGCGGCGCGCGCATGGTGATGATTTCCTTCTTCAGGCGAACGCGCATACGCTTGAATGGCGGCGCATCCGACAGGCTTTCCTTGGGCACGATATCGGCGAAACGCGGATCGGTACGCAGTTCGGCCATGAACGTGTCGATCGCTTCGCGGCCGCCAGCCAGGAACAGGTTGATCCCTTCGGGTGCCAGCAAAATCGTGCCCTTCAGTGCCAGCGCCTCGCAACGCGCGTGCAAGGACGCGCGCACGGCGACGAGATCGTCCAGACCGACGAATTTGTAGGCGGAGATATTGAGGATCGACATGGGCGGGGGAAGTCCAGGCAGCCGGCAATTATAGCGTTGCGGCCAGGGCGGCCAGCAGACCGTCGATATGACGGTCCTCGTGCGCTGCCGAAAGGGTCACGCGCAGGCGGGCCTTGCCGGCGGGCACGGTCGGAGGCCTGATCGCCGTCACCAGGTAGCCCCGGGCCTCCAGGGCAAGGGCGGCGGCGCTTGCCGCCTCCGCGTCCCCGACCAGGATGGGCTGGATCGGTGTCGGCGAGTCCATCAGCTTCAGCCCGAGCTGCCCGGCGCCATCGCGGAAACGGGCGATCAGTGCGGCAAGCTTCTCGCGGCGGTCATCCGCACCGCGCGCGAGGCCCACGGCCACGCGCGTGGCCGCGGCCAGCGCGGGAGGCATCGCGGTGGTATAGACGTAGCTGCGTGCGAACTGGGTCAAGCCTTCGATCAGGTCGGCGCTGCCGGCGACGAACGCCCCTGCGCATCCCAGTGCCTTGCCCAGCGTGGCCATCAGCAGCGGCGCGTCGTCCTGGCCGAGGCCAGCGAGCGCCAGGCTGCCGGCGCCGCCGGGGCCGACGACGCCGAGGCCGTGCGCATCGTCGACATGGAGCAGGGCGGATTCATCCCGGCACAACGCCGCCAGCGCGGAAAGCGGCGCGATATCGCCGTCCATGCTGAACACGCCGTCGGTCGCCAGCATCGCCGGTGCGCCGGGGCGCGCCTGCAGTTGCCGGCGCGCGCCATCGATATCGGCGTGGGGGTAGCGGCGCAGCTCGGCGCCGGCCAGACGCGCACCATCGATCAGGCTGGCGTGGTTCAGCCGGTCCTGCACGCATAGCGAGGGCTTGGCAGGTTCTATCGCGAGCAAGGCCTGCATGCTGCCGAGGTTGGCCATGATCCCGGTGGAAAACAGCAACGCGCGATCGCGTCCGGTCCACTCGGCGAGGGCTTCCTCGAGCATCGCGTGTTCGCGATGATGGCCGCAGATCAGGTGTGCCGCGGTACCGCCGATACCTTCGGCGGCGGCCCGGCATAGCGCGGCGATAAGGTCAGGATGGTCGGCCAGGCCGAGGTAATCATTGCTGCAGAAGCCAACCAGGCGGCGGCCATCGACGACCATCTCGACGCCTCGCCGCGACTGGACCGTGCGAACGCGGCGCAGCAGGCCTTCCCGCTCGCGCGCGGCGGTGGCCGCGGCGAGCCGTTGCAGCAGGTCGGGGCGCGCCGTGCCGGTGGGCTCAGGCAGCATCCGCGCAGCGTTCGACGATATCGGCATGGACCGTGCCGGGTTCGTGCTCGACTTCCATCGGTTTCAGGCCCAGGCGGGTAAACAGTCGGCGATCATGCTCGACGTCCGGATTGCCGGTGGTCAACAGCTTCTCGCCGTAGAAGATCGAATTGGCGCCGGCGTGGAAGCACAGCGCCTGCACGGCGTCGTCCATCTTCTCGCGACCGGCGGAAAGGCGAACCACCGAGGCCGGCATCATGATCCTGGCGACGGCGACGGTGCGCACGAAGTCGAAGGGATCGAGTTCGGCGGTGCCGGCCAGCGGCGTGCCCTCGACCTGGACCAGCTGGTTGATCGGCACGGACTCGGGATGTTCCGGCAGGTTGGCCAGGGTCTGCAGCAGGCCGGCGCGCTGGCTGGGCGATTCGCCCATGCCGACGATGCCGCCGCAGCAGGTTTTCAGCCCCGCTTCGCGCACGTGCTCGAGCGTGTCCAGGCGATCCTGGTACTCGCGGGTGTGGATGATCTCGCCGTAGAACTCCGGCGCGGTGTCCAGGTTGTGGTTGTAGTAGTCCAGCCCGGCGGACTTCAGTTTGTCGGCCTGCGGCTGGGTCAGCATGCCGAGCGTGGCGCAGGTCTGCAGGCCGAGCGCCTTCACCGCGCGGACGATCTCGGCGACCTTGACCACGTCGCGGTCCTTCGGCGAGCGCCAGGCGGCACCCATGCAGAAGCGGCTGGCGCCGGCATCCTTGGCTGCCTGGGCGCGGGCGACAACGGCCTCGACGCTCATCAGCTTTTCCGCCTTCACGCCGGTCGAATAACGCGCGGCCTGCGGGCAGTAGGCGCAGTCTTCCGGGCAGCCGCCGGTCTTGATCGAGAGCAGGGTCGAGACCTGGACCGCATTCGGATCGTGGAATTCACGGTGCACGCTATGGGCGCGGTGCAGCAACTCGTTGAATGGCAGGGCGAACAGTGCCTGCACCTCGTCGCGGGTCCAGTCGTGGCGGATGGCTGCGGACATCGTTGGCTCTCCTCGGGCAAGGAGCGAAGTGTGGGAAGGGTGCTGGCCCCTGTCAACCTGCGCAGGGGTATGCAGGTTGACGGTGCGGGCCGCTATGATCGGGCCAGGACAAGCCATGGGAGTCGCCACATGACCGAAGGACAGGGCACTACCGGCAACGTACTTGCCGCGATTTGCAGCTTTTTCATCCCCGGGCTGGGCCAGCTGGTACAGGGCCGCCTGCTGATGGCGGCACTGATGTTCGTGCTCGCCGCCGTGCTGTGGATCATCTGGATGGGCTGGATCATCCACCTGTGGTCGATCCTCGACGCGGCGATGTTCAAACCGAAGACCTGATCCGGAGCATGGCGCATGGATGCGTCGAACCCCATCGGCCGGTTCTGGCGAGGCGCCATCGGCCTGCTGCTGCCCGCGCGCTGCCTGCTCTGTCACGCTGCCGGCGATGCTGGCAGCGACTTGTGCCACGCATGCGCCGCCGAGCTGCCGGTAAACCATCGGTGCTGCGCACGATGCGCCCTGCCCCTGGCCCAATCCGTGGTCTTATGCGGCGCCTGCCAGCGCCATCCGCCGCCCTGGGATAGCGCGTGGTCGCCGTTCGCCTACGGCTGGCCGCTGGACCGGCTCGAATCGCGCTTCAAGTTCGCCGCCGACCTGGCCGCCGGTCGCGTGCTGGCTGAATTCTGGGCAGCCTCGCCGAGGCCGGATGTCATGCCAGGGCTGCTGCTGCCCGTACCCCTGCATCGCGCGCGCCTGCGTTCGCGCGGTTACAACCAGGCCTGGGAGCTGACCCGGACCCTTTCTCGCCAGCTCGGGATTCCGGCAAGTGCCCGGGTACTGCGTCGCGTGCGTGGCACGGAAGCACAAACCGAGCTTGATGCCGTCTCGCGGCGGCGCAACGTCCACGACGCCTTCATGCTCGATACGCGCCTGCCCTTGCCCGCGCATGTCGCGATCGTCGACGACGTGATGACCACCGGCGCCACCCTGGCCGAATGCGCGCGCGTGCTCAGGCGCGCAGGCGTTGCGCGCATCGACGTCTGGGCGCTGGCTCGTGCCCGCGCGCCGGGAACCGGCAGCTGACGCAGGGCCTCGGATAAACTGCGGGGCTGTGAATACACGCCGTGAACATGGCTACATCCTTACCCGCCACTGGCGGGACACGAGGGATGGAAGCGAGATTGAATTGTGGGTGGCCACGGACGCCGGCGTGCGCCGGATCGTCATCACCGGACAGCGTAGCGTGGCTTTCGCCCCTGCCGATGCAGAAGACCGGATCAAGGCGTTGATCGGCGATGACCGAGCGGTCGAGTTGGCTTCCTTGCCGCTGAAGACGTTCGGGCAGATCCCTGTCATCGGCGTCTACACGCGTGGATACCGCGTCATGCTGAATCTGGAAAAGCGCCTGGCCGATGCGGGCATCGAGCTCTTCGAAGCCGATATCCGGCCGGACGATCGCTACCTGATGGAGCGGTTCATCACCGCCGCCATCGTGATCGAAAGCGAGGACGCCAACAGCGGAACACTCCTGAATCCGCGGCTTCGTCCTGGCGAGGGCTATCGGCCATCGCTGCGCATCGTTTCCCTGGATATCGAGACGAGTGCCCGCGGCGAGCTTTACTCCATTGCGCTGGAAGGCTGCGGCCAGCGCCAGGTATTCATGCTCGGCAGTGCCGTGGACACCGGATCGGTCGCGGACGACTTCCAACTGGCGTACTTCGACGATCGCTCGCAGATGATCATCGCCCTGAACAACTGGTTCCGCCATCACGATCCCGATGCGATCATCGGCTGGAACCTGATCCAATTCGATCTTCGCCTGCTGCAGGCGTGCGCGGATAAGTGCGCACTCGCGCTGACGCTTGGACGCGGCGGTGCA
>DASYLE010000030.1:0-41340 GCA_036009745.1 Luteibacter sp. | reverse complement strand
CCGGGGGGAGCGAACACTGTTCGCGAGTCCGTTGAAGCCGGGCATGCGTGATTGCGGGCTCTGTCGTCCTAAAAAAGACGGTCGCTCCCACAAGTCGCTCGATGTCAATTCTTGCCGGGCCCGGGCGACGCGGCTAGGCTGGGCGCCTATCACACGCGCGCGCCATGTCCGTACGCTTCGCCCACCTCCATCTGCACAGCGAATATTCGCTGGTCGACTCGACCATCCGCATCAAGGCGCTGGTCGAGGCCTGCGTGCGCGCAGGGCAAGCGGCCGTCGCGCTGACCGACGAGAACAACCTGTTCGCCCTGGTGAAGTTCTACAAGGCGGCGAGCGCGGCCGGCATCAAACCGATCTCCGGCTGCGACATCTGGGTATCGAGTCCGGACGATCCACGCCCGTGGCGGCTGACCCTGATCTGCCAGGACCGTGACGGCTACCTCAATCTCTCACGGTTGATCTCCCGTGCGTGGCGCGAAGGCCAGCACGGCGGCAAGCCGCTGGTCGACGCCAGCTGGCTGCACCCGCAGAGCACCTGTGGGCTGATCGCGTTGTGCGGACGCGAAAGCGAAGCCGGCCGGGTGATCAATGCCGGTGTCGACGCGGTGCGCCATCGGCTTGATTTCCTCGTGCGCCTGTTTCCCGAACGGCTGTACCTGGAACTGACCCGCAGCGGTCGCCCGGGCGAGGAATTGTGGAACACCGCGGCGCTCGCCATCGCCGGTACGCTGGCCTTGCCGGTGATCGCCAGCAACGATGTGCGCTTCCTCGCCCGCACCGATTTCGAAGCGCACGAAGCACGCGTGTGCATCAACCAGGGCCGCGTACTCGCCGATCCGAAACGACCGCGCGACTACAGCGAACAGCAGTATTTCAAGACCACCGAGGAGATGGAGGCGCTGTTCGCCGACATTCCCGAGGCGCTGGAAAACACCGTCGAACTGGCCAAGCGCTGCAACCTCGAGCTGACCTTCGGCAAGTATTACCTGCCCGACTTCCCGGTGCCCGAAGGGCATACGCTGGACACCTATATCCGTGCCCAGGCGCGTGCGGGCCTCGCCGAGCGCCTTGCCCATCACCCGATGGCGCCGGGACGCACGCTGGCCGACTACGAGGCACGCCTGGAACGCGAAGTCGACGTCATCGTCGAAATGGGTTTCCCAGGCTACTTCCTGATCGTCGCGGACTTCATCGGCTGGGCCAAGGACAATGGCATTCCGGTCGGTCCCGGTCGCGGTTCCGGCGCGGGCTCGGTGGTCGCGTGGGTGCTGAAGATCACCGACCTCGATCCGCTGCAGTTCGAACTGCTGTTCGAGCGATTCCTCAATCCCGAACGCGTGTCGATGCCCGACTTCGACATCGACTTCTGCATGGATCGCCGCGACGAGGTGATCGACTACGTCTCGCGCAAGTACGGCCGCGATCACGTCAGCCAGATCATCACCTACGGCTCGATGGCGGCGAAGGCCGTGCTGCGCGATTCCGGCCGCGTGCTTGGCATGGGCTACGGCCAGGTCGACAAGCTGGCGAAGCTCATTCCGCCGCGTCCACTGGACCTGACCCTGTCCGATGCGCTCGGTCGTTCGGAGAAGTCGAAGAAAGAAACCGACCGCGTGGTCAAGGATTTCTGCGACCTCTACGACAACGACGAAGAAGCGCGCACCCTGATCGACCTCGCGCTGAAGCTGGAGAACCTCACCCGCAACGCCGGCAAGCACGCCGGCGGCGTGGTGATCGCGCCGACCCCGCTGACCGACTTCGCGCCGCTGTTCTGCGAACCGGGCGGCGAAGGCGTGGTGACCCAGTTCGACAAGGACGATGTCGAGGCGGTGGGCCTGGTCAAGTTCGACTTCCTCGGCCTGCGCACGCTAACCATCATCGACTGGGCGGTGAAGGCGATCAACAAGCGTCGCGCCGTTTCCGGCGAGGAAACGCTGGTCATCGAGTCCCTGCCGCTGGACGATCCGAAGGTCTATGCGCTGCTCAAGCGCGCGCAGACGGTCGCGGTGTTCCAGCTCGAATCGCGCGGCATGCAGGGCATGCTCAAGGACGCGCAAGCCGACCGTTTCGAGGACATCATCGCCCTGGTCGCGCTGTACCGTCCCGGCCCGATGGACCTGATCCCGAGTTTCTGCGCGCGTAAACATGGACGCGAGGCGGTCGAGTATCCCGATCCGCGCGTCGAGCCGATCCTGCGCGAGACCTACGGCATCATGGTCTACCAGGAGCAGGTCATGCAGATGGCGCAGATCGTCGGCGGTTACTCGCTCGGCGGCGCCGACCTGCTGCGTCGTGCGATGGGCAAGAAGAAACTCGAGGAAATGGCCAAGGAACGCGCCAAGTTCCGCGAGGGCGCAGCGAAAGACGGGCTTTCCGGCGACAAGGCCGACTCGATCTTCGATCTGATGGAGAAGTTCGCCGGCTACGGCTTCAACAAGTCGCATGCGGCGGCCTATGCGCTGGTCTCCTACCAGACCGCATGGCTGAAGGCGCACTACCCCGCCGAGTTCATGGCGGCGACGATTTCCTCGGACATGGACAACACCGAAAAGGCGGTGACCTTCCTCGAGGAGACCCGTGCGATCGGCATCAAGGTGCTGCCGCCCGACGTGAATGCCTCGGCGTGGATGTTCGAGGCGGTCGAACCGAAGGTGGTTCGCTATGGGCTTGGCGCGATCAAGGGTGTCGGCCAGGGCGTGTGCGAGGCGATCGTCGCCGAGCGCAACGCCAGTGGCCCGTTCCGTGGCCTGGTCGATTTCTGCCAGCGCGTCGGCTCGAGCAAGCTCAACAAACGGGTGATGGAAGCACTGGCGCAGTCTGGCGCGCTGGACGCGCTCGGCGCGAACCGCGCCACCCTGATCATGCACATCCCCGAGGCGATGCGCGCCGCCGACCAGGAAGCGAAGAACCGGGCCGCCGGCCAGGTCGATATCTTCGGCGCCGCCTTCGGCGCGGCCGAGGCGCCCAGCATCATCGAGCTGTCCGGCTCGGTGCCCGAGTGGCCGCTGGAGCAGCTGCTCAATGGCGAGCGCGAAACGCTCGGCCATTACCTCTCCGGCCACCCGACCGACCCGTGGAAAGACACCCTGTCCCAGCTCGCCAGCTGCCCGATCGGCGAGATCCCGCAGCGCTACCAGCCGCCGAAGCCCCGGCGCAACGATGACGACGAGGGCGCCAGCCGCTTCCGTCGCGGCCCCGAGACGCCCTGGATCGTGGCCGGCATGGTCACCGGCATGCGCAAGCGCGGGGACAGCGATGCCTTCGTGCAGATCGAGGACGCCACTGGCGTGCTCGAGTGCAGCTTCTTCCGCGAGGTCTACATGGAAGCGGCCCCGCTGCTGACCCGCGACAACCTCATCATCGTCGAAGGCGGCCTGCGCATCGACGACTTCGCCGGCGGCTACCAGCTGCGCGCGCGCAAGGCCTACACGTTGAACGAAGCCTGCGAACACTATGCCCGCCTGCTCCGGCTCAAGCTCAACGGCATCGGCCCGGACTTCGTCCAGCAACTGCGCCACGCCCTGGCCGGCTACCGCGGCGGCCGCACCCCCCTGCTGCTGACCGGCTACCGCAACGAGATCGGCCAGGCCGACCTCGAACTCGGCGAAGCCTGGCGTGTCCGTGCCCTGCCCGACCTGCTGCGCGTGCTCAGGACCATGCCCGGCGTCCTCGCCGCCGACGTCCGCCTGGCGAGACCCAGCGAGTAGGAAGGTTGTCTTGTGCGAACCTGTTCGTGCTCCCACAGTTTTCGGCACCATGGCAGAGTTTATGACCGTTCCCAACCCGGAAAATCCCCGAAGTTCAGCACCATACGCAGACGCACACCGAAAAACGCGCCTCCCGGTATACTCCCCGCCTTTGCCCAACCCGCGTAGCCCATGAATCCCAACTTCCTCGATTTCGAACAACCGATTGCCGAACTGGACGCGAAGATCGAAGAGCTTCGCCATGCCAGTTCGGGCCAGGCGTTCAATATCGACGAGGAAGTCTCGCGCCTGCGCGAGAAGCTGAAGGTCAAGACCGCCGAGATTTTCCGGAACCTGACGCCCTGGCAGATCAGCCAGCTGTCGCGCCACCCCGGCCGGCCGTATACGCTCGATTACATCGGCGCGATCTGCGAGGAGTTCCATGAGCTCGCCGGCGACCGCACGTTCGCCGACGACGCCGCCATTGTCGGTGGCATCGGCCGCATCAATGGCCGCCCGGTGATGATCATCGGCCACCAGAAGGGCCGTAACACCAAGTCCAAGGTCAAGCGCAATTTCGGCATGCCGCGTCCGGAGGGCTACCGCAAGGCGCTGCGCCTGATGAAGCTGGCCGAACGCTTCAAGCTGCCACTGTTCACCTTCATCGATACCCCGGGTGCCTACCCCGGCATCGAGGCCGAGGAACGCGGCCAGTCCGAGGCGATCGCGCGTAACCTGCTGGAAATGTCCGAGCTGAAGATCCCGATCATCTGCACGGTCACCGGCGAAGGCGGTTCCGGCGGCGCGCTGGCGATCGGCGTCGGCGACCGCACGATCATGCTGCAGTACTCGACCTATTCGGTGATCACCCCGGAAGGCTGCGCCTCGATCCTCTGGAAGAGCGCCGACAAGGCCAAGGACGCCGCCGAGGTGATGGGCCTGACCGCGCCGCGCCTGCTCGAGAACGGCCTGGTCGACAAGATTGTCCGTGAGCCGCTGGGCGGCGCGCACCGCAACCCACAGTCGATGGCGATCCGCCTGAAGGCCGTGTTGCTGAACGAGCTGGACAAACTGGAAACCCTGCCGGTCAGCGACCTGCTCGAGCAGCGTTACCAGCGCCTGCGCAAGTACGGCGCTTATATCGAAGGTTGAGCGGCGAGGGATGACCGGCCGCTGTGGCATCATCGGCCCGTCCTAACCGGGAAGACTGGCCATGGCTACCGACGTCACCCACAAGCTCGCGGTATTGATCGACGCGGACAACGCGCGCCCGGCGATCGTCGAAGGCCTGCTTGCCGAAATCGCCAAATACGGGACCGCCCACGTCAAGCGCATCTACGGCGACTGGACCAAGCCCGACCTGAACGGCTGGAAGGAACCACTGCTGCGTTATTCGATCCAGCCGATCCAGCAGTTCCGCTACACGGTGGGCAAGAACGCCACCGACTCGGCGATGATCATCGACGCGATGGACCTGCTCTACACCGAGCGCTTCGACGGTTTCTGCATCGTCTCCAGCGACAGTGACTTTACCCGGCTGGCCTCGCGCGTCCGCGAATCCGGACGCATCGTCTATGGCTTCGGCGAACGCAAGACGCCCGAGCCGTTCCGCACCGCCTGCGACAAGTTCATCTATACCGAAGTACTGAGTAGTGCGACGGAATTCGAGCCATCGACCGCGCCTTCGAAGCGATCGGCCAAGGAACTGCGCCAGGACCAGCACCTGCTCAACCTGCTACGCAATGCCATCGAGGCCGCGTCCGACGACACCGGCTGGGCCGGGCTCGCCGTCGTCGGCAGCATCGTCAGCAAGCAGTCGCCCGACTTCGATCCGCGCAACTACGGGTACTCGAAGCTCAGCGGGCTGATCAACGGCATTGGCCTGTTCGAAACCGAAGAACGGCAGATCGGCAACGGCAAACATATCTACGTGCGTCCCCGCGCCAAGACCAAGTGACTCATCCACTGATCGAACGACTGGCCACGAAACTGGCCGCGACGGCGGCCGCGCCGCTTTGCATCGCCTACAGCGGCGGCCCCGATTCCACCGCCCTGCTGCACGCGTTCGCAGCCTTGCCCGAAGCGCGTCGCCGCGGACTGCGTGCGATCCATGTCGACCACGGCCTGCACGGCGACAGCGCCACCTGGGCCGGGCATTGCCGCGCACTGTGCGCAACACTGGACGTTCCCCTGGTCGTGGCCGGGGTCGTGGTGGATCGCAGCCGCGGCGACGGGATCGAATCGGCCGCGCGGCGCGCGCGCTATGCGGCCTTCGCCGAAACCATGCGCGCAGGCGAGCGCATCGCACTGGCCCATCACCGCGACGACCAGGCCGAAACGGTGCTGATGAAACTGCTGCGCGGCGCGGGGCCGGAAGGCCTGGCCGGCATGCGCGAACATCGCCCGTTCGCGGGCGGCGAGCTATGGCGACCACTGCTCGGCACACCGCGCACCGTGCTGCTCGACTACGTCAGGGCGAACGACCTGCACACGATAGACGACCCGTCGAATGCCGATACCGCGCTGGCCCGCGGTTACCTGCGCGATACCGTGTTGCCCGCCCTGCACCGGCACTGGCCACACGCCGTGGACAGCATCACGCATAGCGCGGGGCTTTGCGCCGATGCCGCCGACTTGCTGACCCGTCAGTGGAAGGTTGCCCTGGACGAACTCCACGACGCCGGCACGGGCAGCCTCGACGCGCGTGGATGGCTGGCCTTGCCGACCGCATGGCGCGTGCCCCTGCTCGACCATTGGTTGCATGCGGCCGGCCTCGCCGCGCCGACCACGGCGCAACGCGTCCAACTGGAACGGCAGATCGCCCAGGCCGGTGCCGAACGGTTGCCCCTGGTGCGTTGGCCGCACACCGAGGTGCGCGTCTGGCGCGGACGGATCTGGGCCATGCCGCCGGAACCCGAGGTCGATACGCTCTGGGAGCAGACCTGGCAAGGCGAGCCGCTGGCGCTTCCGGGCCGCGGTTCGTTACGGCTCGATGGCGGCCGCCTGGCCGCGCCCCTGACCGTGCGCCTGCGCCGTGGTGGCGAGCATCTGCGCCCCAGGGGTGACCGACATACCCGCGAGCTGCGCGATCTCTTCCAGCAAGCAGCCATGCCGCCCTGGCTGCGTCCGCGCTGCCCCTTGATCTACGAGGGCAACGACCTGGTCGCGGTAGCCGATCGCTGGGTCAGCGAACGCGGCGAAACCCTGTTCACCGAAGCCGGCGGCAGGCCGCAATGGTCGCGCGCGGATTGATTCGCAGAGCCCTCTGAGCTAGTTTGTCGGCCATGCCGAAGTCCCCCGCCAGTGCTGTTGCCGTACCCCCCGTCGCCGCGTTCGAACAGTCCCTCGACGAACTCGAACAACTGGTGGCGCGCATGGAAGGCGGCGAGCTGAGCCTGGACGAATCGCTGCAATCCTTCGAGCGCGGCATCGGCCTTTACCGCAGCTGCCAGACCGCGCTCGAGCAGGCGGAACTGCGTGTGCGCCTGCTCCTCGATCCCGACGCTCCCGACGCCTCCGAACCCTTTGACTCCGACGACTGATGCCCTGGGTTCGGGCCTGCGCGCACTGACCGCGCGGGCCGACGACGCGCTCGCGCGCGCCCTGCCCGCCGAGGACCTGCCACCGACCGAACTGCACCGGGCGATGCGCTATGCCGTGCTCGGCGGCGGCAAGCGCCTGCGTCCCTTGCTGGTCTACGCCGCGGGCCATGCCTTTGGCCGCGACGAAGGACTCGACGCACCGGCCTGCGCGGTGGAAATCATCCATGCCTATTCCCTGGTCCACGACGACCTGCCGGCGATGGACGACGATGCGCTGCGTCGCGGCCGGCCGACCTGCCATATCGTCTTCGGCGAAGCCATGGCGATCCTCGCCGGCGATGCGCTGCAGGCGCTCGCTTTCGAATTGCTGGCCGCGCCCTCGACCGACGAGCCATCGCTACAACTGGCGATGCTGCGCACCCTGGGTGCCGCCTGTGGCGCCGAGGGCATGGCCGGCGGCCAGGCCTTCGACCTTTCCGCGGTCGGCACGCGCCTGACCCTGGAAGAACTGGAGCGCATGCACGCCTACAAGACCGGCGCGCTGATCCGTGCCTCGGTACGTCTGGGTGCGCTGGCGGCAGGCTGCCGCGACGAGGCCATGCTGGCCCGGCTGGACCGCTACGGCCATGCCGTGGGCCTGGCCTTCCAGGTTCGCGACGACATCCTCGATGTCGAGGGCGACGCCTCGGTGATCGGCAAGACCGCCGGCAAGGATGCCGCCGCCGACAAGCCGACCTTTCCCTCGATCATCGGCATGGAAGCATCGCGTGCGCACCTGGCCGAACTGACCGACCAGGCGCTCGATGCGATCCGGCCGCTGGGCGAGCGCGGCGAACGACTCGCCGAACTCGCCCGCTACGCGGCCGGTCGCGACCGTTAGTTGACCAGGCGTAAGGCGAACGGGTAGCGATAGCTACCGCTCGAGCTCACCTTGACCGCGGCGACGATGCAGAGGATCACATTGGCGGCCCAGAGCAGGAAGCTCAGCAGCGCGCCGATCAGGATGAAGGTCAGCACCCAGCAGATCACATAGCCGATCAGGACCGTGATCTGGAAATTCAGCGCTTCCTTCGCTTCGGTGACCAGGTACTGCTTGTCGGCCTTGTCCTTATGGATCAGCCAGACGACCAGGGGCACCAGGATGCTGAAGAGCAGCCCCGACAGATGGGTCAGCATCGCCAGGTTGCGGTCGTCGGTCGACGATGCGGGCGGCGGCGTAACCGGGTCGACCGGCGGCGGGGGCGGCGCTTCGTACGGCGTATTCATGGATTTCCCTCCCGAGGAATGAGGGTCCCACTGTTCCGCCGAGGGGCGCCTGGTGTCAAGCACCACTTGTTGGAGCGCACCCTGTGCGCGAGTCCTTTGGGGCCGGGCCTTTCCAGAGCCGATAACCGGGGAAGTCACGGCCTCAAAGGATTCGCGCACAGGGTGCGCACCTACAAATCACTCCCCGGCGATGGTCATCTTCTCGACCAGGATCGAACCGGTGAGGATGTGCGAGCGGTGGTCCACGTCCGCGCCCACGGCGACGATGTTGGCGAACATCTCGCGCAGGTTCGCCGCGATGGTGATTTCCTCGACCGGATAAGCGATTTCGCCGTTCTCGACCCAGAAACCCGAAGCACCGCGCGAATAATCGCCGGTGATGATCGAGACACCCTGGCCCATCACCTCGGTAACCAGCAGGCCGGTGCCCAGGCGCTTGAGCATGCCGGCGAAATCATCCTCGCCCGTCTTCACGATGAGGTTGTGCACACCGCCGGCGTTGCCGGTCGAGGACAGGCCGAGCTTTCGCGCCGAGTAGCTGCCGAGGACGTAGCGCTGCAGCACACCGTCGGCGACCAGCGAGGCATCGGCCGTGGCCACGCCTTCGGCGTCGAATACGGAAGATCCCAAGCCACGGGGGATCAGCGGACGCTCGTCGATGCGCATCCAGGACGGCATCACCGGCTTGCCGACATGGTCGAGCAGGAAGCTGGCGCGCCGATACAGCGAGCCGCCGCTGACGGCGCCGAGCAGGTGCCCGATCAGCGAACGCGCCACCTCCGGCGCGAACAGGACCGGCGACTGCCGCGTGGTCAGCCGGCGCGCGCCCAGGCGCGACAAGGTGCGCTCGGCAGCTTTGCGGCCGATCTCGGCGGTCGGCATGAAGGTCCTGGCATCGCGCACGCTGTCATACCAGTAGTCGCGCTGCATGCCGTTTTCGTCGCTGGCGATCAGGGCCACCGAAAGCGAATGCCGGGTGCCGCGCTCGCGGCCGACGAAGCCATGGGAATTGGCGTAAACCGACAGGCTCTGCCCGGCGTTGATGCTGGCACCGTCGGAATTCTCGATGCCGGCCAGGGCACGGCCGGCGTCCTCGATCTCCAGGCCGAGCTTGATGGCGCGCTCGACATCGATGTCCCAGGGATGCCACAGATCCAGGTCGGGAAACGCGGTGGCCATGCGCGAGGCCTCGGCGAGGCCGGAGCAGTCGTCCTCCTCGGTATAGCGGGCGATGGCGATGGCCTGGTCCAGGGTGGCCTGGATCGAGTCCGGGTTGAGGTCGGCGGTGCTCGCCGAGCCCTTGCGCTGACCGAAGTAGACGGTCAGGCCGAAACCGCGATCGCGGGTGTGCTCGACCGTTTCCACGTCGCCCATGCGCACGTTCACGTTCAGGCCGATATCGACGCTGGCCGAGACCTCGGCCTGGCTGGCACCGGCTTCGCGGGCGCGGCGGATGACTTCCTCGGCCAGTCCGGCGAGGCGGTCGAGGTCCTGCATGCTGGAATCGGGGGTGGCGACTTGGCTCACGTGGGCTTCCTGGGGTCGGGCAAGCTAGAATGCGCCCTCCACACGAGGACGCCAACGGACCGATATGGGTCCGTACCGGCCGATCAAAAGCCACGGAGTCCAGATGGCCCTGACCTGCGGCATCTACCGCCACTACAAAGGCAACGCCTACCGGGTGCTCGGCACCGCGCGGCATAGCGAGACCATGGAAGACATGGTGGTTTACCAGGCCTTGTACGGCCAGTTCGGACTATGGGTCCGGCCGGCCGCCATGTTCCTCGAGAGCGTCGAGGTCGACGGCCGCCGCGTGCCGCGCTTCGCCTTCGAACGCGAGCTGGCCGGTTTCGCGGCCACACCAACGGAATTACCGAAGTGAACAACGAAGTGATCGACCCGAACGACGAGTACGACGGCCCCAGTCGCAGCCAGCAGCGCCGTGACGCGCTGGACATGCTGAAACTGGCCGGCCAGCTCGTCGAACTGCCGCCCAGCCGCCTGGCAAAACTCGAACTGCCCGAGGACGTGATGTTCGAGATCGCGCAGACGCGCAAGATCACCGCGCATGGCGCGCACAAGCGGCAGCTCGCCTACCTGGCCAAGATCATGCGCCGGCACGGCGAGGAAACCTTCACCGAGGCGCGCTCGGAGCTCGGGGAAAACCGTGAGCGCCAGCGCCAGGAAGCGGCGCTGATGCACCGGCTGGAAGCGAAACGCGAGAAGCTGCTGGAAGACGGCGACGTCGCACTCAGCGCCTTGTTCGACGAACATCCGGAACTGGACCGCCAGCATGTGCGTTCACTGGTTCGCCAGGCCCGCGCGGAGCGTGGCACGCAGAAGCCGCCGCATGCGTTCCGGGAGATCTACCGGATCTTGCGCGAGCTGGAGAACGACGACCTGTAGTTGTGGGAGCGAACCCTGCTCGCTCCCACAAAATCCTTCAGGCAGCCGTGCCGCCGACCGTCATCGAATCCACACGCAGCGTGGGCTGACCCACACCGACCGGCACGCTCTGCCCGTCCTTGCCGCAGACGCCGACACCCTCGTCCAGTTTCATATCGTTGCCGATCATCGACACGCGGGTCAGCACGTCCGGCCCTGAGCCGATCAGGGTCGCGCCCTTTACCGGGCGGGTGATCTTGCCGTCCTCGATCAGGTAGGCCTCGCTGGCGGTGAAGACGAACTTGCCATTGGTGATGTCGACCTGGCCGCCGCCGAAGTTCACCGCGTACAGGCCCTTCTTCACCGAACGGATGATCTCTTCCGGATCGCGATCGCCCGAACGCATATAGGTATTGGTCATGCGCGGCATCGGCAACTGGGCGAAGGACTCACGCCGACCGTTGCCGGTCGGCTTCACGCCCATCAGGCGCGCATTGAGCTTGTCCTGCATATAGCCCTTGAGGATGCCGTTCTCGATCAGGGTGGTGCACTCGGTCGGCGTGCCTTCGTCGTCGATGCTGAGCGAGCCGCGACGGCCTTCCAGGGTGCCGTCGTCGACCACGGTGACGCCTTCGGCGGCCACGCGCTCGCCGATCCTGCCGGCGAAGGCGGAACTGCCCTTGCGGTTGAAGTCCCCTTCCAGGCCGTGGCCGATCGCCTCGTGCAACAGGATCCCGGGCCAGCCCGGGCCGAGCACGACGGTCATCGTTCCGGCCGGTGCATCGACGGCTTCGAGGTTGACCAGCGCCTGGCGCACGGCCTCATCGGCAAAGGCATACGCCCGGCCATTGGCGATCAGTTCGCGATAGCCGTAACGACCACCGCCACCGGAATGCCCCTGCTCACGGCGACCGCCCTGTTCGGCGATCACCTGGATGTTCAGCCGCACCAGCGGGCGCACGTCGGCGGCAAGGGTACCGTCCGAGGCGGCGATCATGATCGTGTCCATGGTCGCGGCCAGGCTGACCACAACCTGCTTGACCCGAGGATCGCGCGAACGCGCATAGGCGTCCACTTCGCGCAGGAGGGCGATCTTGTCCTCGGTCGGCATGCTTTCGACCGGGTCGATCGCCGGATACAGCGCACGACCGGTATTCAGCGCCAGCGGCTTGCCGGCACCCACGCCACCTTGGGCGATCGCGCGGGCGGCTCGTGAAGCCTCCAGCAGCTGCGGCAGGACGATTTCGTCGGAATAGGAAAAGCCGGTCTTCTCGCCGGACATCGCGCGCACGCCGACACCCTGCTCGATCGAATGGCTGCCGTCCTTGACGATGCCCTCCTCCAGCACCCACGACTCGCTGCGCGAATGCTGGAAATACAGGTCGGCCGCGTCGATCGACGGTCCCATCAGCTGGGAAAACACGCGATCGAGGTCGCCGGCGGCCAGGCCGCCCGGCTGCAGCAGACGCTTTTCGGCAAGCGCGATCAGAGAATCCATGGAGTTCTACCGTCTGTAAGGACAAGCCACCGACATGGTGCCGGCCGCTGGGGTATTAAAGTCTAGCGCGCTCACGCAGGCGTCTGGACAAAGACATTGACCGGCTCGGCATCCGCCGCCAGCCTGCCGCTACGTTCCAGGACGAAGCCCATGGATTCGAGTAGCCGGATCGAGCCATCGTTGTCCAGCGAGGTGATCGCCAGGATACGTTCGAGCCCGAAGCGTCGGCGACCCAGGTCCAGGACCGCCAGGGCGGCTTCCCGGCCATAACCCTGGCCGCGGTACGCCGGCAGGAAGGCGAAGCCCAGGTCCACGTCGTCCAGGGTGTCGCGCTTGAGCAGGCCGCACAGGCCGATCGGCGTGTCGTTCGCCCTCAACGCCACCCGGTACAGGCCGAAGCCGAGTTTCGCGATCATCGCGGCCGGCCCGTTGGCGATATAAGCCCGCGCATCGTCGAGGTTACGCACGCCCTTGTCGCCGATATAGGCAATCCAGGCCGGGTCGTTGACCAGCTCGTAGATAAAGGACGCGTCGCCCTCGTCCAATTCACGCAGGGCCAGTCGTGCCGTTTCGATCCGCGTCATCTAGGGTGCTCCGCCCGTGGGTTGTGCCGTGCCGGTCGCCGCATTGCGATCCAGCGGGGTAAATACCGGTTTGTCCCAGGAACCGCTGACCTTGTAGCGCTTGCGCGCCGCCTCGTTGAGTCCGCGGCCGAGCAGGCCCTGCGCCGCGAGACCCGCCGCGATGCCGATCGGCCCCGCGGCGATGGCGCCTACCACCGGCAGGCTGTTGCCGACATGCGGCACGACCAAAACCAGCTGGTCGTAGTCGCGCGCGCGCAGCCCGGTCCGACCGGTGATGGTAATTTCCGCGGCGGGACCGCGGATCACCAGGTTGTCGGTGTGTGCGTTGCCGCCGGCGAAACGGAAGTTGCCGGTGATCGAATCGAAGGCGAAGCCCTTGCCGAGGACGTCACCGAAATCCAGCGACAGGCGCCGAGGCAGGTCGACCACCGAAATCAGTCCAAACAGGCGGCCGACGCCGGGTTGCACCTCGAGGATGCGTCCCTTGTTGATGTCGATGCGCAGGTCGCCGTCGATATTCGCCAGGGCCAGCGCCGAAGGCCCGCCAGGCCAGGTCGCATTGAGCCTGGCCTGTGTGCTGCCGCCGCCGAAGACACCGCCGAAACCGAGCGCATCGAGCATGCGGCCGACATCCTCGGAAGCGAAATCCATCTGCAAGTGCGACTTGCTGATCTTCGCGTCGCCGTTCCAGTCGCCGCTCGCGGTGATCTGTACGCTTTTCGAGGTCGCGCGCAACTGGTCGATATGCATGCCCTGCGCGGTCGGCCAGGTTTCCAGCCGTGCTTCGCCAAGTTTGGCCTTGCCCAGGCGCATGTCCGTAACCTGCAGGTGCAGCGGCGGCAGGCTGGAGGGCGCGACACCGCCGGAATCGCCCGCCGGCAAGGTTGTCGCATCGCCCCTGGCCGATGCGGCCGCGGTCGCCGCAGCCGTTTGTGCCGGGGCCGCCGCCGCGGCCGCGCGGGCCTTGGTCGCGTCGTCGTCGTCGGCGGGCCAGTGCAGGCGGGCCATCCGCGCGGTGATACCACGTCGGCGCAAGTCGTCATTCGGCACGCTGAGTTCGCCGGCGATATCGTCGCTGTCGACATGGAGTGCGAGCTGGTCCGCGCCTGGCGTCGCCTGCAGGCGCACACCGGTGAAATGCTGGCCGAAAATACCGGCCTCGTCGGCGCGGATATCGATGCCGTCCAGCCCGGGTCCCGTGTCGGTGGAGGCGGATCCGACCACGTACTGCACCCAGCCGGAAACATCGAGCTTGGGCGTTTCGCCAAGAATGCGCAGCCCCTTCGCGGGCAGGTCCGAGGGCATCGTGCCACCGAGTTCGATGACACCGCCGAGCGGGCGATCCGGCGCGGCCAGCCGCAGGCGCGCCCGCATCAGGTTGCCCAGGGCAATATCCAGTCGGCTGCCGTCGAGCGGCAGGCCAAGCTGCACATCCAGCGGCAGGCTGGCCTCGGCGGCCTTCTTCAACGGCACCGGCAAGGTCAGTTCGATGCCGCGCAGGTCCGAGGCGATGCGCAGGTTCTGCGCGAGCGCATCGCCATCGCCGTGGGCGATATCCAGGCCAATGGAGAACAGTCCACGCCCGTTGGCGACATCGGCGATCCAGCGCAGGTTGTCGTGGCCCTGGAGCAGTTCGTCGAAAGCGAAACGGCCATCGAGATTCGCCGTGAATACATCCTTCGGATCGCCTGTCGCACCGGCGATCGCCAGGTTCAGGGTGGCCGGCTGGCCGTGGAAGATGGTCGCCAGCGGGCCGCCTTTCAGGCCCTTGCCATCGAACACGAGCGGGCCAGTGAGCTTGTCCAGCCGGATGTTCCACGCTTCGGCAAGCAGGTCGGCATCCTTCAGCGTGGCCTGGCCGTCCAGGGTGAAGTCGTGCGCGTCGGTCAGCGGCAGGTTGAGCTTGATGCCGAAGGTGCCAGTGCCGCCGAGCTTCAGTTTGTCCAGCGTGTCCTTCTGGCCGCGCCCGACCGGACTTTGTTTGACGAAGTCCATGAAGCTGCCGCCGGTGCCGCTGCCGGTCGCTTCCAGACCGAGCACGGCGCCATGGAAATCCGGAATGGTCGCGACTGCTTTTTCAACCCTGGTGCCCAGGGTCTGGCCGGCGCTGGCTTCCACCAGCATGCCGTTGTCGACGAAGCTCGCCACGGCCGCCACACCTTCGGCGCGCGGCCAGCCCTCACCGTAGTCGAGGACGAGGTCGCTGATCACCCCACGGCCTTCAAAACGGCCTTCGTTGTTGCGGAAGGGCCAGTCGCGCAGATTGCCGCGGATCACCGCGGCGCCACTGTCGAGCGAGCCGGAAACCAGGCCGCGATCGAGCCAGTGCATGGTGCCCTCGGACATCGAATGCAGCGGCCAGAACAGCTTGGCCGCGGGTACGGTGCCGCGCTCGAGGTTCGCATAGAGTTCGAGGAAAGGACCGCTATGGTCATCGGGCAAGGCGAATTCACCGCGCGCCTGCCCACCGAAACCTTCGCCGCGGAAATCGAGCGCATCGGTACCGATGCGCCAGGCGCCGTCGTCATGCCAGGCGACGATATCGCCGGCCAGCAGCGACAAGACGAAGGGCCGGCGGAAGGTCCCGGCGAAATCCAGCGTCGCTGCCTGGGCGGGCAGGCTGAGCGAGATCGCCTCGCCGTCGCCGCGAATCTCGCCGTCGAGCCGATCGATGCCAGGCATGGTGCCTACGGCACTGATACCCAGCTGGTGGAATACCGCGCGCGCCGATTCCAGGCCCGCCGAATCGCTCCAGCGTGCTTCGACGTCGGTCAGCGTGCCATGCGGGTGGCCACCACCGAGCCACGCGGCGGTGGCGGCGCCGACCTCGGGCGCCAAGGACGCCCACGGCGCCAGCGGTGCGATATCCAGGCGGCTGGCGGTGAGCGCGCCGTGGCTGTCTTGCCCACTGGACTGCACGGCCAGCGCGAGCTCACCGCCATCGTTGCCGAGCCAGTGCACATTGACGGTGTCGCCATTGCGTTCGAAATCGACCAGGCCATGCAATCCGGATACGGCGACCGTACGTTCGCTGCCCTTGACCGCCAGACCGTCCAGGTCGATACGCGACACGCTGCGCGCCACCCGGCCCTTGCGCCAGTCCAGCCAGCTTTCGAATTCACCCTTGCCGGAAACCAGCGAATAGCCATCCATATCCGTGCCGGCGGTCAGCGACGCCAGGTCGATATCGCTGCCGATAACGTAGACCTTGCCGGAACTGCCGTCCTCGGTGAAACGACCGGCGACATGCAACTGCCCGGGCACGTCCTGGCGGCGGACCAGGCCGCCGAACCGGATATGCCTGCCCTGCTTCGTGAGGCGAAGCTGATCGGCGGCCAGTTGATAGGTCTGCCCGCTGTGACCGTCGGTGATGTCCACCCGCAAGTCGGACAACCACAGGTCGACCGAGAGATTGCCGAACGAGGCCGGCTGCGTCTCGTTGCCGGTACCGAACCCGGTCACCGTCCAGCGCCCGTCGGCGGCACGCACCAGCTCGAGCTTCATGCCGCGCGCACGCAGGTTCAGGAGATGCCGCGAAGGCACCAGCAGGCTGCCGAAATCCAGCTTCAGTTCGGCCTGCGGCAGATGCAGCGGGCTACCGCCCTCGGTTGGCGCCACCGTCAGGTCGCGCAACACGAACAGCGGGCCGGAGCCCTGCCAGTGGCCTTCGAGCGAAGCAAACGTCACCGGCCGGTGCAGGCGATCGCCCAGCATGGCCGCGATCCGCTCCGGATAGTGCGCGGCCAGCGGCAACACCAGCTGGCCAAGCGCCATCAGCAGGGCGAAAACGATCACCGCCCCGGCGACCAGACCGGTCAGGATGAAGCGGAGACGGCGTAGGTAGTGGCGCCAGCGGGGACTCACCCGCGAGGGCTCCCCGGGCACTTATAACAAGACCACATCGAACTGTTCCTGCGAGTAATGCTCTTCGGCCTGGAAGCGTATGCTTTTCGAGATGAACTCTTCCAGTTCGGCCACCGCCGCGGACTCCTCCTCGAGGATCCGCCCGACCACCTTGGGACTGGCCATCACCAGCAGCTTCTGCGCGTTGAACTGGCGCACCGCGCGGGTGATCTCGCGGAAGATTTCGTAAGTCACCGTTTCGGGGGTTTTCAGCGCGCCGCGACCGGCGCAGGCCGGGCACGGTTCGCACAATTGCCGTTCGAGGCTCTCGGTGGTGCGCTTGCGGGTCATCTCGACCAGACCGAGCGCGGACATCGGATACACCGTGGTCTTCGCATGATCCTTCGCCAGGCCCTTCTCCAGCATGCGCAGCACCTGGCGCTTGTGCTCATCGTCGATCATGTCGATGAAGTCGATGATGATGATGCCGCCGAGGTTGCGCAGCCGAAGCTGGCGCGCCGCCGCCTGCGCTGCCTCGAGGTTGGTGCGATACACCGTTTCCTCGAGATTGCGCGTGCCAAGGTAACCGCCGGTATTGACGTCCACCGTGGTCATCGCCTCGGTCTGGTCGACGATCAGGTGGCCACCGGATTTCAGCGGCACTTCCTTGCGCAGCGCGCGCTGGATTTCATCCTCGACGCCATACAGGTCGAAGATCGGCCGCTCGCCGGAATAATGCTCGATGCGATCGGACAGTACCGGCATGAACTTCTGGACGAACTTGACGACCTTCTCGTAGGTTTCGCGCGAATCCACGCGCACTTTCTCAATGCCGTCGTTGAGCGAATCGCGCAGCGAACGCAAAGGCAGCGACAGCTCCTCGTAGACGCGTTCGCCGACCTTCGCCTTGACGATGTTCTCCTTGACCACGCGCCAGACCTTGCCAAGGTAGGTGACGTCGAAGGCCAGCGATTCTTCCGTCTGTCCCTCGGCATTGGTGCGCACGATATAGCCAAGCGGCTGCTCGCCGAGCAGGGGCGTCAACACATCCTTCAATCGCTGCCGCTCGGCCTCGTCCTCGATGCGCACGGAGACGCCAAGGGTGCGCGCATGCGGCAACAGCACGAGGTAGCGCGACGGGATCGACAGATGGGTCGACAGCCTTGCACCCTTGCTGCCGATCGGGTCCTTGACCACCTGGACCACGATCTCCTGGCCCTCGTGGACCAGTTCGCTGATCGACGGCACATGGCCATTGCCATTGCCGTGTCCATTTTCCTTGACCGGCGGCACCTCGCCCTCACCCTCGGCCACGGGAGCGACCGGCGCATTCGGCCGGATGATATCCGAGGCATGCAGGAACGCGGCGCGCTCCAGCCCGATATCGACAAAGACGGCCTGCATGCCGGGCATCACCCGCTGGATGCGCCCCTTGTAGACATTGCCGACATAGCCCCGTTTCGACGCCCGTTCGACATGGACCTCTTGAAGCATGCCGTTTTCTACAACGGCCACCCGCGTCTCACGCGGCGTGACATTGATCAGGATTTCTTCGCTCACAGCATGGATTCCCTTGCACTCCAACCTTTATAGCGTGTGGGTCGTAAACCTGTCGACGGGAACCGTCGGGCTCGGTCAAACTGCGGGGGCCGACAATCAGCGAAGTCTTATTTCGTCGGCGAAAAAGCGACAATGTCGGGCAACAAGCGCCAGGAGAGGCAACGGATGAAACTTTTGCTGGTCGAGGACGCCGAACGCCTGCGCACCACCCTGCACCATGGGCTTCAGGGTGCCGGCTTCACGGTGGACGTCGCCGGCGACGGTGTCGAGGCCACCGGATTCCTCGGCAGCTTCGCCTACGACCTGGTCGTGCTGGACCTGATGCTGCCCCGCCTGGACGGCATCGGCGTCCTCCGCGCACTGCCCCGCAGCGGTGTCCGTCCCCGCGTCCTGGTCCTTTCGGCCCGGGACCAGGTCCGGGACCGGATCGAAGCCCTGGACGCCGGGGCCGACGATTACCTGGTAAAGCCCTTCTCGTTCGACGAATTGCTCGCCCGGCTGCACGCGCTGTCGCGGCGGCCGCAGGAAGCCCAGCCAGCCGTCCTCGTCCATGGGTCCCTGCAACTCGACCCGCGCGCGCACCTGGTCAGCGTCGAAGGTCAGGAGCTTGCCCTGACCCCACGCGAATTCGCCGTGCTGGCCCTGCTGCTGCGCCACCGCGGTCGCGCCTTCAGTCGCAATGAAATCCTCGAGCGCACCGCTGGCAGCGACAGCACCGCCTCGGATCGCAGCGTCGAGGTACTGGTCTTCGGCCTGCGCCGCAAGCTTGACGCGGTCGGTCTGGACCAGATGATCCAGACCCGTCGCGGCGCCGGTTATCTGATTCCATGATCCCATCGGACATGACCTCATCGGGTATGAACCAGTCGGGCATGGTGCTGCACTCGCTGTCCGCGCGCATCACCGTGCTGATCGCCACGGCGATCGTCGTCCTGCTCGGCATCGGCGCCCTGCTTATCGACCTGCGCGTCGACAGCGAACTGCAAGACCGCTTCACCCACAGCCTGGGCACCCAGGCGCGCGCACTGGCGGCCATGGTCGAAGTGGAAAAAGGCGAACTGGTCAGCGATGCCGCATGGCAACCGGCGAGCCTGCTCGGCGGCGAAAGCGAGATTCTTTATGAAGTGCGCTGCGGCGGCCAGGTACTGGCGACCAGCGATGACCGGCCTGCGCACTATCCGCCGGGCTGGCCCGACCAGGTGGCGACAACCCCGACCTTCGCCGTCGTCGGCAAGCGCAGCCCCGGCTTTGAAACCGTGACCCTGGCCTTCCGTTCGGTGCTTGGCGAGAGCTGGGGACCCGACATGGAAGCCCGCGAGCACGCGTGGCTGCTGACCAAGCCCCAACTGGCCGACCGCGAATGCCGCCTGCTGCTGATGCAGGATCGCGGCGAACTGCACGAGACCCTGATCGCCCTGGACTGGATTCTTGCCCTCGTGCCGATCCTCGCCCTGCTGCTTGCGGTGGTCCTCGTACCCTTGCTGGTCCGCCGCGGCATGACGCCGCTGACCGCGCTCGGCGAACGCATGCGCGACATCGGCCCGCAACGCCCCGGGCAGCGCGTCGAGCCGACCGGCCTGCGTGAGCTCGATCCCCTGATCGATCGCGTCAACGAAGTGCTCACCCGCATGGACGAAGGCATCGCCCGCGAACGCCAGTTCGCCAGCGGCCTGGCCCACGAAACCCGCACAAGGCTGGCCGAACTGCGTTTGCTGGTCGATGTCGAAACGCGCTACCCACGCGGCCGCCCGGTCGAGGACATCCTGCGCGAAGTCGGCACTATCGGCGGCGAACTCGAAGCCACTGTCACTGCCCTGCTTACACTGACCCGCATCGAGGCCGGCATCGAGCAACCCTCGCGACAGGACGTCGAACTCGACGCATGGCTGCGCCGGCAACTGAGCGGCTACGACGCGGTGGTACGCGATCGATCACTGACTGTCGACGTCCACGGCTTCGACGCCTACGAAACCATCGCCAGCGACCCCGCCCTGCTCGACATCGCCTTCGGCAATCTGATCGCCAACGCGCTCGCCTATGCGCCCGCGGGCGGCACCGTGGGTATCGCGCGAGGTAATGGCTCACTCAGTGTCAGCAATGCCGCGCCGGATCTTACCGAGGCGGACCTTGGGAATATGGCCGATCGTTTCTGGCGCAAGCATACGGAGAGTCCGGGGCATGCGGGGCTGGGGTTGGCGCTCGCCGGGGCGGCGGCGCGGGTGCTGGGGATGCGGCTGGAGTTTCGGTTGGTCGATGGGGTGCTTACTGCCTCGTTGCTTCGGGCGTAAGGCGATCGTGTCGGCGCCCATGGCGCCGGTGTTTCGCCCTCCTGTCGGAGGCCGAGTCACCCACATAGGTGACATTTCAGTTCAAGCACACAGGTAACACTTTTAGTCTGCGTGGGCGGTCCTCCGGAGGAGAAGCCCATGCATTGGCCAGATTGAAAGGTCTGGCCCCAAAGGACTCGCGAACAGGGTTCGCTCACACAGGAGCAGGTTGCCGCGGCCTTGTGGGAGCGAACCCTGTTCGCGAGTCCTTTGAGGTCGTTCCCTGCCCGTTAGCCGGCTTGATAAAAACATGGCGCGCAGCGTCTCCGTCAGAGGGGCGAAACACCGGCGCCCCAGGCGCCGACACGATCGCG
The DNA here is from genome assembly GCA_036009745.1 of Luteibacter sp. Lineage (GTDB taxonomy): Bacteria > Pseudomonadota > Gammaproteobacteria > Xanthomonadales > Rhodanobacteraceae > Luteibacter. Next base: position 20,335 of record DASYLE010000030.1, on the reverse strand, counting down.
AAAAACATCACATCACGCTAGCGAAGAACGCCAGCCCCACGCAGCAAACGATCGGTTTCAAAAACCGGCAACCCCATCACCCCTGTATAGCTTCCCGAGAGATGTTCAATAAACGCACCCGCACGCCCCTGAATCCCATACGCCCCCGCCTTGCCAAACGCCTCGCCAGTAGCGACATACGCCTCGATCCGCGCCGTCGACAAAGGTTCGAAACGCACCGTCGTCAACGACACTTCGCGCGCAGCGCCTTGGGCGGTCTTCAACCACACGACAGAGATCACCTGGTGTTCGCGCCCCGACAGGCTCGCAAGCATCGCGCAGGCATCGGCGGCATCCACGGGCTTGCCGTAAACCCGGTCGTCGAGGACAACCTCGGTATCGGCGGCAATCACCGCGGCATCGTCATGCGACGACAGCGTCTGCCAGCCGGCAACCGCCTTGTCGTGCGCCACGCGACTGACGTAATCAAGCGGCGTTTCGCCGGGCTCGACGACCTCGGGCACTTCGATGTCGATGACGGTAAAGATGGCACCGAGCTGCTCGAGCAACTGGCGACGGCGAGGCGATTGCGAAGTGAGATAGAGCATCGGCGCAGTGTACGGAAATTTCGCTTATGCGCGATGGTACGGATGCCCCGCCAGCAGGGTCGTCGCGCGATACAACTGCTCGGCCAGCACGAGACGCACCAGCATATGCGGCAGGGTCAGTGGACCGAGCGACCAGCGTTGGTCGGCGCGCTCGAGCACTTCGCCGGCATGTCCGTCGGGGCCGCCGATCAGGAAGGCGAGGTCGCGGCCGGCCATGCGCCATTGCGAAAGCTGCTGGGCGAGGTCCTCGCTGGACCAGGTGCGGCCGCGACCATCGAGGGCGACCACATGGACATCGCGCGGCAGTGCGGCGAGGATCGCCGCGCCTTCGTCAGCCATGGCGCGCGCATCGTCGCGGCCCTTGCCGCGGATGCCGGGTTTCAGTTCGACGAGTTCCAGCGGGAGATCGTGCGAAAGCCGCTTGCGGTATTCGGCGAAGCCATCGGCGACCCAGGCCGGCATGCGTTCGCCGACCGCGATCAGCCGCGCCTTCATCAGCCTTCGGCGGCGGCTTCGAAACCGTCGTCGCCCACGGTCCACAGGCGCTCAAGGCCGTAGAACTCGCGGATGCGCGGCATCATGACGTGGACGATGATGTCGCCGAGGTCCACCAGCACCCACTCCGCTTCGAGCTGTCCTTCCACACCGAGCGGCATCACGCCCGCCGCCTTGGCGAACTTGATCACTTCGTCGGCGATGGATTTCACGTGGCGGGCCGAGGTGCCCGAGGCGATGAAGAGGGTGTCGGCGATCGAGGTCTTGCCGCGAACGTCGATCTCGCGGACGTCCTTGGCTTTCAGTTCTTCCAGCGCATCCAGCACACGCTTGCGCAGAATCTCGTTGACGGCGGTCGTTTTGGTCTTGCGTTGTGACGATGAACTCAAGCGTAGGGCCTCATGATGCGACCGGGGACGGCGCGCGGGCAGTATAACCCCCACCCGTCCCGTGGGCGTCAACGGCCGGCCAGCGCCGTATCCCGTTCATCGACCAGGATCGCAACCAGCTCGCCGGCCGGCATCGGCCGCACCAGCGAGGCTGCCTGCCCCGCCCATTCGGAGATCAGGTCGGCCCTGCCGGCCTGCCCGGCCACCCGGCGCAGGGCCCCGGTCAGCGCATTCTGCGCCGGATAACCGGGGAAATCCGCCTCATGCCCGGCCACGGCGCGGGTGTAGGTGTTGCGCAGGCCGCGTGCCGGGCGCCCGGAAAAACCCCGGGTAACGATGGTCGAATGGTCCCGGGCAGCGGCCAGATCCCGCTTCCAACCCGCCGAGGCACCCGATTCGGTGCAGGTGAGGAAGGCCGTGCCCAGCTGGCTGCCTGCGGCACCGAGCATCTCGGCCGCGGCCATGGCGCGACCATCCATGATGCCGCCCGCGGCGATCAATGGGATGCTGACCACGCGCGCCGCCTGGGGAATCAGGGCGAACAGGCCGACCATGGACTCGTCGAAATCGCGCAGGAAGCTGCCGCGGTGGCCGCCGGCCTCGGCACCCTGCAGGGCCACGGCGTCGGCACCGACCGCCTCCCAGGCGAGCGCCTCCTCGACCGTGGTCGCCGTGCCGACCACGCGCATACCCGCACGCTGCAGCTCGGCGACACGCTCGGCTGGCAGCACGCCGAAGGCGAAGCTCGCGACCGTGGGGCGCGCATCGAGCAGGGCGGCGTACTGGTCGGAAAATCGCGGCGCCCACTGTGTCGGCACGTCGGCAGGGACATCCAGGCCTTCCCTGCCCGCCAGTTCGCCGAGCCATGCCCGCGAGGCCGCCACTTTCCCCGCGTCGACCTCGAATTCGTCGGGAAGTACGAACAGGTTCAGGGCGAAGGGCTTTTCGCAGAGGGCGCGGATGTCGCGGATCCCGGCGGCGATCTGCGCGGCATCCATATAGCCACCGGCGAGCGATCCGAGCGCGCCGGCCTCGCTGACCGCGGCCACCAGGGCCGGGGTCGCCGCGGTCGCCATCGGTGCCTGCACCAGGGGATGGCGGATGCCGAGGAGGCGGGACAGGTTGTGGCTCATGTGGGGAGCTCCGTGCTACCGGGTCCCTTAGGTTACGCCTTGCGGTAGACGTCCAGCAGCGCCGGATCGTCGAACAGGTCGGCATGCAGCAGGTAGCGCGGATTGCGGCCGGCGGCGAGTTCGTCGCGGATATGCGTGGCGGAAATGTCCATCGCGGTCACCCGGATATCCAGCACCCGCCCGGCGGGCGTGGCGCGCAAGGCCGCCGCGCTCGAGCAGCGACGCGGCTCGACCTCGGCCTCGAGCGCCTCGTCCAGCGCCATCGCCGGGCCGGGCCGGGTAAGCACACCGATATGCGCCAGCCCGAACAGTTCGTGCCAGCGCCGCCAGGACCACAGGCCGGCGAAGGCATCGGCACCGACCAGCAGGACCAGCGGACGCTCATTGCCGATTTCGGCGCGAAACTCGGTCAACGTGTCCACGGTGAACGAAGGACCTTCGCGCTCAAGTTCGCGGGTGTCGATGGTCAGCCGCGACTGGTCGCTGAGCGCCGCGCGCAGGATCGCCACCCGCGTCGCCGCGTCGGCGACCGGTGCCGGGCGATGCGGCGGCACGTTCGCGGGCATCAGCCGGACGTCGGCATCGAGTGCCTCGGCGGCTTCCCAGGCGGCGCAAAGATGCCCAAGGTGGACCGGGTCGAAGGTGCCGCCAAAGATCGCCAGCGGGCGCATCGGCATCAGGCCAGGGCCGCCGCCGCCCGTGGCGCGGCGATCATCGCGACCAGCCGCTCGGCCTCGAGCCAGGGATTGCCCTGCTCGCGCCCCTTCGCCATGCGGTCGATCCGCGCGGCGCGGGCCAGGCAGGCCAGCCAGTGGTCGCGCGGCGCACTGCGCAGGGCCTTGCGGAACAGCTGTTCCCGCGCCGGCCATAGCCGCTCGATCCGCGCCTGCGCGGCAAAATCGCGCGCATTGGCCAGGCGCAAGGCCAGCTGCAATTGGTTCACCAGCCAGCCCATCAGGGCGATCAGTTCATCGCCCTCGGCCTGCAGGCCGGCGAGGATGCGCAAGGCACGACCGCCGTCGCCGGCGAAAGCGGCGTCGGTAAGTTTGAAAGCGTCGAAACGCGCGCTGTCGGCGACCAGCGATTCGAGCGTATCGGCATCCAGTCGCTGGTCGCCGACCAGGACAACCAGCTTGTCGACTTCCTGCGCCGCGGCCAGCAGATTGCCTTCGACGCGCTCGGCGAGCATGGCGATCGCGTCAGGCGTGGCTTTCACCCCGCGCGAGGCCAGCCGCGCACCGATCCAGCCGACCCATTCCTGTGGTTTGGGCGGATTGAACACCACCTGGATGCCGGCGTTGTCCACGGTCTTGCACCAGGCATTCTCGTGCTTGGTGCTCCACTCGGTGGCACTGATCAGCAAGCTGGTATCGGGCGGCGGATTCGCGCAGAAGGCGCTGATCGCCGCCCCGCCCTCTTTACCGGCACGGCCACCGGCCAGGCGCAGGTCGAGCAGGCGACGGGTGGCGAACAGCGACATGCCGGCAGCCGAACGGGCCAGGTCGTCCCAGTCGAAGCGGCTGTCGGCCTCGAGCACCTCGCGCTCGCTATAGCCAAGCTTGCGCGCATGGGCGCGCAGCGCATCGGCCGCTTCGAGCACGAGCAGTTCCTCGCCGACCAGCAGATAGACCGGCCGCAGTTCGTCCGCGGCCAGGTGTTTCTGCCACTGGGTGGCGTTCAGTGGCATCAGTGCGAGGGGTCGACCGGTGCGGGGACCGGCGCCGCAACGCTCGAGGAAGCGGCCGGGTGGCCCTCCTCGGCGTGCTTCTCGGCGGCCTGCAGGCGGAACAGGATGGACTGGACCATGTCGCCGATCAGGCTGCGCTGGAGTTCCTCGGTCTGCGCCGCGGTACCGATGGTGTTCTGCGCGTCGTAACTGAATTCACGCGACATATCGATCGACTGCGGGGCGACCACGGTTTCCGCATTGGCATCCTTGACGTAGAAGTCGACGTGATAGCGGACCGCGTATTCGGTGACGCGCGCGGAGCCGCTGATGGTCAGCGTATCGGTGCGGAAGGCCGCCGAGGTGACCACGAGTTCCGCGATGCCGTTGCCGGAATGATCCTCGACGGTCACGCCCGAACCCTGCAATGCCCGGCGCATCTGCCGGTCCAGTTCGCCGTTGCCGCTGATCGACAGATGGATGCGTTGCATGGCCGGCGGCAGCTTCACGCCTTCGCGCAGATGGAACCCGCAGGCGGAAAGCATGGCGATGACGGCGACCAGCAGCGAAACGCGGAACATGGCAATCATGGATCTCATCCTGCGACGATGTTGACGATCTTGCCGGGCACGACGATCACCTTGCGCACGGTCTGGCCTTCCAGCAGCTTGGCGACGTTCGGTTCGGCCCGCGCCAGCGCCTCGGCCTCTTCCTTCGACGCCGAGGCCGCGACCTCGATGGTACCGCGAAGCTTGCCATTGACCTGCACGGCCAGGGTCAGCGTGTCGCGGACCAGGGCCGAAGTGTCGACCACCGGCCAGGGCTGGTCCTCGAGCACGCGCTCGCCATGACCCAGCACCTGCCAAAGGGCGTGGCTGACGTGGGGGGTGAACGGGTTCAGCAGGAGGACCATCGCGGTAAAGGCCTCATGGCGCACCGCGCGGCCCTGGGCCGAGACATCGTCGGACTTGCCGAGGGCGTTCAGCAGTTCCATCAGCGAGGCGATCGCGGTGTTGAACGACTGCCGGCGACCGATATCGTCGCCGACCTTCTGGATCGTCTCGTGCAGCTGGCGGCGCAAGGTCTTCTGCGCGCCGTCCAGGATGGCCGGATCGGTGGCCACGGTGGTGCCGGCCTCGACATGCGCATGAATCTCGCGCCACAGCCGCTTGATGAAGCGTGCCATGCCCTCGACGCCGGCCTCGTTCCATTCCAGCGACTGGTCCGGCGGCGCGGCGAACATCGAGAACAGGCGCACGGTATCGGCGCCGTATTTATCGACCATCGACTGCGGGTCGACACCATTGTTCTTCGACTTCGCCATCTTCTCGACGCCGCCGATCACCACCGGCTGGCCGTCGGCGCGCAACGCGGCGCCAACGATGCGCGCGCGTTCGTCACGCTGCACATCGACATCGGCCGGATTGAACCAGGTCTTCGAACCGTCCGCTTCCTGACGGTAATACGTTTCGGCGATGACCATGCCCTGGCATAGCAGGTTGGTCGCCGGCTCGTCGCAATCGACCAGGCCTTCGTCGCGCAACAGCTTGTGATAGAAGCGGAAATACAGCAGGTGCAGGATGGCGTGCTCGATGCCGCCGATGTACTGGTCGACCGGCAGCCAGTAGTTGGCGCGGCCGTCGACCTGCGCGTTCGCGCCGGGACTGGTGTAGCGCGCGTAATACCAGCTCGACTCCATGAAGGTGTCGAAGGTGTCGGTCTCGCGCTCGGCAGCGCCACCGCAGGTCGGGCAGGTGGTCTTGCGCCACTCGGGATCGGCCTTGATCGGCGACTGCACGCCGGAGAACTCGACGTCCTCGGGCAGCACGACCGGCAACTGGTCCTCGGGCACCGGCACCGCACCGCAGCTCGGGCAATAGATCACCGGGATCGGGCAACCCCAGTACCGCTGGCGGCTGACGCCCCAGTCACGGATGCGCCAGTTGACCCGGCGGTCGCCAATGGCACGCGCCTGGACCAGCGCAGCCAGGTGCTCGAAGGCTTCCCGGTAGCTCTTGCCGTCGAGTTCGCCGGAGTTGACCACGGTCAAGCCCGGCAAGGTCTTGTCGCCATACCAGGCATGCCATGTCCGCGGATCGAAGGCACTCGCGCCCTCGACGGCGATGACCTGCCTGATCGGCAGGCCGTACTTGTTGGCGAATTCGTGGTCACGCTCGTCATGGCCGGGCACGGCCATCACCGCACCGGTGCCGTAGCCCATCAGCACGAAGTTGGCGACCCACACCGGCACCTCGTCGCCGGTCAGCGGATGGATGGCACGGATGCCGGTGTCCATCCCGCGTTTTTCCTGTACTTCCAGATCGGCTTCGGCGGTGCTGCCGTGGCGACACTCGTCGATGAACGCCGTGAGCCCGGCATTGCCCACCGACGCCTTCAGCGCCAGCGGATGCTCGGCGGCGACTGACAGGAAGGTCACGCCCATCAGCGTATCCGGGCGCGTGGTGAACACGGTCAGCGGCTCGGCTTCGCCGGCCACCGCGAACTGGATATCCAGGCCTTCGGAACGACCGAGCCAGTTCCGCTGCATGGTCTTGACCGCATCCGGCCAGCCCGGCAGGCGGTCCAGGCCGTCGAGCAGTTCCTGCGCGTAGGCGGTGATCTTCAGGAACCACTGCGGAATCTCGCGCTTCTCGACCAGGGCGCCGGAGCGCCAGCCACGGCCGTCGATCACCTGCTCGTTGGCCAGCACGGTCTGGTCGACCGGATCCCAGTTGACCACGCTGTTCTTGCGATACACCAGGCCCTTCTTCATCAGCCGGGTGAACATCTGCTGTTCCCAGCGGTAGTACTCCGGCTTGCAGGTGGTGACTTCGCGGGTCCAGTCGTAAGCGAAGCCCATGCGCTTCAACTGCTCGCGCATGTGCTCGATGTTTTGGTAGGTCCACTTCGCCGGCGCGGTGCGATTCTTGATCGCCGCGTTCTCGGCCGGCAGGCCGAAGGCATCCCAGCCCATCGGCTGCAGCACGTTCTTGCCCTGCATGCGCTGGAAGCGGCTGATCACATCGCCGATCGTGTAATTGCGCACATGGCCCATGTGCAACGCGCCGGAGGGATACGGCAGCATCGACAGGCAATAGAACTTCGGCTTCGAGGCGTCTTCCTTCACCTCGAAGGCGCGCTGCTCGTTCCAGTAGCGCTGCGCGGCGATTTCGACCGTCGACGGGGCGTAACCGCCCTGCTCGCGGGAGTTCTGATCGTGGGTGTCCTGCATGGCTTTCCGTACCGGGGTGACTGCAATACCGCTTCGCTTCCGGGCGTTGCCGGAAGCGACGGTCAAGCGCGGGAGCCTAGCCGAAGCGCGCCCCGGGTCCAAGCCCGGGCGCTGTTCAGCCCTGCCCGGGACAGCTCGCGTGGCCCTGGCTGGCGCCCCGTACGGCGGTGGCGATATCGGCCGCGATGCGCGCCAATGCCCGCTGCTGGGCGGAAACCACGCCGGCATAATCGCCACCGGCGGGCTCGCGGACCCGGCTGCCGCAGGAAAGTACCTGTCCGTCGGCGGCACCGACCAGGTGCACCGTCCACACGCTTTCGACCACGGCATCGCCGCCGAGCTCGGCGTCGAAACGGTTCACGTCCATCTTGACCCGGACCACCGGCGGGTTGGCCGCCCTGGGCAGGCCGTAGACATCGTGCGTATTCAGGGTCCGCGACAGGTCGGCGGACAAGGCGCCGCGGATCTCGTCGCCGAGCGGCGCGATCCAGCGTTCGTTGTCGAGCAGGGCGACACCGCCACTGCCCTGGCGCAGCACCATCTGCGGCTGGTCGACCTGGGGCGGCACGCCCACCGGTTGCACCTCGATGAAGAACGGCGAGGATGCCGTACCTCCACCCTCGCCCGCCGGTGGCACCAGGGTATGGAAATGCGTCGGCGCCGAAGCGCAGGCGGCCAGCGCCAGTACGGCGCTCGCTGCCAGCAGTCGCACGGAGACACGGATCATGGCTTGCTCCCTTGCCGTTCCGGCGTGGGCGTCGTGGGTTTGGCCGCATCCGTGGTGGGCGCGGGCCTGGCTGTCTCGGGCACCGGGTCGGCCTTGCGGCCGCGGATCAGCGATTCGGGATGACGGCCGAGGTAATCGGTCAGCACGCGCAGCGAACGGGCCGCACGCTGCAGCTCTTCCATGCTCTGGCCGATGTTCTGCTGCAGCGGCGAATCCTGCGACAGCGCGCTGTTCGCGGTACCGATGGTCTTCTGCGCATCCTGCAAGGTTTTCTTTGCCTCAGGTGCGAGCTCGGTATTGACCTGTTTCAGCGTGCCGTTCAGTTCCTTCAGGCTGCCGTCGAGGTTCTGCCCGATGGTATCGAACGGGATCTTCGAGATCTTGTCGACGATGCTGCTCAGCTGCTCCTGCAGGCGATCGAAGTCGCCGGCCGCGGTCGGCATCATCAAGGGCTTGGCGGTCGGATCGAAAGCGACCTTCGGTGCCTTGGGCACGAAGTCGAACGCGATATAAAGCTGGCCGGTCAGCAGGTTGCCGGTGCGCGCCTGCGCGCGCAGGCCGTAGTCGACCAGTTTGGCCATGACCTGCGAAAGATCGGTATCGCCACGCGCCTGGGCCAGCGCGCTCAGCTTGTCGTAGGCCATGCCCAGCCGCTGCGGATAGACCACGGCGCCGACGATGACCGGGAAGCTGTGCTTCGCCTCGTCGTAGTCGAGGTTCACCGAGACGACCTTGCCGATCTTCACCCCGAGGAACTCGACCGGGGCATCGACATTGAGCCCGCGCAAGGAATGCTCGAAACGCATCCGGATATAGCGCGGCTTGCCGTCCGGCGGTGCCATGGCCGAGGCCTGGTCGCCGAACAGGGTGAACTCGGCGTTCTCCGCCGCCGGGTTTTCATCGCGCGGGCCAGGCGGTTCCTGGAAAGCCACGCCGCCGGCGATCACCGTGGCCAGCGACTGCGTATTGAGCTTCAATCCATCGGCACCAAGCGAGACGTCCACGCCACTGGCATTCCAGAAGCGCGTGTCGCCGGTGACGAAGCGGTCGTTCGGTCCGTCGACGAACAGATCCAGGCTGACCCCGCGGCCATCCTTGTCCAGTTGGTAGGAAACGATGCGACCGACCAGGATGCGCCGGTAATACACCGGCGAGCCGATATCCAGCGAGCCGAGGTCGGCGGCATGCAGGGTGAAGCGCCGGCCGGGAGCGCCATGGGTCACCGCCGGCGGGGTTTCCAGGCCGGTGAACGATTTCTGCGTTTCATCGGAATTATCCACGTCGGCACCGATGAAGGCGCCAGAGAACAAGGTATCGACGCCGGACACGCCACCGATGCCGACCCGCGGCCGCACCACCCAGAAACGCGTGCCCTTGGTCGCGAAGCTCTGCGCGTCCTTGTCCAGATCGACGGACACGACGATATGGCTACGATCGCTGGTGAGCTTGATCCGGGTGACCTTGCCGATCACTACGTTCTTGTACTTGACCTGGGTCTTGCCGGCCTCGAGGCCCTCGGCGGTGAGGAAGGTCACCGTGATCTGCGGGCCGGCCGAAAGCCAATGATTGACCAGCAGCGACACGCCGACCAGGGCGGCGATCAGCGGGACCAGCCAGATCAGCGAGAATCCGGTGCGACGCTTGCGCAGCACCGGCTGCGGCAGGTCGTCTTGGGTTTGCGTGTCAGTCATCGTTGTCCCTGTTATCCCAGATCAGCCGGGGATCGAAACTCATCGCGGCAAACATGGTGAGGACCACCACGAGGCCAAAATAGATCACGCCCGGCAGCGGCTCGACGCGGCTGAGCACCTTGAAATGGACCAGCGCGCTGAGCAGCGCCACCACGAAAACGTCGAGCATCGACCAGTAGCCGACCAGCTCGATCACCCGGTACATCTTTGCCCGCTGGCGCAGGGCCCAGCCGCTCCTGCGCCGGATCGACACCAGCAGGAAACCCATGACCAGGAATTTCATCATCGGCACGACGATGCTGGCGACGAAGACGATCACCGCGAGGTCCGCGGAACCGGCGCGCCAGAGTTCGATCACACCGCTCAGGATGGTGTTGTCGTCGCGGCTGAACAGGCTCTGCGTGCGCATGATCGGGAAGATATTCGCCGGCAGGTAGAGCAGCGCGGCGGCGATCAACAGGGCCCAGGTCCGGGCCAGGCTGTCGCGCTTGCGCATATGCAGGCCGGCGCCGCAGCGCGGGCAATGGGCGTCCTCGCCGGGCTGTGGCGCGGCACAGACCAGCCGGCAGACATGGCAGCCGACCATGCCGATGTCCGAGGCACGGACCAGCCGGCTCATCGCGGCGTCTCCCGCGTCTCGTCCCACAGGCTGCGCGCGTCGTGGCTGGAAAAGATGGTGATCAGCACCGTAAGCACGGCGAAGGCCCAGATGCCCACGCCGGGGACGACCTCGAAATACGTCGATGCCTTGACCAGGGCGACCAGCACGCCAAGCATGAAGACCTCGATCATGCTCCAGGGCTTCACGTAGTACAGGGCGATCATCGCCTGGGAGAAGCCCGGCGCGCGGCGCCCGTCGCGGGCAAAATACAGCAGCCAGCCGAAGATCAGGATCTGCGACAGCGGGAAGAAGAACAGGGTCATCGCGGCCAGCACCGAGACCACCTGGGTGTCGTCGCTCCACATGGTGATCACCGCCCCCCACAAGGTGGTCTCCGAGGTCATCCCGCTGAAGCCAAGCGAGACGATCGGGGCGATGTTGGCGATCACGAAGACCACGAGGGCGGCGGCGATCAGGGCCAGCTGGCCGTCGATGCCGATCCACTGATGCCGCTCCATCACCGCGTCGCAACGCGCGCACCGGGCCACCTCGCCGCGCGCCAGCGGGCGGCGGCGATACACGGTGTCACAGTGTTCGCAGATGATCAGTGCGGGCGCTTCCAAGACAATCCTTCGACGCCGCGGCTGGCGGCTGGCGGCATATGGTCGCAAATCCGCGTGCAAACCGCGCGATGAGCCGAACGGGGCCGTTCAGCAGCGGGGCTCCCTTGATATGCTTCCGGGCCTACCCGATCTCAACGGGCATCCGTATTCCGCCAGGAGCCACCGTGAGCGCCGTCGCCCCCACCAGCCCGCACATTTTCGATGCCACCCAGGACAATTTCGAAACCGACGTCCTCACCGCTTCGCTGACCACCCCGGTCCTGGTCGACTTCTGGGCGACCTGGTGCGAGCCATGCAAGACCCTCGGCCCAATGCTCGAATCGCTGGCCGACGAATACAACGGCGCCTTCCGCCTGGCCCGCATCGACGTCGACAAGGAACAGCAACTGGCCGCCATGTTCGGCATCCGCAGCATTCCCACCGTGATGCTGGTCAAGGATGGCCAGGTCCTGGACGGATTCGCCGGCGCCTTGCCGCTGGGCCAGTTGCGTGAGTTCCTCGGCCGCCATCTCCAGCCGCTCGAAGGCGCCGTCGAGGCCGAGGCCGTCGAGGTTCCGGCCGAGACCGCCGACGAAGCCATCGCCCGCCTGCTGGCCGAGATCGCCGCCACCCCGGAGCGTGGCGAACTGAAGCTCGACCTTGCCCTGGCCCTGATGCAGGCCGGCAAGGTCGATGCCGCCGAAGCCGAACTGAACGCATTGCCCGCCAACCTGGCCACCGACGCGAAGGCCGTCCGCCTGCGCAGCCAGCTCGACCTGGCCCGCGCCCTGGAAGACGCGCCTGCCATCGCCGAGTTGCGCTCGCGCATCGCCGCCGACGGCGACGACTGGCAGGCGCGCGACCAGCTCGGGGTCCGCCTCCTGCTCGAAGGCGATGCCCCCGCCGGCCTCGACCAGTTCCTCGACGTGCTCAAGCGCCAGCGCGACTGGAACGACGGCCAGGCGAAAAAGCGCCTGCTTGCCGCCTTCGCCACGCTGGACGATGCGGATCTGGTGGGCCGGTACCGGCGGCAGATGGCTGCGCTGGTCTTTTGATGACCACGCCAGCCAGTGGGGCGCACCCTGTTGTGCCAGCGCCATGAAAGCCTCCAGCTTCCGCCGCCTGCTCAATCTCTGGCCACCCTTCCTCTTCAACAGCATCCGGGTCCAGTCGATCGACGAGGCCTGGAGCGAGGTCCGCGTGGTGCTGCGATTGCGCCCCTGGAACCGGAATTACGTGCGGACCCAGTTCGGCGGCAACCTGTTCGCGATGACCGATCCGTTCTGGATGCTGCTGGTCATGCACCGCCTGGGTAGCGATTACTACGTCTGGGACAAGGCCGGCGCCATCGACTTCGTCGCCCCGGGCCGCGAGGACGTCCACGCCCATTTCGTCCTGCCCGAGGCCACGGTCGGGGAGCTGCGGGCCGAGGCAGCCGGCGGCGCCAAGGTGCTGCGCTGGTTCGATGTCGACGTCACCACCGGGTCGGGCGAGGTGGTCGCGAGGGTGCGCAAACAGCTCTATATAAGGTTGAAACCGGACCGCCGGACCCCGGGCTGAGGGCCCTGGGGCGCCTCCCGATGCTTGCCCGATCCTGAACGTGAATGCCGCTTCATTCGATCCAACTGGAAATACGGGCGCTCGTCCAGTAGGGTCGCGCAAGCGAGCGTGGTGTCATGGCTTCGCCGTGGACGTAAGCTGTGAAACGCAGCATCGCCACGCCCGCACCTAAACCATCCAAGGGATACCCACATGAAGAATGTAGTCGTAGCAGGTTTGATGATCGCGTCCGTCCTGGCCCTGTCGGCCTGCAACAAGCACGACGATGCGGCCACGGCTCCGGCCTCCGCGGCGACGGCACCCAGCAGCGCGGCGACCGCGCCGGCTGCGATGACCCCGGCTCCGGCCGCCACCGCCCCGGCGATGACCCCGGCTCCGGCCACGACCGCGACGGACACCACGCCCGCCGCTGCCGGCACCAGCCACCAGTAATTCTGGCGGTACGTGTCAGGAAGCCGTGCCCCCTCCCGGGGGCACGGCGACCGACTCAGGAACCGGGGTGGTAAACCCGCTCCGTATGGCCTTTGAGCTGCTCGGGCCAGAAGTAGACCGTGCGCAGGTTGCCGGTCGTGTAACGCTCGGCCTCGTCATTGAAATGCGCCGACCCCGGGTGGCCACTCTCGCCGCCCGCCGTGATCGCCCTCGCCCGCACCTTGTCACCGAACTCGACCACCGCGACGAAACTGTTGCCGCTGGTGCCGTAGTACCGCTTCGTGCCCGGCCAGCGGTGTGCCCCGAAGGAGGCGAGCGAACCCCAGCGTGACGAAGTGAAAGGCACGGGGATGCTGGCCTTCGCGTCGTCGAAGGGCTGCACGATATCGCCATTGACTCGCTGGAACCGGTTGACCTCGCCCCAGGGGACCCCCCAGCTGCCGAAATCCTTCTCCAGCCGATCCGATGCCTCGACAAGGGCGGCAAGCCGTGTCGCCGGGCCGGCCTTGTCGGCCATGAGGTCGTAAACCGTCAATCCTTCGGCCGTATCGGACTTGTCCATCTTGTCCCACAAGGTGTCGCCCCAGAACACCGCCAGCGACGTCGGCATCGACGCGATACCCCAGCGATAGTCCCAGTGCCGCAGCATGGCGACCTGGCCGGCGAGCCGGCGCTTCAGCGGGTCGGTCGCGGGGAGCGCATCGTAGTCGGCGACCAGGACCGGGATCTGCCGCGCGAAGGCTGGCAGGTAGGAATCGAAAGCCGCCGTAAGCAGCGATGCCATGGTGAAGCCCTGCTGGTCGCTCAACACACGCGTCGCATGGATACCGCGCGGGTTCTCGCCGACGCTGTCCATGTAACGCGGGTAATCCTCGCGCTTCGGGCTGTCCTTGCCGGCCGCCGAATACGGCCAGTTGTTCGTGTTCATGATCCAGCCATTGGCCGGGTTGAGCAGGTGGGGCGCTGCGTCGAGCGCATGCAGCCCCTTCCAGTCCGTCGCCGGATCGCTGCCGTCCACCGGCTTCGTGTAGTCGAAGCGATCGTCCCGCTTCGGGATGAACTGGGGATGCAGATAGGCGATCTCGCCCTTGTCGTCGGCGAAGATCGTGTTATTCGATGAGTTCGCCTTCAACTCCGCCACCTTCATATAGCTGGCGTAGTCGCTGGCCTGGGTACGCAGCCAGCTCTGCTCCAGCGCTTCCATCGGCTTGTTCATCAGCGCCATCGCGATCCACTTACCGTCCTTGTCACGCACCACCGGGCCATGGTGCGTCGCGTAGACGGTGAAACGTCGTTCCGCCATCGACCCGTCGCCCTTGCGATAGGGCACGGCGATCTCGCGCGTCGTAATCGGCCTGAGTTCCTTGCCATAGAGATAGAAGAACCGATCGCCCTTGCGCACGATCGTCTCGGCGAACTCGTCGACATTGTCCGCACCGGTCGAGGTATGCATCCAGCCGATGTGGTGGTTGAAGCCCTGGTAGACGAAGAATTGCCCCCAGGTCACAGCACCATAGGCATCGAGCCCGGCATCGCTGGTCATCTGCAATTCGGAGCGGAAGAAGAACGAGGTATGCGGATTGATCAGCAGCAGCGCATGGCCATCGGCGGTCAGCTTCGGCGCGATAGCGATACCGTTCGAGCCGGAAGGCTCCGTCCAGCTCGATGGCGGCTCGGCGAACGCGACCGGCTGCCCGTCATGGCCGTAGAACGCCTCGAGCTCCTTCAGCGATACGCGCTCGATATCGCCACCAATGCTGCCCTCGCTGAAGCTCAGCGCCATCCACGGCTCGAAGCGGGTGATCACCCGCGGATGCACGTCCGGATGGGTGGCGAGGTAGTAGTTCAGTCCATCCGCCCAGGCGTTCATCAGCGAGCGCAGCCAGCCGGGGCTCTTCGCATAAAGCGCCTCCAGCTCGACCGGGTCGATGAACAGCTTCATCCGCAGGTCCTGCCAGACCGCCTTTTCGCCCTCCGCCTCGGCGAGGCGCCCCATCGAGTTCAGGTAATTGGTCTCGACCCGGTTGAAGTCGTCCTCGGCCTGGGCGTAAGCCATGCCGAACACCGCATCGGCATCAGTCTTGCCGTGGACATGGGCGATACCCCAGTCGTCGCGGGTGATCGTGACCGCCTGCGCTTCCGTGCGCCAGCGGGTTTCGTCGGAGATCGTGGCGTGTGCCGTAGAAACAAACCCGCAGACGAGCAGCACAAGGACCGCCCCCCTGTTGTGGGAGCGAACCCTGTTCGCGAGTCCTTTGGGGCCGTGACTCTCCCGATCGCCGGCGCTCGCTCCAACCCGATCAACCACGCGCACGACGCCCCCTCCACGCATACCCCACCGCCAGCAGCACGAACCACACGGGACTTGCCAGCAAGGCCTGCCGGGTATCGGCCTGCAAACTGAGCAGCACCAGCACGAAGGCGAAGAATACCAGGCACACCCAGCACATCAGCACGCCACCAGGCATCTTGTACTTCGACGCCCGATGCAGTTCGGGACGCTTCCGCCGGTAGGCGATGTAAGCGAACAGGATCAACGACCAGACGAACATGAAGAGCACCGCGGCCAGCGTGGTGACCAGGGTGAAGGCGGTGACCAGGTTGGGAATCACGTAGACCAGCATCGCGCCGAGCAACAGGCAGAAGCAGGAGAACAAAAGACCACGCGAAGGCACCGCGGCATTCGAGAGGCGGCTGAACGCCTTCGGCGCGTGGTCTTCCTGGGCCAGGCCGTAGAGCATGCGACTGGTCGAGAAGATGCCGCTATTGGCCGACGAGGTCGCCGAAGTCAGCACCACGAAGTTGATCAGGCTGGCGGCGGCCGGGATGCCGGCCAGCACGAACAGCTCGACAAAGGGGCTCTTGCCCGGCTCCACCATGCGCCACGGCGTCACCACCATGATCGCGATCAGGGCCAGCACATAGAAGATGATGATGCGCACGGGAATCGAATTGATCGCCTTGGGCAGGTTGCGCTCCGGGTCGGCGGTCTCCGCGGCGGTCGTGCCGACCAGCTCGATGCCGACGAAAGCGAACACCGCGATCTGGAAGCCGGCAAAGAAGCCGCCCAGCCCTTTCGGGAACAGCCCACCGTCGTTCCACAGGTTGGCCAACGAGGCCTGGTGCCCCGAAGGCGACGTGAACCCCCAGGCGACCAGCCCGAAACCAGTCACGATCAGGGCGCAGATCGCGATGATCTTGATCAGGGCGAACCAGAATTCCATCTCGCCGAACAGCTTGACCGTCGCCAGGTTGAGGCCGAGCAGCAGGAGCACGCAGAGCACCGCCGGTATCCACGGTGCCATCCCTGGAAACCAGAACTGGGCATACGCGGAGATCGCGATCACATCGGCGATGGCGGTGATGATCCAGCAGAACCAGTAGGTCCAGCCGCAGAAGAAGCCGGCCCATGGCCCGAGCAGATCGGTGGAAAAGTCGATGAAGGACTTGTACGCGAGGTTGGAGAGCAGGAGCTCGCCCATGGCCCGCATCACGAAGAACAGCATCACGCCGATGATCAGGTAGACCAGGATGATCGACGGGCCGGCGAGGCTGATGGTCTTGCCCGAGCCCATGAACAGGCCGGTGCCGATGGCACCGCCGATCGCGATCAGCTGCAGGTGGCGGTTGGACAGGCTACGCCGGAGATGATCCGGATGCTCGTGGGATGCGGACATGCAGCGACCTTTGCCGATGGAATACACCAACATAGAAGAAACCGCGCCGCGCCGCCATGGCCCCGCGCCGGCACCCCGGGTCGCCAGGAGGCCCTACTCGCCTCGCCTCGAGGGACGATGTGACCCGAAATGTCACCCTCGAATCGGTCGATCGTCGGTATGAAGGGTTATGCGGGAGCCCACCCGACCATGCAACTGCATAACCGAATATTTCCCCGATTTGCCGAATTTGCATTACCGGAAGCAATGTCCGGCAATTAAAATAATGAGCAATAAAGCGAAATAAAAAGAAATAAATGCCGGGGGCCAAAAATCAAAGCCTTTATATGCCCGAGCGTTACGTCGTTTTCATGGACGCTACCCGCTGCGACCTCACCGGAGCGGATCGCCACCCGCTCTCCGAGCCATGCAAAATCCGAGGGGACGAAAGCCCATGCATCAATCGGGCCAAAATACGAGAAATGAAAATATTTCCAAAAAATCGCATCTGTACTGGGATGTGAGTATCATTTTGGCACGCTACAAGCAGGGCTGTAGCTGACTATAGGGTGGGACGCCCCACGGGGCGAACGCAACAGGCAGGGGTTGATGGGGGCTTCACAGGCGTCGCGTTGTAACGCGATTTGAGTGCCGGAAAACGCTGGTCATTACAGAAAAGCACGCGTGTTTCGTGTGCGCGGGATGCATGTGCGTGTCTCCAGATGCAGCCCGTCAAAATGCCGGCGCTTTTTATCCGCGCGATGCGACATTCGCCTGAAAGCAAACCCATCCATTCAAGCCACGACTTAGGCGTCGCGCGAAAGCGCGGGCAAATCGAATTTCAATAAATAGGACGTGTTGAACCATGAATCGCATCTATCGGCTTTGCTGGAACCGTTCTCTCTCGCAGTGGGTCGCGGCTTCGGAACTGGCATCGTGCAAGCGCTCAGGCGCATCGCGCAGCGCTGTCGTCGGCCACCGCCTGATGATGTTCTCGCTGCTGTCCGCCTCGCTGGGGATGACCGGCCTGGCGCATGCGGGCAACACGCCCACCGGCGGCCAGGTCGTCGCCGGCTCCGGCCAGATTTCGCAGTCGGGCAACACCACCACGATCCAGCAGAACAGCAAGCTGCTGTCGCTGAACTGGCAAAGTTTTGACGTTGGCGCCGACCAGACCGTCAATTTCAACCAGCCAGGCGCCAGCTCGATCGCGGTCAACCGCATCCTGGGCAACACCTCCAGCGAAATCTTCGGCCACCTCAATGCCAACGGCCAGGTCTGGCTGATCAACCCGAATGGTGTGCTGTTCGGCCAGAACGCCCAGGTCAACGTCGGCGGCATCGTCGCCTCGACCCTGGACCTGGATGCCAGTTCGCTCGGCAGCAACAGCGTGCGCTTCAGCGGCAACGGCAAGGGCAAGGTGACCAACCAGGGCAGCATCACGGCCGCGAACGGCGGTTATGTGGCACTGATCGGCAACCAGGTCTCCAACCAGGGCGTCATTCGTGCCCAGCTGGGCACGGTCGCCCTCGGCGGCGGCAGCGCGGTCACCCTGACCTTCAGCGACAACCACCTGCTGCACCTGGAAGTCAACGAAAGCACCCTGAACAACCTGGCCGAAAACCGCCAGCTGATCGTCGCCGACGGCGGCCAGGTGTTGATGACCGCCGGCGCCAGGGACTCCCTGCTCGCCAGCGCGGTCAACAACACCGGCACCGTGCAGGCGCGCAGCGTCCAGGACCATGACGGCGTAATCACCCTGCTCGGCGGCATGGAGGCAGGCACGGTCAATGTCGGCGGCACCCTCGACGCCAGCGCGCCCAATGGCGGCGACGGCGGCCATATCGAAACCTCGGCCGCGCATTTCGCGCTGGCCGGCGACGCGAAGATCACCACGGCGGCGCCGCAAGGCAAGTCGGGTGGCTGGTTGATCGATCCGGTCGACCTGGTGATCGACAGCACCACCGCGGCGACGATCTCCGGCGTGCTCAATACGGGCACCCCGGTCGACGAGCAGGCAACCAACGACATTACCCTCAACGCGGGCACCACCGTCGCCTGGGCGAACGCCGCAGGGATACTGACCTTCGACGCCGGCAACAATATCAACATCAACGGCACGATCAACGGCGCCGGCGGCGTGGTGATGAACGCAACCGCCGGCACGCTGACGATCGGCAATGCCGGCGGCATCTCCGCCGGTACGGGCGCAACCGTCAACGCCAGCAAATTCGTCAACAGCGCTGGCGCGAACGCGCTGGGCGCGAAATGGCTGGCGTACACCGCCAGCCCGCTGACCAACACCCTCGGCGGCCTGACCCCGAACTACATCCAGTACAACACCGCCGGCGGCTCCACAGCCCTGCTCGGCACCGGCAATGGCCTGATCTACGCCCTCGCCCCGACCCTGAACATCACCGGCCTGAAGGGCACGGTCAGCAAGGTCTACGACAACACCAACGCGGCAGGCGGCTTCACCGGCGCGAACTTCAACAGCACCGGCCTGGTCAACGGCGACACGATCGGCACGGCAACCGGCGGCAGCTATGCCTCGGTCAACGCCGGCTCGGGTATCACCGTGACCGCGCCCGGCCTGATCGGCAACTTCTCGTTGCTCAACGGTTCGATCCCGGTGTTCGGTTACACGCTCGGCAGCGGCACGGTCACCGGCAAGATCGGAACGATCACTCCGGCACCGTTGACCGCGCAGATCATCAATGACCCGACCAAGGTCTATGACGGCACTACTACCGCCACCCTCGGCTCGGGCAACTACGAGATCGACGGCTTCTTCGGCAGCCAGGGCGTCACGGTCAAGCAGCCCAGCTCGATCGCCTACGCCGGCTCGGATGCCGGCAACGTGGCACTGAACGCCACGTTCTCGGTTACCAACTTCGTGGCCAATGCCGGCACCAACCTCGCCAACTACATCCTGCCCACGGTCGCCACCGGCATGGGCACGATCAGCCAGGCCCCGCTACTGATCAGCGGCCTGCTCGGCATCAGCAAGACATACGACGGCAACACCAGCGACACGATCGACGCCAGCGGCGCGAAGCTGTTCGGCGTGATCCAGCCGGACATCAACGACGTTCACCTGGATACGAGCGGCATCACCGGCACGTTCGCGCAGTCCAATGTCGGCAGCGGGCTCGGCGTCTCCGCGATCGGTTACCTCCTGACCGGCAACAAGGCCAGCAACTACACCGTAGTGGCACCGACCGGCCTGTTCGCGAACATCACGCAGAAACAGCTGACCATCGGCCAGGTCATCGCCGGCAACAAGACCTACGACAACACGCTGCTCGCGACGCTCAACACCAGCAACGCCGCGCTGGACGGTATCGTCAGCACGGACGATGTCACGCTTTCGACGGCGGGTGCTTCGGCCAAGTTCGGGCAGACCGACGTCGGCAACAATCTCGCCGTGTCGACCATGGGCTTCACCCTGGGCGGCGCCGGCCAAGGCAACTACACCCTGGTCCAGCCGAGCCTGTTCGCCAACATCAACCCCGCCCTGCTGACCATCAGCATGATGGGCAACCCGACCAAGACCTACGACGG
>DASYLE010000029.1:0-14519 GCA_036009745.1 Luteibacter sp. | reverse complement strand
AGGTAGCCGCCGAGCATGCCGCCCAGATGGGCGAAGTGGGCGACGCCCGCCTGCGTGCCGGTGACGCCGAGGAACAACTCGATCACCGCATAACCGGTGACGAACAGCCATGCCGGCATCGGGATCGGCAGGAACATCAGCATGACTTTTTCATGCGGATACATCATGCCGAACGCCAGCAGCAGGCCGAAGATCGCGCCGGACGCGCCGACCGTCGGGAACATCTTGTCGGGGGTGAAGAAATGCACCACCAGCAGCTGCGCCAGCGCCGCGACGACCAGGCAGACGAAGTAATACAGCAGGTACTCGTTGCGCCCGAAGGTCCGCTCGATGGTGCCGCCGAACATGAAGAGCGCGAGCATGTTGAACAGCAGATGGGTGATGCTGCCATGCATGAAGGCGTAGGTCACGATCTGCCACGGGCGGAAGCCGGCGACGATCACGGAGCCATCGGCGACCTGGCCATTGATATCGGGACCCCACGGCCAGAGCGCGAAGTGCTGGGTCAGGGCGAAGGTCGACGTGTCGCCGAGCACCATCTGCAACAGGAACACCGCGACGTTCGCGATAAGCAACGCGCGGGTGATCGGGGGAAGGTCGAAGGGCATGGGGTCGCCTGAGGGACGAAAGGGTGAGCTTAATGGACCGCGAGGCCGGCGGCGGGTTCGCCGCGCGGCCGGCACTCAGGCCAGCGGGCCGGGCTGCAGGATCTCGATCCAGTAGCCGTCCGGGTCCTTGATGAAGGCGATATGCCGCATGAAGCCGTCCGACAGGCGCTTCTGGAAGGGCACGCCCAGCGCCTCGAAGCGCTCGCAGGCTGCCTTGACGTCCGGGACCGAGACACACAGATGCCCAAAACCGCGTGGCTCGCTGTTGCCGGCATGGTAGGCGAAGGCCGGGTCCTGCTCGGTGCCATGGTTGTAGGTCAGTTCGAGGACCCCGGGCTGACCGAGCACCCAGGTCAGGCGCGCCGCATCGTCCTCGGGAATCGCCGCCTGGTCAGCTCGCAGCACCAGGTAATAAATGGTGAAGGCCGCCTGCTCGAAGACATGCCTGTGGACCACGGTGAAGCCGAGCACGCGCGAATAGAAATCCAGTGCTTTGGCGATGTCCTTGACCCGGATCATCGTGTGGTTGAAGACGTAGCCCTGGGTCACGGCCTCGGGGACGGCGGTCACGCCCGGGAGGGCCTGCAGCTCGGCTAACGACATGGTGGAACCTCGGATCGATACGATTCCACGACATGGCCGCCGCCAGCGGCCATTTCAAGCGCGCCGCGCGCGGCCCGAGCCCAGCGACAGCAGGGCGAGCACCACGGCCAGCACCACGTAGGCGCCGGCGAACTGCCAGACCATGCCCTGCTCGGCCGCGGCCAGGCGCCACGGCAGGTAGATGCCACCGGAAAGCTCGACCGAGTGGATCACGCCGAATACGGTGAGGCCCGCGCCGATCAGCAGGATCCCCGCCGCCGCGCGGACCTTCGCATCGATCAGGGCGACCAGGAAACTCGCCCAGATCATCGAGGTGATGATGAAACCGTTGCCGAGGATGGTGATCACCGCGAGATCGGCGAAGCCGCGCACCTCCGTGTGGTACAGCGCCTGGAAGGTCGTCGGCGCGACCAGGGCCGGATCGCTGAGCTTGATCGTCAGCATCCGCGCGATGGCCGGGAAGAAGCTGAAAACCACCGCCGCGGCATAGCGCAATGGCGTCGCCTCGAAGGCCTGGGTCGTGATGCTGATCGCGACGAAGACCAGGATCGGCGCCAGCACCGAGAGCGGCAACAACTCCACCAGGTTGGCGAGATAGCCGAGCATGCCGCCCAGCCCGATCACCAGGCCGGTCAGCAAGGTATAGCCGCTGCGCGCGCCCATCGCCTTGTAGGCGGGCTGGCCGATGTACGGCGTGGTCTGTGCCACGCCCCCGCAGACACCGGCGACCAGGGTCGTCACGGCCTCGACCAGCAGGATGTCGCGGGTCGGATAATCGTCGCCGGCCGCGCGCGCGCTTTCAGTCACATTGATTCCGCCGACCACCATCAGCAGCCCGAACGGCAGGATCAGCGGCAGGTAGGGCACGGTGTAGGCCAACCCAGGCACGAAGGCCAGCGACGGCCAGGGAAACCCGATCCGCCATTCCCACGCCGCGGGCGCGTGATAACCGCTGCCCAGCACGCCGGCCGGACCCAGGCCGTAATAGAGCGCCAGCGCCACCAGGAAGGCCACCAGCACGCCTGGCAGGCCGAAGGGCATCCTCGCCTTCGCCACCAGCGCGTAGAGCACCACGCCGACGCCGACGAAGCCGACCACCGGCACCTTCAGCACCTCGACCAGGGGCAGGAAGCCCATCAGCACCAGGGCGATGCCCGCGATCGAGCCAAGCAGGCCCGCGCGCGGCACCCAGCGCTGGACGAAGGCGCCGGCGAACGACAACACGACCTTGAGCACGCCCATCACCACCAGCGAGGCCATGCCGAGCTGCCAGGTCGCGATGCCGGCGGCATGCTCGTCCATGCCTGCTTGTTTGAAACCGAGGAAGGCCGGGCCGAGCACCAGCAAGGCCATGCCGATGCTGGTCGGGGCATCCAGGCCGAGCGGCATCGCAGTGATGTCGGCGCGGCCGGTACGCCGGGCCAACCGGCGTGCCATCCAGGTATAGGCCAGGTTGCCAAGCAGCACGCCGAGCGCGGTGCCCGGGAACATCAGGCGCAGGACGATATCCTTCGGAAAACCGAAGATCCCGATCAGGGAATACGACAGGAACCCCATGATCGACAGGTTGTCGACCACCAGGCCGAGGAAGCCGTTGGCATCGCCCGCGGCGAACCAGCGGTAACGGGATGGTGTCGCGGTCGCCATCAGAAAGACACCTCGGCCGGCTGGGTCACCCGCATCACCGATTCATCGCCGGTCGTGCGTTTCCAGCTGTCGCGGATCGCCTCGATCTTGGCCCGGTTGGCGGGCTGGTCCGGATAGTCGATGACCAGGATCTTCGAGCGCAGGCGTTCCGGCGACCCGCCCTTCGGGCTTTGCCACTGGCCATAGGCGTCCACGACGGACAGGCCGTCCGGGAAGCGAGGCGTCACATCGCTGTCGAGGAACCGGCGCCAGCCGGCGTCATCCACGCCCTCCCCGGGCCGGTCCGCCGGACCCAGGCCGAAATACAGCCGGGTCTCGACCCAGCCCGGCGAAACGCCATGGGCCGCCATGCCGGAACAGCCGGCCATGGTCGTCGCCAGCAACGCGACAAGCGCATATCTACGAAGGTCCATCCGGTCCGCCTGTGCTTTTGGCCATCCATACGGATAGACGCCATGACGGCCGAGTATTGGCAAGGACTTGCCAGTGTGCAAGCGCGGAAAGAAAACGGCCCGCACAAGGCGGGCCGAATGAAAATTGTCGCAACCGATGGAACGTCGAGCTGTCAGATCCGAGCGATACCTTCCGGTCGCTTGGCGCCAACGAAACGCTTGGCCCAATAGGCCTCATTGAGGCTGTCCACGCGCACGACCTTGCCGGCCGACGGGGAATGGATGAACTGGCCGTTGTCGATATAGATACCGACATGCGAGATGTTCTTGCCGCGGGTACGGAAGAAGACCAGGTCGCCGGTCTTCATGTCGGCACGGTTGACCTTGAAGCCGGCGAGGAACTGCCTGGCTGAGTTGGTCGGCAGGTCGAGGCCGATGCTGTGCTGGAACACGTAGCGCACGAAGCCGCTGCAATCGAAGCCGGTCGACGGCTCCTTGCCACCGCGGCGGTAACGGATGTCTTTCAGCTTCATCGCCAGGGCGATAAGCATGTGGCGCGCATCGCCATCGGCGTGGGCGACCGTGTCCTGGTCGATGCCCGCGCCATCGGCGGCATCGGCAACGTCCTGGCCATCGGCCGGTTCGACGTCATCGGCTTTCGCGGAGAACTGGGAGGGATCGGGAAGCGCCGACTGGGCCAGCTGGGTGGCGGGCGCGAAGACCGGAAGGCTGGTCAGCAGGAGCGAAGCGGACTGGCCGAGGTTCGGGGCCGGAGCGGTTTCGTCAGCAAGTACGGCGGTGGTGGCGGATACGGCACAAACAGCGAACGCAAGAGCGATCAGTCGCTTTAAATACATGAGCGAGAAGCCCTTTTCATCGGTGAGTGAAGCCGCCCTGCCATGCTGGCGACCGTGAAAGTCGGGTGAAGTTAGCAGGGGCTTCCCGTCGAGTTGTTCGAATCAGGTTAAAAACTGATCGGTACAGATATTTTTAAGACAATTATTATGTCGAACGGCCTAGACCATACGGTCTCATGACGCGTTGATCCGCTCCCCATGACGCCTGCTGAGCCGGCGCTGCAGTATCGCCAGTAGCCGAGACGCTGGATCCGGTGACACTTTTCGCTTCAAGACCGGGTTGGATAGCACAGAAAATCCGAACCCAATCTGCGACAAGAACCTGAGCTTGCTTATCGGGTCGGGGGCTTGGTCCAGACTGCTCCCTACTCTGTCGGTATCCAACCGGAGGTTGCAGCGACCATGACGGATGAATCGAACATCGGGAAAGAGAAGCAGGGCCAGTGCGCCGGGGAGACCTCCGGGGACACGGGAGCGAGCGGCAAGATCTCACGCCGCGACTTTCTCGCGGGCACGGCCATCGCCGCGACCGGGTTGATGATCGTGCCCCGCCACGTCCTTGGCGGGACCGGCTATACGCCGCCCAGCGATCGATTGAACATTGCCGGCATCGGTGTCGGCGGCATGGGCATGCACAACATCCTTGCCTTGGCCGGTGAGAACATCGTCGCCCTGTGCGACGTGGATTGGCACTACACGGAGAAGAGCTTTCGCGGGATGTTCGACACCCTGGGGAAAGCTCAGGCACGCCTCGACAAAGCCCAGACCGCTAAAGAACGCCTGGAGCTGCAGGACCACATCAAGCAGATAAATCTGCTTTCCCGCAAGTTCGATTCGATCAAGCGTTACACCGACTACCGCCGGATGCTCGAACAGCAAAAGGACATCGACGCGGTGGTCATTGCGACGCCGGACCATCTGCATGCGGTGATCGCCAGCGCGGCGATGAGCCATGGCAAGCACGTTTACGTGCAGAAGCCACTCACCTGGTCGATTCACGAGGCCCGCGAGCTGGCCGGGAAAGCCAGGGACAACCCCAGGATCGTCACGCAGATGGGAAACCAGGGTCACTCGACCGACGATGCCCGGTTGATCAACGAGTACATCGCGGCCGGGGCGATCGGCCATGTGAGCGAAGTCCACGTCTGGACGAATCGCCCGCTTGCCTACTGGCCGCAGGGGATTCCACGTCCGCAAGCCAGGCCAAGGCCGGACGACGCGAACTGGAACGAGGGAGCAGTGATGGACCGGCTCGCCAATGCCATGGTTGGTAACTATCCGAAACCGGAAGGGCTGGCATGGGATCTCTTCCTTGGCCCCGGTCCCGTCGTCGACTACCACCCTGTGTATCACCCGTTCAACTGGCGCGGGTGGGTGGATTGGGGTGTGGGTGCCATCGGCGACATGGGGGCGCACCTGATCGATTCTCCGTTCTGGTCGCTGGATCTGGGTTTTCCGACGGCCGTGGAGACCGTCTCGACGCCCTTCAACCACGCGTCATACCCGATGGCGACGACGACGTACTACGAGTTCCCGGCACGCGGCAGCAGGCCGCCGGTGAAGCTCACCTGGTATGACGGCTCGTTGCTACCTCCCGGGCTGGAAGCGTTGGGAGCCGGCCAGATGAGCAAGGACGGCGGCGTCCTCTACGTCGGCGACAAGGGCAAGCTGATCCACGAGACATACGGCGCGAACCCGCGCCTGCTGCCGCAGTCGTTGCATGATTCGGTGGGCACGCCCCCGCAAAAGTTCGCGCGCATCAAGACGTCGCACGAGATGAACTGGGTGGAGGCCTGCAAGGGGAAGGGGGAAGCGTCCTCGCCGTTCTCGTATGCCTCGCGGCTGACGGAGGTCATGCTGCTGGGCATCGTGTCCCTTCGCGCGGGCGGCAGGATCGAGTACGACGCGGAGAACATGCGCGTCACCAACGCACCGGCAGCCAACGCGTTTCTGCGTCGCGAGTATCGCGAAGGCTGGGCCGTCTAGGGAGCCTCTGATCTATTCCGCGCAGGCGTCACCGTTGCTGTAAGCGCGCAGATCGTCGTTGGGTTGGCGAAAGCAGACTGGACGTCTTTCGAGCCAGCCCGGCGGCGAGCTGCGCGCTTACAGCAACGGCCCCCACGTCTTGTTTTATAGATGATGGGGTGATGTCCAGAAGGCCCGCCACCGGCACCGCCCGGCTTGGTAAGGGAGCCACCCTTGCCGGCGCCGGACAGCACCGGCGGCGAGCCTTCTGGACATCATGCCGCCTACGTGGAATAGATCAGAGGCTCCCTAGGCCCATCATGCGTATACGTCAGATGCCCTTCTTCGCCGAACCGACCAGGTTCTGGCCCGGCACGGGGTGAGCCAGCTTTCCGCCGGGAAGTGCATAGGCCTGGATGCGCTCGTCGTCCGGGCCTGCCGGCGCGGCCGGAGCGCCATGCGCGGCAATACCCGCCAGGTAAAGGCTGGTCACCGTCACCGCGTGTTCGGCCAACAGGTAGTGACCGGAGGCGGTGATGGCGAAGGACCCATGGGCAACGATGGGCAGCGCGGTAACGGCCCCCGAGCGTGTATCGATGGCGACGATCTGGATCCGTTCCGCATCGGTATCATCCGCCACGACGCCGGTGACCGCGCGCACATATAGCGTGGCGCCGTCCGCGCTCAGGGCGAAGGATTGCGGCTCACCGATGATCTCCACGGTTGCGCCGCTGGCGTCCGCGACTTCGCCCGGATGTTCCTTTGTATCGTTCTCGCAATAGGACCGCGAATCCGCACCCTCGCCATGATCGTGGATGCAGTCCGCCAGCACCGACGTCGGGTCCACGAAGTGCGGCAGATAGATACGCCGGATTTCGCCGGTCCCGGTATCGAAGGCGGCGATGACATCCCTTCCACTGAAATTGGCATCCGTCGTCCCGGCCATCGCATAGAGCGTATGGCCATCCGGCGACAGTTTCGCGCAGCAGGACAAGCCATCCACGGTCAGTCCATCGATGTGTCCATGGACTTCGACCGTGTCGATGCTGCTTTTCGCGGCAACGTCGGCAACCACGGCAAAGCGCTTTTCACCAACCACCGCCAGCATATCCAGGCCCGGTAGGTAATCGAGGCTGGTCCAGGCGAACCCATCGCCACGTATGGCGATCGACCGCGCATCGCGCTGGCCGGCGACGGCTATGCCAAGGTGCGTGGCGTCATGCGGGAAGAGGCACTGGCCATGGCGATCCGCGAGGATCTGCATGGGCAGATCAGGGGACATGTTGCCATGGCCTTCGACATCCCCGGACGGGAGTGCAACGCCCCATAGCTTGCGATCGATATCGAGTGCGCACACTTGAGTGCCGTAAAGGTTGGCCTGGACCACGTCCGCGACCGGCAACTCGCGCGCATCACCCGCGCCGACCGGCTGCAGGACCAGGCTGCCAGCGTTGCCATGGCCTTTCGACCAGAAATACGCATCGGTCAGGTCGACCTGCGGCCGCGGCCACGCGTGCCAGGCAAACGCCAGGACGCCGATCACGACGACCACCGTGCCAACGGCTAGGTATCTATTCCTCGACATGGCGTTTCCCCTGCTGCCAGATATGGCGCCGGACTATATCCGATCGAGGTGACGGCCACGACGAGCAATGCACCACATGCACATCACGGAATGAGCCGGCCCTGACGAAGTGTCTCGAATACATCGAAGAAGGCGTCGTCACTGGGCTGGTAGTCGAGGAAGCCAAGGCGCCTGCTCTTGGACATATCGGTCACCACCTCGATGGGCCGGCCGAGGTCGGCGTCGGTATGCCACGGCGAAATCAGCCGGTGGATATCGCTCTCGAGGAGTTGGTGTCGCGCGGCGATATCGCGCCAGACCGGTGCGTCGTCGGCCATCTGCTGTTCCAGTGGCAAGGACAGGCCATCGAACGGGACCGCCTCGATTCCGAACCAGTGGGCGATGCGCTGCCACATCCAGCTCCAGCGGAACACGTCGCCGTTGACGATATTGAAGGCCTCGTCCGCGGCGACCGGCGTGGTAGCTGCCCAGAGAAGATGCTTCGCCAGCAGTCGTGCATCGGTCATGTCGGTCAGGCTGCTCCACTGCGCGCTTGAGCCGGGGAAACGGAATGGGCGTCCGGTAACGCGGCAGATCGATGCGTATACCGCGAGCGTGGTCGCCATGTTCATCGCATTGCCGACGGCGACACCGGTGATCGTGTGCGGGCGATGCACGCTCCAGTGGAAGCCATCACGCGCGGCGGCGGCGAAAACCTCGTCCTCCTGCGCGTAATAGAAGTTGGCCACATCCAGCCTCCCCTGTTCTTCGCGGAAGGGCGTCTGCGGCAGGACGCCCTTGCCATAGGATTCGAAGGGGCCGAGATAATGTTTCAGGCCGGTCACCAGGGCCACATGCCGAACGCTGCCGGCCGGCCGGACGGCTTCAAGGACATGGCGCACCATCGCCGAATTGACCCGGATATTCTCCGCCTCGGTGGCCTGACGCGCCCATGAAGCGATGAAAACGTGCGTCGGCGCGATACCGGCCAATCCACGTGCCAGCGACGCCGGATCGTGCAGATCGGCGGCTACTGGCGTCACACCGGGCTCCGCGGCTGGCCGACGTGCCAGGCCGGCCACCTTCCAGCCCTTTTCCACCAGCAAGCGCGTCGTGGCGCTGCCCACGATGCCACTGGCACCAACAACCAATCCGACGTTCGACATGTGTGCGCCTCTGGAAAATAAGGGTATCTCCCACCATAAAGGCAGGCAGGCCGCGAACCAAGTCGGCACCAAAAGGTAACCAGCACCGTGAAAGAAGGCTCACCGGAAGAAGACTGGCTCGAGGATTGCGCGCCTCGCCGCGTGCTTGAGATCTTTTCGACGAAGTGGACCAGCATGATCCTGCACACGTTGCATGCGCGTCATGGCGGCCGCGCGCGCAGTGGCGTCCTGCATCGCAGTCTCACCGGCATTTCGAAAAAGATGCTGACCCAGACCCTGCGCGACCTGGAGGCCAGCGGCCTGGTGAGCCGTGAGGTGGTCGAGGGCAACCCGCCGGGCGTCGACTACGCGCTCACCCCGCTCGGCACGCTGATAATCCAGCCGATCGAACTGATCTACGGCTGGGCACGCGATAACGAGGCCGCCCTGGACGAACTTCGCCCAAGGGCAACATCGCGGCGGCGCTGACGAAGTGCAAAGACCGCGATCGTGAACGCCCGGCCCCAAAGGACTCGCGCACAGGGTGCGCTCCCACAAGGTCGCGGCTAGCCTTGTGGGAGCGCACCCTGTGCGCGAGTCCTTTGAGGCGGTGCACACATGATCGCGGGCTCTTTACGCTCCTCAAAAAGCCCGTTGCTCCCTGATTTCATCCGCAAGCCTTGCGTCTGGTCTGGGTCAGCAGCAGGCCATAAGCGACTCCCAGGGACGTGCGGTCTTGCTCACCGCGCGGCATGCTGGATGCCGCCAGGACTTTGATGTAGCTCATCGCGGCGACCCGGTAGATTTCTCCTCAGGGGCATTCAAAACGTCATGCTCTCTGAAAGGGATACAACGGTGGCTACGCGTACACCCGCGAACCGAAGATAGCGCTGCCGATCCTGACTTCGGTGGCGCCTTCGGCGATCGCCAGCGGGAAATCGCCGCTCATGCCCATGGACAGGCGTGGCAGATCGTGGCCATCGGCCTGGGCGCGTTCGCGACAAAGACGCAATGCGCGGAAGCAGGCGCGGACTTCGGCCTCGTCTTCCGAAGCGATCGCCAATGTCATCAGGCCGCGCGGGCGCAATGTCGTGAATGACTTCAAGGCATCAAGGAACGCCGGCAGCTCTTCGGGCGATAAACCCGATTTGCTCGGCTCATCCGAGGTCTTGACCTGTACCAGCACATCGATCGCCCTGCCCTCGTGCTGCAGGCGACGATCCAGTGCTTCGGCGAGTTCGAGGCGATCGAGCGACTGCACCTCGGAGGCCAGTCGCGCGACGTCCTTCGCCTTGTTCGTCTGCAGGTGACCGATCACCACCCAGTCGATCCCGCAATCGGCCAGCGGACCGGACTTGTCGCGAATTTCCTGCACCTTGTTCTCGCCGAAGCGGGTCAAGCCCAACGCCACGGCTTCGCGGATCAGGTCCACGCCGAAGGTCTTGCTGACCGGCAGGATGCTGACCGCATCCGCCGGGCGGCCGGCGGCCACGCAGCTTTGTGCCACGCGTTCGCACACGGCCGCCCAGCGTATGGCAAGGCTATCGGGCGCAGACACGGATCAACCCTTGGCAGCCTGCTGGAAGTGCCGGGCGACGACATCGGCGACGACCATGCTGACGCGCTTGCCTGTGGGAATGTGCAGGAACTCGTTCGGGCCGTGCGCGTTGGAATGCGGGCCGAGCACGCCGGTGATCAGGAACTGCGCCTGCGGGAATTTCTCGCCGAGCATGCCCATGAAGGGAATGCTGCCGCCCTCGCCCATATAGGCCGCGGGCGCGCCGAAGTAGTGCTGCGACGCTTCGCTGACCGCCTCTTCCAGCCACGGCGACAGCGCGGGCGCATTCCAGCCGCTGCCATCCTTCTCCAGGTCGAAGGTGACCTTGGCGCCATACGGCGGATCTTTCTCCAGCAGCTGCTTGACGAACTGGCCGGCCTTGGCGCCGCTCAACGTCGGCGGCACGCGCAGGCTGAGCTTGACCGAGGTCTTCGGCCGGAGCACGTTACCGGCGCTGTCCAGTGCCGGCATGCTGCCGACGCCGGTGACCGCCAGCTGGGGACGCCAGGTGCGATTGAGCACGAGTTCGGTGAGATCCTTCGACACCGGCTGCATGCCTTCGACGAACGGAAACTTGTCGTAGATCGCGGTGCCCAGCACCTCGGCACCGAGCCTGGCCTGTTCGACACGCTGTGCCGGGATCTCGACATAGAGTTCCTCCGGCGTGATCTTGCCGGTTGCCGGATCTTCCAGGCGGGTAAGCAGTTCGCGCAGGATGCGGAAACTCGACGGCACCACGCCGGAGGCGTCGCCCGAATGCACGCCTTCCTCGAGCACCTGCACGGTGAGGTTGCCGCCGGTCATGCCGCGCAGCGAGGTGGTCAGCCAAAGCTGGTCATAGTTACCGCAGCCCGAATCGAGGCAAACGACCAGCGCGGGATTGCCGATGCGCGAAGCGAGGTGATCGACGTAGTACGGCAGGTCGTAACTGCCCGATTCCTCGCAGGCCTCGATCATGATCACGCAACGCGCATGCGGCACGTCCTGCTCGCGCAGCGCCAGCAGCGCGGCCAGCGAACCGAAGATGGCGTAACCATCATCCGCGCCACCGCGGCCATACAGCTTGTCGCCCTTGATCACCGGCGTCCATGGGCCAAGGTCCTCGGCCCAGCCGGTCATTTCCGGCTGCTTGTCCAGATGACCGTACAGCACGACCGTCTGGTCGGTCTTGCCGGCCGCGGCGCCCTGCGCGGGAATGTCGATATAGATGAGCGGCGTGCGCCCTTCCAGACGGACCACCTCGAGCGTTGCGCCGGGCAACGCGTCGAGCTTCGAGCGCGCCCAGGTTTCCATCAGCTTGACGGCCTGGTCCATATAGCCATGCTCGACCCACTGCGCGTCGAACATCGGCGACTTGTTGGGAATGCGGATGTAATCGACCAGTTGCGGAACGATTTCCGCGTCCCAGAGCTTGCCGATGAAAGAAGAGATGCGGGCGTTGTCCATGGGGCGATCCTCGGCCGGGCAAAACGGCATTGTAACCGCGGGACCGCCGGCAGGCCCGTCAGTTGTTCCCTAGGGGAGTTCGGACGATCTTCCGACACGGAAACCGCCGGCCGGGCACTACAGCAACAGGGAGGCACGGCGCACATTGCAAGCCCCACAACGAAAACCGCGAAAGGAGATCGCCCCGTGATACGACCACTAGCCCTCTGTGCCGGCCTGCTGCTGAGCTTCAGCGCCCTCGCCGGCTCGCCCGTCAACATCAACAGCGTCGATGCCGCAGCTATTGCTGGCTCCCTCGACGGCATTGGCCTGGCCAAGGCCGAGGCCATCGTCGCCTGGCGCGACGAGCACGGCCCCTTCAAGAGCCTCGCCGACCTCAGTGCGGTCAAGGGTGTCGGCATGGCCCTGCTCGAACGCAATCGTGAGGCCATCCAGTTCGATGAAAAGCCGGCGAAACCGGCGAAGGCAACGAAAGCCGCCAGGGCCAAGGCCGACAAGGACGCCGCTGCGGAGTGATCGCCCCGGGCCCCTTGCCGGTTGGGACGGGGCCCGGTCAACCCGCGACGCAGGTGCGATACACTCGCGCCCCGTCACGCCAAGGGCGTCTGTCAGGTTCCCGTCCATCCATGATTCTTCCGCGTTATCGCATCGCCGCCTCATCCATTCCCGGTGCGGGGAAAGGCTTGTTCCTCACCGAACCGGTGGCACGCGGCAAGGTCATCACCGCGCCGGACGGAATCGATCGCACCTACAGCCTGGGCAGCATCCTGGCGACACCCGAACTGGCCGCGCAGATCGATTTCAGTGCCCGCTGGTTCGAGGATCAGTTCACGCTTTCACCCGACTGGCCGGACGAATGCTACGTAAACCACAGCTTCGAGCCGAATGGATTGTGGCATCTGGGCTTCATCTTTGCCCTGAGCAATCTCGAGGAAGGTACTGAAATCACAGTGGATTACCGACATTTGCTGCCACCGGGGCATGAAGAAAGCTTTATCGACGCGGCAACTGGTGGGAAAATCATCGGCTTGTCCTGGCAAGAAAGCCTCGCCGATTCCACCCGGGCGCTGGCTGCCCTGCTCGACTGACTTCGACGGCACCCATAGCTAATGTCCGATATACCCATTCTGGAAACGGCGCGCCTGCGCCTGACCGCGCTTGCCGAACGCCACTTCAACGACTACGCCACCATGCTCGCCGATGCCGAAAGCACGCGCTGGGTCGGCGACGGCCAGCCGCTGGACCGGATGAATGCATGGCGTTCCATGGCCATGCTGCTCGGTCACTGGGCCTTGCGCGATTGCGGCATGTGGGCGATCGAACTGAAGGACACCGGCCAGTTCGTCGGCCGCGCCGGACTGATGAACCCGGAAGGCTGGCCCGACCTCGAACTGGGCTGGATGCTGAAACCGGAATTCCGCCATCACGGCTACGCCACGGAAGCCGGTGAAGCGGTCCTCGCCTACGCCTGGGACGTGATGCACGCCCAGCGTGTGATCAGCCTGGTGCGCATCGGCAACGAAGCCTCCGACCATGTCGCCGAACGCCTCGGTGGCGAACATATCGACAACATCGATTTCCTTGGCGCATCGACCCACCTGTTCGCCTATTACGCGCCACACCGCGAAAGCCGGCGCGCCGTCGGATGAGCCTGCCGACGCCGCGCAATGTGGCGTCGCTACCCGCGCAGGACTGGGCCCACGGCAGCACGCAAACCTTGCTCGCCGGACCGGATCGCGATGCGTGGCAATGGCGGTTCAGCCTGGCGTGTATCGAAAACGAAGGCGGCTTTTCCGCCTGTCCCGATACGCGACGCCTGCTGGTACCGTTGGACGTACCCATCGTGCTCGATGAACAACACGTCCTCCGCCTGTGCACCATCGCCTTCGCCGGCAACCCGCCGCCCGAGTGCAAACTTCCCGATGGCGCCACCCGCGCATTCAACCTCATGCTGCGCGGCACCGCCCACGGCGAACTGCATGCACGCCCCATCGTCGGCGCGATGATGCTGCCCGCACGCGGCCAAGATGCCTGGTTCGTCTTCGTCGTCAGCGGCCAGGTCCGCGTGTCGCGCGCGGGCGAATCCCATGAACTCGTCGCGGGCGACTACCTGCTCATACCGTCAACCGACGATCGCACCATCCTCGAAGGCGGCGGCGAAATCGTCACCGCGAAACTCATCGACGCATAGCAAACCGCCACCGTGCGGGCCCGGCCCCAAAGGACTCGCGAACAGGGTTCGCTCCCACAAGGTCGCGGCAACCTGCTCCTGTGGGAGGCGGCGGCGAAATCGTCACCGCGAAACTCATCGACGCATAGCAACCCGCGATGGTGTGGGCCCTGCCCCAAAGGACTCGCGAACAGGGTTCGCTCCCACAAGGTCGCGGCAACCTGCTCCTGTAGGAGGCGCGGCGAAATCGTCACCGCGAAACTCATCGACGCATAGCAAACCGCGATCGTGTGGGCCCGGCCCCAAAGGACTCGCGAACAGGGTTCGCTCCCACAAGGTCGCGGCAACCTGCTCCTGTGGGAGCGAACCCTGTTCGCGAGTCCTTTGGGGCCAGACCTTTCACGCTGGCAAAAATAGATACACGGCGATCAGCCGGCTCGTGATCCGGGGCCCCGTTGAGCAGTGAGGTCGGCGGGGACGACAAGGCCGCGCAGCGGGGGAGGCATGGATGCCGACCGTTTGCGAACGTACAGGGATGTACGTTCGCAAACCCCGGCCCCGCCG
>DASYLE010000028.1:0-12142 GCA_036009745.1 Luteibacter sp. | reverse complement strand
GCTGCGTCTCGTCGCCGCGACCTGATCAGCCCGCCAGGAAGGCGAGCTTGCGCTCGCGCGGCAACTGCCTGATCGCCCATTCCGCGCGCGCCGCGGCGGAGCGGTCCGGGTAGGCCTTCGCGCCGAGCAGACGCAATGGCGGATTGGCCTTCGTGTAACGGGCGCCGCGACCGGCAACATGGGTCGCGTAGCGGGCATCGACATCGTTGGTGATGCCCGCGTAGTACGCGCCGTTCCGGCACTCGATCAGGTACAGGAACCATGCTGCCGGCGCGTCGCTCATCCGTGCAGGCTTACCGCTACCGGGCAATGATCGGAAGGATGCTGGTCTTCCGGCATGCCATAGGTGAATTCCTGGAACGACCCGTCGACCTTCCGCGCCGCTGCCCGCGGGCTCAGGACGATGTGGTCGATGAACTCCGGAAACCGCTTCTCGCAAGTCGCGCGCGCGCCGTTGGCGGCATCGACCAGGTTCACTCCATTGGGTACGCTGGCGCGCAGGCTGGCCCAGACCTGGTCGTCCGGCAGCGCGATCCGACGGTTCCAGTCGCCGAGGATGGCGTAGGCAGCCTCTTCGCTTTCACGCGCGGCCACCCATTGCTGCAGGAAGGGCACTTGCCTTAGCAGGGTCGCGCAAACACTGCCCTGGTCGCCCTTGAAGCAGCCGCTCTTCAGATGAATGCCGAGCAGGCGCACAGGCTGCGGGCCCTCCACTGTGATGTCGACGCCCCAGCGCAGATCCGGGTTGCCGACACCGATCTCGCGCACGTCCGGGTGACGCTCGAAAGGAATGCCCTTGCGGATGGCGAAGCCGACGTCCTGCTTGCGGATACGGCGCCCGTCGTCGTCCTTGCCGCAGGGATCATGGCGTCCGCTGTCCGGGCGCTCGGAGAAGGCGATGACATATTTGTCCGGGGTGAATACACGCGCGGCGGCAGCGGCTGTCTCGACTTCCTCGAAGGCGATCACGTCCGCGTGCAACTGCTCGGCGTACTGACGCATCGCGGCATAGTCGGCCTCGGTGCGTGGACGGCAGCCCAGGCCATCGGCTTCGGCCAGATGCTCCATGTTCCAGGTCGCGATCTTCAGCGTGGGTGGCGCGGGTGCCGCATGACGCGTCGGCGTCGCACAGGCAGCAAGGGTGGCAAGCACGCTGCCGAGGAGAAGGAGGCGAAACCGGATCATGCAAGATACTCGTGGATGATTGACGAACGATGGCTAGACTACCGGAGAGGTCAGCGACGCGACCACACCGGAAACGGATCGAGGTGGGCGCGCCAGCCGTGTGGCCCCTCACGGAATTCCGCGTCGGTCAGCAGGCAGGCATCGAGCGCGGCACGAATGTCCGGTTCGCCCAGGTCGATGCCGATCAGCACCAGTTCCTGGCGCCGGTCGCCGTACGTCGAGTCCCAGATCTTCTGCACCGCACGACGCTGGGTCGGATCGGGAATCTCATTCGACGACGGCGGCGGTGTGCGCAGGTCGGCGATGGCGAAACGCTGGCCCAGTTGATGGCGCTGCACGCGACGACGGCTCGCCCACCAATGGCCGGCAGGACCGACTTCGGTCGAGCCACCGACGATGGCGAGGTCGCCGACCCAGTCCATCCGCGA
Organism: Luteibacter sp.; assembly: GCA_036009745.1. Classification (GTDB taxonomy): domain Bacteria; phylum Pseudomonadota; class Gammaproteobacteria; order Xanthomonadales; family Rhodanobacteraceae; genus Luteibacter. Next base: position 10,529 of record DASYLE010000028.1, on the reverse strand, counting down.
AGAAATCCAGAAAAAGCCCTTGCCCCGGAGTACGCCAGGAATACCTTCGTCCAGGAGGTCCTGTAACCGCTGCGGATGGAATGGCCGGCGACTGGCATAGACGAAGCTGGTGATGCCGTAGGCCTCGGTCTCGGGCGTATGCACGCCCATCAGTTCCTTCACCCAGCCCGGCGCCAGTTTGGCCCGCTCGTAGTCGAAACGACCGGTGCCCATGACCTGGTCGAGCGCGACCTCGCCGCGTACGGACTCGACGATCTGCGCATCGCGGTTCAGTGCGCGCAGTACGCGACGCAGGGCGAGCCGCGCTTCGTCGTCCATGCGGTCGATCTTGTTGACGACGATGACGTCGGCGAATTCGATCTGTTCGTTGAGCAGGTTGACCAGGTCGCGGCTGTCGCCCGCACCGTTGCTTTCGCCCCGTTCGGCGATGCTGTCGGTAGAACCGAAGTCACGCAGGAAGTTCTCGCCGTCGACCACGGTCACCATGGTGTCCAGCGTGGCGACATCGGAGAGGCTGAAACCCTTCTCATCGCGCACATGGAAGGTTGCCGCCACCGGCATCGGCTCGGAAATGCCGGTGGATTCGATCAACAGGTAGTCGAAGCGTCCCTCGGCGGCGAGCCGCGTGACCTCCTGCATCAGATCGTCGCGCAAGGTGCAGCAGATACAGCCGTTGCTGAATTCGACCAGGGTCTCCTGGGTACGGCTGATTTCGGCACCGCCGTCACGAACGAGCGCGGCGTCGATATTGACCTCGCTCATATCGTTGACGATCACCGCGACGCGGCGCCCCTCGCGGTTACGTAATACGTGGTTGAGCAAGGTCGTTTTGCCGGCACCGAGGAAACCGGAGAGTACGGTGACCGGCAGGCGTGGAAGCGATGACATGGAACGGTACCTCCCGTAAGAATGATATGTTATAACATATCATTATTACGGGAGGTCGGTTGCTTCAAGCCGTCTTGCGGGAACAGGCCAGATGGTCGGCCGGCGTCCATTCGCCTGCCGTGACCCGCTGCACTTCCCAGTCAATCGAAAAGGCATTCGGCCCGGCCACCTTGTATACGAACCGACTGGCGATATACGGCGCGCCCACCGGCATCGGTGTGTCGGACACCATGGTCAGTACGCCGTCGTGCCAACCCTGGTCGCTGGCAAACGACGTGCCGCCGAAGTTGCTGACCTGGAATTCGAGCATGGCCTTGCGGCCCTTGTCCCAGCCGATCAGATACGTGCCCTTGTAGCCCACCGGCTCGATGTCTTCCTCGACCAGTTCGGTCCAGTTGCCGTCGAGAATCTGCCTGCCCTCGAACCGCGAGACATGACGCTTGCCGTTGCCGTGGAAGCTTCCTTCGCAATGCCACGCACCGGTGAAGGCGAAGCCGGCCGGCGGCGCCTCCGCGGCGCATGCGGTGCCGACGAACAACGACAAGCCCAATGCGATGGCTACATGCTTCATTTCGTCGCTCCCTCCCGGGTGAGCGGCAACACGTCCTGCACCAGATGCACGAGCACCTTGCCCGGCTCCTCTTCGAAGACCATGTGCGCGGAATCGTCGAACCAGACCAGCTTCTTCGACGGCGCCTGCAAGGTGGGAAACCATTCGCCCACGAGCGTGGCCGACGTGGTCAGGTCATGGCGTCCCTGGAAGAACACCACCGGGCAGCCGAAGCGGTTCTGTCCGGTGAAGCCCAGCTTGCCGACACCTGCCCACAACGTCTCCAGGCTGAACTCCAGGCCGGCATCGCGTGCCTTGAGGTCGCTCGCGGCATAGTCGGGACTGAAGGTGGCCACTTCGCCATCATGGCCATCCTCATCGTGCCAGGTCACACCATCGTAGTGAGTCATCCAGTGCCGCTCTTTCTCCAGCGCCGCCAGCGTGCGCTTCGGATCCTTCGGATCGGGGAACGGCGCCATCGCCTCGAGCTCGGCGACTGCCTGCCGGTTGCCGTCGGCACGCGCGGCTTTGAGCACGGCCTCGTAACCCATCGCCTCGCTGCGCGGCACGTCGACGATCTGGCCGACACCGACATAAGCATAAAACCAGTCCGGATGCCGCTGCGCCAGCATGACCCCGAGCGCAGTACCCCAGGAGTGGCCCATCAAGACGATGCGCTGGCGTCCGTAGGTCTTGCGCAGGTACGCAACGAGTTCCTCGGCATCGCCGACCATGCGATCGACGCTCATGGTCGACCGGAGTTTTTCCGCATCGTTGCTCGCGTAGGTCTTGCCCGCGCCGCGTTGATCCCATTGCACGACGGTGAAATATTCGTCCCAGCCCTGCATGAAGAGATAACTCGACGGCATCGAGGTAAACCCCGGCCCGCCGTGCAGGAACAGCAGGATCGGCGCATCGCGATGCTTGCCACGAATCGATATCCATTGGTCGATGCCGCCGATCTGGACCTTCTCCAGTTTCTGGATGCCATCGGGTGTGGGGATGCGCTGGACGGCGCGGAAGACCTCGTTCGGCGTGGCGTCCCCGGCCGACGCGACGAACGAGACGAGCAGCAAGGTCACGGCGACGAGCAGGCTGGAAAGAAATTTCATGACGATCCCCACGGCATTACAGCGCAATCTGCCGTCATTGATCGTCCGCCGCAACGTGTCTTCCGACACACCCGGCCTGGGGCGTGGGAGACCAGCGCCGTCAGGCGGCCTTTGCGTTCTCCAGCGCCAACGCACGTTGATGCGATGCATGGATGTTGTCGCGCTCCGGCAATACACCACTGGCCAGGCATGCGATCCACTCGGCCGTGTTCAGCACTGCTGCAAAACGCGACTGTTCGACCACGGCGAACACACGATGGATTTCCTCCGCGCTCGCATTGCCGGCATGGTTCGCGTACGGCACGCTGCCCGACGCATCGAGCAGGAGTTCGACCTGCATGCCACGATCGAAGGCATGCTTGATCGTGGTGTCGTTGCAGTTGTGCGTCATGTATCCGGCGACGGTCAGGGTGTCGATGCCATGGCTGTCCAGCCACACCGCCAGGTCGGTTTGCGCGAACGCACTCGGCAGTGACTTGCCGAGCAGATGATCGCGGGGACGACGGGCTACGACCTCATGCAGCTCCCACCCATGCGATCCGGCGGCGAACAGCGGCGACTCCGCCGGTGCGTTCTGCTGGACGACGATCACCGGCACGCCCGCGGCATGGGCCGCGTCCATCGCCTCGCCGATACGCTGCAGGGAATCTTCGACCGGTGGATAGGCGATGCGGAGGTTGCCGCTGACGTACTCGTTCTGTACGTCGATAACGACGAGTGCGCGGCGCGGATTGGTCTGGCTCATGGCGATGCTCCTGCGTTGTGATGACGAGCATTGTTCGCCTTTCGGCACACGCATGTGAGTGGCCCAGATGCCATATTTGGTTATGATCGGGCCATTCACGGGAGACAGGTATGAACGTGCAGCGCGTGGCGATCGTGGCATTCGACGGGATCCGGCCGTTCCATCTGTCCGTGCCCTGCGCCGTATTCGGCGAGGGCAACGACGATCACGGCCAGCTCTTCGATATCCGCGTCTGCGCCATGGAACCGGGCGATATCCGCACGCACGCCGGTTTCTCGATCGGTACGCGGTATGGCCTGGCCGAACTATCGCGGGCCGATATCGTCGTGATGCCATCGTGGCGCCATGCCGATGAAGCCGCGCCGCCTGCCCTGCTGGCGGCGCTGCGACGCGCGCACCGACGTGGCGCCACCATCGTCGGCCTGTGCCTGGGCGCCTGCGTGCTGGCCGAGGCCGGCTTGCTCGACGGGCGACGCGCGACCACGCACTGGCGCTGGGGCGATCGCTTCGCCGCGCGATTTCCCAAGGTCCACTTCGATCCGGGCGTGCTTTATGTCGACGAGGGCGACATCCTCACCTCCGCGGGCACCGCGGCAGGCATCGACTGCTGCCTGCACCTGGTGCGTCGGCACCATGGCGCCGAGGTGACCAACCGCCTCGCCCGTACGCTGGTGGTCCCACCGCACCGCCAGGGCAACCAGGCGCAGTACATCGAGCAGCCCATGCCGCCGAACCGTGGCGACGACCATCTGTCGAGCACGTTGTACTGGGCAGCGCAGCATCTCGAGCAGGCGCACAATCTCGACTCACTTGCCGATCGCAGCAACATGAGCCGGCGCACGTTCACCCGGCACTTCCGCAAGGCCACCGGCACCACGGTCGGCCAGTGGCTGCTGTCTCAGCGACTGGCGTTCGCCCAGCGCCTGCTGGAAACCACCGACCGGCCGATTGACCACATCGCCGGCGATGCCGGCTTCGGCTCGGCACTGTCGATGCGCCAGCATTTCCATGCGGCCTTCGCTACCTCGCCGTCGGCATATCGGCGTGAATTTCGCGGCTAGACCGCGCAGAACGACGTCGCATGTTCCAGCAGCAACTCGCCCAGGCGCCGCGTGGCTGGGGCCGGATCCGCGTCGACACGATGCAGTGCAAGTCCCAGTTCGGGTAGCGCCGGCAGGCGTTCGTCGTGGAGTATGTGCAGGGAGGCCGGCAGTCCGACCGGCGTGCGTACGGTGAGGCCGAGTCCAGCCGCGACCGCCGCCCAGACGCCCGACAGGCTGGGGCTGACAAAAGCGATACGCCACGGCATGCCGGCCCGGTCCAGCGCGTTGGTCGCCGCGGTACGCATCAGGCACGGCGCCTCGAGGACGACCAGGGGCAAGGGTTCGCCTTCCTGCAGGAGATCGCGACCGCCGACAGCACCCAGCCAGCGCATCGGCAGGATGCCTACCGGCGTCGCATGCGGCGAGGTCACTCCCACTTGCCACGCCAGCGCCAGATCGATCGATCCATCAGTGAGGCGCTCGAGCAATTCGATATTGCGCGCTATCCGTGCCTCGATACGTACCTTCGGATGCGCACGGGCGAAGCGGCCGAGCACCTCGGGCAGGAGCTTCTCGCCGAAGTCCTCCTGCAATCCCAGCCGCACCCATCCTTCCAGTTCCGTACCGCGAACCGCCGATGCGGCTTCGTCATTCAGCTCCAGCAGACGGCGCGCATAGCCGAGCAGGATTTCGCCGGCATCGGTGAGCACCATGCCCCGGCCGGACTTGCGCAGGATCGGCGCACCGACCTGGTCTTCCAGTTTTTTCAGTTGCGCGCTGACCGCCGAGGTCGATCGACCCAGACGATCGGCCGCCCTGGCGAAACTGCCGAGTTCCACGCCCTGGACGAAGCTCCGCAGTGCGTACAGGTCGAAGGTTGGCCGGCGCATAAGATCATCCCGATTTTCAGGATCAATAGTTCAATAATTCCCGATTTTCAGGACAAGCTTGCGGCGCTACCGTAGTCCCCGTCAAGTCATTCGCTGGAGATCGATCGATGAACGTGCCGTCCACCCAGGGCCACAAAGCGGTAGGTGACATCGCCCCCAAACTGGCCGAACTGACCGACCGGGTGCTGTTCGACGATGTCTGGGCCCGCCCAGGCCTGTCCCAGCGCGAACGCAGCCTCGCCACGGTATCGGCACTGATCGCGCTCAATCGCACCGAACAACTGCCCTTCCATCTCGGCCGTGCTCTGGACAACGGCCTGACCGCCGATGAGCTTGCCGAACTGATTACCCACCTGGCTTTTTATGCCGGCTGGCCCGTCGCGATGTCGGCGGTAGCCGCCTTGCGCGACAAGCTCAGCATCTGACCCGGAGGAAAACTCATGCCTTTCGCCCGTATTTCCCTACGCAAGGGCAAGTCGCCCGAGTATTTGCGCGGCATTTCCGACAGCCTGCAACGCGCACTGGAAGAGAGTTTCGACACGCCGAAGAACGACCGTTTCCAGGTGTTCTACCAGCTGGATGCGGAGGAGCTGGTGTTCGACCGGCATTACCTCGGTGGCGAACGCCCGCGCTCGGACGATTTCCTGATCATCGCCATCACCATCGGCAAGCCGCGCGACACGGCGACCAAGAAGGCCTTCTACCGCCACCTGGTCGACCTGCTTGCCGTGTCGCCCGGAATTGCCGGCGAGGATGTCCTGATCGGGATCAGCACCAGCCAGCGCGACGAGTGGTCGTTCAGCAACGGTCTTGCCCAGATGGCCGACGCCGCGCCGGTGGCCTCGCCATGATTGCCATGCAGTACAGCTTCACGCTGCCGGCCGCCTACGACATGGGCATCGTCGCCCGCCGTATCGCCGAGCGCGGCCACATGACCGACGACTTCCCCGGACTACGCTTCAAGGCTTACCTGAGCGCCCGCGCACGCCAGGACGTTCGTGGCAGTGAGAATCTCTACGCGCCCTTCTATCTGTGGCGGGACGTCGAAGGCATGAACGCGTTCCTCTGCGGGCATGGCTTCGAGGGCGTGTCCGCGGCGTTTGGACGGCCCTCGGTCAAGCTCTGGTCCGTGCTCGATGCCGAGCTGGACGACGATCTGGCCGCTGCCGCCCATGCGACCCGTGAAGTGATCCAGCTAGCTGCGTCCACCGACCTGACTGCGCTGCGCCTGGTCGAGCGGGACCGCGTTCGTGCGTACAGGGATGCCGGTGCGCTGGCCGTGGTATCCGCCTTCGAGCCGACGACATGGAGCCTGGTGCGCTTTCGCCTGTGGTCCGGAACCACGGAAGCGCCCGGCGATGGTGCCCGCTACGAGGTGGGCCATATGTCCCTGCCTTCGCAAACGTAAAAGCTGCATTCACGCCAACGAAATGACCTTGTCACGACCGCGGACACACACTCAAAGGCCCCACCCGCCTGGCAGCCACCATGCAAGCCGAAAAGGACAAACGCGACTACGGCACATCCGATCCCTCGCGCTTGCGGGCGCTTGCAAGCTGCGGAAAGCTTCCCGCGGAAGGTGTCGCGCCTGGCATCCACGAACCGCGCACCTCGCGCAAGACCCCGCAGCGTCCGCCGACGAAACGCCGGCCGGCGACTGAAACCTCGCGCTGAGCGCATCGATCGCTGGTTCGCCACGCTGCCGATGATGAGCCAGCGCGGCATGGCCCGATTCACCCGACCCTCTGCTAGAACGCCTTCTCGACGCCAGGCAGCCGGACGCCTGGCGTTCGACGGACGAACCTGATCAGTTGAATATCGCCTGGTAGATGAATCCGTCCTTGTTCCGCGCGATCGGCACGAGGAAGATCCCGAATTCGCCGGCCGTGGGGTTTTTCATCGTGTAGATGCGCTGGGCAAACAGGATCGGCGAGGCGTTCAGGAACAACAGCGAAAACGGTTCGCGGACCAAGCCTTGAACGGCCCGCCCCGGAACTGGCAGCGGCTGCGCCTCGACCAGCACGAACGGCACGAGGCTGCCGTCGACTTCGACATCGAAGGTCTCGTTGAGCCTTGCCGCGAAATGATCGAGTTGCAGGAATTGCATGACCTTTCCCCAAAGGTGAGCGCCGGCGGCGAACGCGTAGTCTCACACAGGCGCCTCGTTTTCGCGATCCCGAGCCACGAATAACCAGGCCTCGCCAGCAGTTTCCTGCGAGGACAGGCTGCGTAGGCGACATGCCGGCCTCGCGCGTTACCGGGCTGACCGCCAACCGGCCCGCCCGTTCGCCCGACCATGCCCGACAGCACGACACTCTTTCCGTTTCCAGCGACTCCCGTGGACACCACCGGCCTCATGCCGATCGACGGCATGCCGTCGATCGGCATGCGCGCCTGCCGCGATACCGACCTTGGCTGGCTGCGAGCACTCTATGGCGAGGTGCACGCCGGCGAACTGGCGAGGTCCGGTTTGCGGCCCATCGGGGCCGACATGGTCGATAGCCAGTTCGCGCTGCAGCACAACCACTACGTCACGGCCTACGCGGGCACGAATTTCTTCCTGGTCGAATACGAAGGCATGCCGATCGGCCGTTTCTATCTTTATCGCAAACCCCCGCTCTACCTCGTTGTCGATATCTCCCTGCGACGACTATGGCAAAACCGCGGCATCGGCAGCGCCTTGTTGCGGGCGACGCAGCGCCTGGCCCGTGCTGGCAATCTCGGCCTGACCTTGCATGTCGCCCAGGACAATCCGTCGGCGCGACGGCTTTACCAGCGACTGGGCTTCCATGAAGCGGGACATGTAGGGGTCCACGACCTCATGCACTGGGACGCACTGGGAGTCACCGACGGGCAGCGATAAGCCGCCCGTATGGCAGCGTGCTCAGCGTGTGCGCCGGAACCACGGGGCCATGCGCGCCAGGACCTCGTCCTTCAGCACGTAGTGATGGACCAGTGCGGCAACGGCATGCAGCAGGGCAACGATCGCGATGGCGTTGGCGGCAAGTTTGTGCCAGTGGTTGATGAAGCCACGCAGTTCCTTGTCGGCGCCGGGGAAAGTCCAGGCGTTGAACAAGGGAAAGCCGTGCACGAAGACGTTGATCACGCCGAGCGTGACGACGGCGACGAGCAGGATGTAAAGCACGGCATGGACGATTTTCGCCGCGATATCGAGCAGGTCGTGGCCCGAGGACGGCAAGGTACCCCGCCGCAGGCGCCAGACGATACGCGCGACGATCACGCCGGCCAGGGTGAAGCCAAGCAGGATATGCACGGACCACACGTCCACCCGCGCCGGGCCGCGTGGCAACCATCCGGTGGTCTGGCCCATGATCCACAGCACCGTCACCAGCAGGGCCGTCGCCCAATGCAGCCGTCGGGTGACGGCATCATGGAACGCCGCCGGCGCGTGGCGTGGACTGGACACTGACATGGCTTTCCTGCTCCGCTTGCGCGATCGAAACATGGAGTATGTGGCTCAGCCCCAGGCTGTCATCGTGAAAGTTGCTTTAAGGAGTCGTGGTCCACTGCTCGGGTCACGACGATCAGGCGACGACGGGCTCGGCACATTCCACGCAGTTACGGCCGCGGGTCTTCGCCCGGTAGAGCACCTCATCCGCCGCCGCGATCAGCATTTCGAAGCCGGTGTCTTCGCCGGCCATGGCCACACCGATGCTGGTGGTGATCGCGATATCGTCCGGCCCGACCCGGACCCGGGTTGCCGCGACCGCGTGGCGCAGCCGCTCGGCCAGGACGGCCGCTTCGGCCAGGCCGACGCCCGGCAATGCCATCACGAATTCCTCGCCGCCATAACGGCTGAGCACGCCGCCGGAAGCCTCGCTACCGGCGCGGACGATGCCGGTGAACCGGCACAGGACCAGGTCACCGGCATCGTGACCCCAGGTGTCATTGACGCGTTTGAAGTGATCCAGGTCGAACATCAGTACCGCCAGTGGCTGGCCGCGCATCCGGCAACGCTCGAGGCAACGGCGCCCTTCATCGATCAGCGCGCCACGATTGAGCAGGCCGGTCAGTCCGTCGGTACGCGCCTGGCGGCCGAGGTCGACCACCAGCCGCTCGGTCACCAGCAGGATGAAGGCCAGGCTTCGCGCCAGCGCGAACAGGATACCGAAGGCATAGGTCATCACCAGCGGGCCGCCCGAATTCATCAAGTCCTGACCCGCAGCGGCAGCGTGGGGCAGAAACGGGCGCATCAGGAAACAGAGCGCGTCGACCGCGAAGACACAGGCGGCGATCCGGCAACTGAGGCGAACCTCGCTTTGGCCATGGCGCAACAACAGCCTGACCGCGATGAGGTCCCAGGTCGCGCAAAGCAGGCTGTACAGCATCATGCGCGTCGCCAGATCCGGCCGGAACAGCTCGAACCACGCGATCAGGACGACATATATCGAGACCAGCGCCAGCGGCGGTCCCCAGCGCCAGCGCTTGCCCAGATGCACGGTGACGCCCTTCAGCGTCAATGCGCCGGACAGCGCGATGGACGCGTTCGCACCGATGACCGACATCTCGTCGGGAATGTGACCGCGCAGGCCAAGCAGGATCGCGGCGAGCGCGGCGAGCCAGAAGCCAATGGCCCAGATCCGCAGCACGCGTTGTCCGCGCAGCACCAGGCCGAGCAGGGTAAAGGCCAGCGACAGTCCAAGGGCGAACAGGAAGCCTATGACCGCGAGGGTGCGTACATCCAGTTGCATGAGGCGAATCCGCTATCCGACGGGACAGCGAATGCAATTAGCTTGCCAGTGGCTCGCCACTGGCATCGATGGTCGATTGTCGCCACTGGACCCCGGCCCGCGCCCACTGCTGTCCGGGGAAAAAAGCCTGACCACCAAGAGCAAGACGGCGATCGGGAAGTCACGGCCCCAAAGGACTCGCGAACAGGGTTCGCTCCCACAAGGTCCCGGCAGCCTGCTCCTGTGGGAGCGAACCCTGTTCGCGAGTCCTTTGAGGCCGGACCTTCAACGCTGGCCACCATAGATACACGGCGATCAGCCGGCTCCGGATCCCGGGGCCCCGTTGAGCGATGAGGCCGGCGCAGCGGGGCACGCGATCGGGGTGGCCTCTTTGGGTTATTTTTCCGCCAAGCTCACATGAAAAAGGCACCGTTCCGAGCCGGCCTTCGGCCTCAGGTCATTACTCCATCTGTTTCGTGTACCGCGCCTCCGCCTCGGCAAAGCGATCGAAGTACCGCACCACCATTTCCGAGATCTCGGTATTGATGCGGTCGGCGTCCAGGTGTGGGTTGTCCACGACCATCTCGGTCGCCGAATACATCACTTCGGT
>DASYLE010000027.1:0-6647 GCA_036009745.1 Luteibacter sp. | reverse complement strand
CGTCCGGCGGGACCCGGTGACGAACGAGGTGATCTTCATCGAGACACTGGTGCAGAACATTTCCGCCCTGAAGACCTCCGGCATCGACTTCGGCACTTACTACAGCCACCCGCTGTTCGGCGGCCGCATGAACTGGAACCTGGACGCTACCCGCGTCATCAGCTACCAGGAATTCCCGTTCCAGGAAGACAAGACGCAGTCGATCCAGGATAACGGCGTGCTCGGTTTCCCCGAGTGGAAGGCCGTCCTGCGTGCGCGATACACCTTGCAGGACTGGCGTTTCGACTGGAGCGCGCGCTATATCTCGAGCATGCTGCGGGTCAGCAACGAGAGCTTCGCCTCGAACCCGACGTCGATCACACCGGTTCGCACCGGCTCGCGCACGTATAGCGACGTAAAGGTGGCTTACAGCTTCCCGAAGAGTGGTTGGCAGGCCTATGTCGGCATCAACAACCTCTTCGATCGCGATCCCCCGGTGAACCAGTTCGGCACGACCTTTGGTTCGGGTCTTTACGACGGCATCGGCCGCAGTTATTTCGCGGGCTTCAACTACCGCTTCCTCTGATCACAGGAGTGACACATGAAAAGGCCGGCGATTGCCGGCCTTTTTTTTGTCGTCAGAGAATGATCGGCAAATCGGGAAGCTCGTCGATCCGGGCGGTGCCGTCGTCGGGAAAGTGCTCGGCGAGCAGCGCATTGGCCTCCAGGACGCCGGCCTTCAGGCCGTCGCCGAAGCGCTTCATCGCGAAGCTGTCGCGCATACGCGCGCACAGGCCGATCCATGCGTCCTTGCCTACCTTTTCGGCGATGCCGCGGTCGGCGATCACCTCGATGCGATGCTCGGCGAGCAGGATGTAGATCAGCACGCCGCAGTTGTGTTCGGTGTCCCATACACGAAGGTGGGCGAAGACCTGTTCGGCGCGGTCGTGCGCGCCCATGCCGTCGAGGACCTGGCCGAGGGCCAGCCGCGATTCGATCGCGATGCGGACTTCGCCGCGATGGGCCTGTTCACCGGCCGCGACCAGGGCGGCCACCTCGTCCAGCAGATCGGGCGGGAAGTGGCCCGACAGCTTGAACCAGTCGTTGAAAGCATTCTGCGCGAGTCGTCGTACAAGGCTCATCTCACCAGCTCCCCGACGCGCCGCCGCCACCGAAGCTGCCGCCGCCTCCGCTGAAGCCACCGCCGCCTCCGCCGCCAAAACTGCCGCCACCAAAACCGCCACCACCAAAGCCACCGCCGCCGAAGCCACCCCAACCGCCGCCGCCGATCGAACGGCCGGCACCGAACGGCAACAGCATGAAGCCACCGCCGAGGATCGCACCGACGACGCCCGCGCCCAGCGAGGCGAGGACGACACCGACGATGCCGCCGGCGATCAGGCCGCCGAATGGCAGGCGGACCCACCACGGTGCCTTGCCGAAAAAGCGGCGCAGGAAGATCGCCGCGAAGATGGCGATGAAGATGCCCTGCCCCCAATCGGCAGGATGCGCGCGACGGCGCCCCTCCTCGGCCAGCGGCGGCGGCAAGGTCTCGCCATTGATGATCCTGGTCAACGCGCCGACCGCATCGGTGATACCGCCGTTGTAATCGCCGGTGCGAAACCGGGGCGCGATGTACTCGCGAATGATGCGACCGGCGGTGACATCGGGAACGGCGCCTTCGAGTCCGTAACCGACCTCGATGCGAACCCGCCGATCGTCCTTGGCCACCAGCAGCAGGGCACCGTCATCCGGCCCCTTGCGACCGACCTTGTTCGCCTCGGCAACCGCCAGCGAATAGGACTCCAGATCGTCGGGCTCGGTCGTGCCGACCATCAGCACGACGAGCTGTGCGCCCTTGGTCTTTTCCAATGCGACCAATTGCGCATCCAGCGCGTCGACCTGGGCAGGGGTCAACGTGCCGGTGAGGTCGGTGACGTGGCGGGTCAGCTTGGGCGGCGTGACATCGGCCGCGTATAACGCTGCTGGCAGCAGGAACGCCGCCAGCAGCAGGAGCAGGCGCAGAGCGCGCCTTGGCATCAGTGAGTAGCCGCGGGAGCGGGGGCCGCGGTACCGAAGTCGACGGTGGGCGCGGTGGAAATCGCCTTCTCGTTCTCGACGCTGAAGTTCGGCTTCACCTGGTAGCCCATGACCTTGGCGGTCAGGTTGTTCGGGAACGTGCGGATCAGCGTGTTGTACGACTGCACGGCGGCCACGTAGCGGTTGCGTGCCACGGCGATGCGGTTCTCGGTACCTTCCAGCTGTACCTGGAGGTTCTGGAAGACCTCGTTGGCCTTCAGGTTCGGGTAGTTCTCGGTCACCACCATCAGCCTCGACAAGGCGCCGGAAAGCTCGCCCTGGGCCGCCTGGAACTTGGCCAGCGCGGCCGGGTCGTTGGCCAGTTCAGGAGTCATCTGCACGCTGCCGACCTTGGCGCGGGCATTGGTGACCTCGGTCAGCACGCGTTCCTCATGCTGGGCATAGCCCTTGACCGTGTTGACGAGGTTGGGCACCAGGTCGGCGCGACGCTGGTACTGGTTGAGCACTTCGGACCAGCTGGACTTGACCGACTCGTCCTCGCGCTGCATGGCGTTGTAGCCGCAGCCGGACAGCATGGCGATCACCAGTAACAACGCAAGGGCGCGAAGAAGTTTCATGGCGAGGAGGCTCCGTGCTTGGGAGCGCCATTGCACCATTGCAGACCAGTCGGCGCAATGCGACCTTTTGGACGAGTCAGGCAGGGCCGGTCAAAACAGCCGCGGGACGAAGATCAGGCCCCAGCTGACCGCAACCATGACCAGGAGCAGGAATACCGCCGCCGAACCCATGTCCTTGGCCCGTCCGGCCAGCTCGTGGAACTCGGGGCTGACCTTGTCGACCACCGCCTCGATGGCCGAATTGAGCAGTTCCGCCGACAGCACCAGGACAGGGAACAGGATCAGCAGGATCTTCTCCACCCCGCCCTGGCCGAGCCACAGGCCGGCCGGGATCACGATGATCGCCAGGTAGGTTTCCAGGCGAAACGACGCCTCATAGTGGAAAGCCGCCCGCAGCCCCTTCATCGACCACAGGAAGGCCGCGAATATCTGCTTTGGGCCACGCGACTCCGTGCTTGCCATGCTGTACGACCGGGCGCGCTTAAGCGGCCGCCAGCGGCGGCAGGGGGCGGGAAGCGGGCGAAAGCATCGACATGGGGCGGGGCCGGCGGTCAGTCACGAAGCCGTCAATGATGCCACATCCGGCCCGTTCATGGTCCCGGGAGGCCGGGATTTCACCCGCCGGGCTTACTTCATCGGGGAACTATTGTCCAGGCAGGCGCACGGGTTTCAGGGCGCCCCGGATGGGTTACCCTTCATCGGTTGTGCTCCATTCAGGCTCGCCCGGCGCATCGCCCAGCCCGGGTCTCAGTTGCAATCAGTTCGGAAGAAACATGGCCATACAGAATCCTCCCGTATCGAAAAACTGGTCCTTCAGTACCGTCTTCCTCATCGAGATGTGGGAGCGCTTCGGCTTCTACGGCATGCAGGTGCTGATGGTCACCTATATGGTGAAGAAGCTTGGCTTCGTCGATACCAAGTCCAACCTGATCTGGGGCGCGGCCGCCGCGCTGATTTATGCGACGCCCGCGATCGGCGGCTGGGTCGGCGACAAGCTGATCGGCACGCGCCGCACGATGCTGATCGGCGCGGTGGTGCTGGCACTGGGCTATGCCCTGCTGTGGATTCCGACCTCGAACGAATATTTCCTCTACTTCGCACTCGGCGTGATCGTCGTCGGCAATGGCTTCTTCAAGCCGAACGCCGGCAACCTGGTGCGCAAGATCTATGAAGGCGACGATGTCCGCATCGACAGCGCCTTTACCATCTACTACATGGCGGTGAACGTTGGTTCGACCGCCTCGATGCTGCTGACCCCATGGATTCGCGACTACGTCGGTGCGAAATACGGCGACTCGCTCGGCTGGCATACCGCCTTCGGCGTCTGCTCGATCGGCCTGGTCCTCGGCCTCATCAACTATGCGCTGATGCGCCGCACGCTCGCCCACATCGGCTCGCCGCATGACGAGAAGCCGGTGAACATCCGCAACCTGCTGCTGGTCGCGGTAGCCGCGGTCGCACTGGTCTTCATTTCGGCCTTCATCCTGCAGAACCAGGGTGTGGCCAAGGCCTGCGTCTATGCCGCCGGCATCGTCATCCTCGGCATCTTCATCCACCTGATCATGAAGAGCGAGCGCAACGAGCGCTCCGGCCTGGCCGCGGCGCTGGTGCTGACCCTGCAGACGATCTTCTTCTTCATCTTCTACCAGCAGATGTCGACGTCGCTGAACCTGTTCGCGCAGAAGAACGTGAACCTGTCCTTCGATGTATTCGGCCTGCACATCTTCAACTGGATTCCCGAGCAGTTCCAGTCGCTGAACGCGATCTGGATCGTGATCCTGAGTCCCATCCTGGTGCTGATCTACAACACGCTCGGTCGCCGCGGCAAGGATCTGCCGATCGCCGCGAAGTTCGCCCTGGGTTTCGCCGCGGTCGCCGCCGGCTTCTTCATGTATGGCGTCGGTGCCCAGAACGCGATCGCCGGCCAGGTGACTTCGTGGATCCTTGTCTGGGGTTATGGCCTTTACTCGCTGGGCGAACTGCTGGTCAGCGGTCTCGGCCTGGCGATGATCGCGCGCTACGTACCGGCGCGCATGGGCGGCTTCATGATGGGCGCCTATTACGTGGCGGTCGGCATTTCGCAGTACCTGGGCAGCGTGGTCGCCAACTACGCCAGCATTCCCAAGGACCTCAATGACCCGGTGCAGTCGCTGGCGATCTACACCGCGCTGTTCAACAAACTGGGCATGGCCGGCCTGGCCTGCACGGTCATCGCCATCGCGATGCTGCCGCTGATGAAGAAGCTGTCCTCGAACCATTCGAATGCGCAGGTCGTTACCCCGCTTCCCGCGGTGCACAGCGAAGAGCTGTAATATGGAAGGCCGCCGCTATCGAAGCGGCGGCCTTTTTCCGGACACACCGTGAGCGCCCTCCGCACGTCCTCGCATAGCCGCATCGGCCCATTCGCCCTGGCGCGAACCCTTGCCTGGTTGCGCCTGTGCGCCATCGCCGGGCAAAGCATCGCCGTCCTCGTCTGCGCCCTGTGGATGCGCGTGGACATTCCCCTCCTGCCCCTCCTGCTCGGCATCGGCATGCTCGCCGTGTTCGGCGCGGTGGCCGCGTGGCGGCTGACCCAGCCCTGGCCGGTGCACGAATGGGAAACCGTCGTGCATGTCGCCGCGGACACCCTGGTGCTCGGTTACCTCTTGTATTTCACCGGCGGTGCCAGCAATCCGTTCGTAACCCTGTTGCTGGTGCCGATCGCGCTCAGCGCGGCGGCGCTGTCGATCCGCGGCGTGCTTTCCGTGGCGACGCTGGTCGGCCTCGCCTACCTGCTGCTGGTGCGTTTCTACGTGCCGCTGCCGACCATGCAGAGCGGGCACTTCACCGATTTCCACCTGCATGTCGCCGGCATGGCGGTGAACTTCGTGATCACCGCGCTGCTGCTTGGCTTCTTCATCAACAGCCTGGCGCGCACGGTGCGCGAGCAACAGATGACGACGCAACGGGCCCGCGAACGCGCCCTGCGCGACGAAGGCATCCTCGCCATCGCGACCCAGGCCGCCGGCGCCGCGCATGAGCTCAACACACCTTTGTCGACCATGCTGACCTTATTGCCGGAACTGCGCCGCGAACACGCCGGCGACGTGATGCTTGCCGAGGACCTCGGCTTGTTGCAGGGCCAGGTCGAGCGCTGTCGCACGATCCTTCGCGAGATGGTCGCCTTCGGCAAGGCGCAGCTGTCGCAGGAACCCGAGCGACTGACTCTCAACGACTTCGTGCAGGGCTGCCTGGAACGCTTCCAGTTGCTGCGCCCGGAAGCCGAGGTCGAGCTCACCCTGTCCGGCGCAGCCGGCGACACCGTGTTGCGCACGCCACCGGGCTTGCGTCATGCACTGCTGAATCTGTTGAACAACGCCGCCGATGCCTCGGCGCAGAATGGCGAACACTCGGTTGCCCTGGAAGCCAGGGTCGACGCTGACTGGCTCGAGCTCGCCGTGCGCGACCGCGGCCCGGGATTCACCAGCACCGGCGAACTGGCTACGCTGGGACGCTCGCAGAAACTCACCGGACTTGGCATCGGCCTGGCCCTCGCCGAAGCCACCGCTGAGCGCCTGGACGGCGAATTGGCCGCTGGAAATACCGAGCGGGGAGCGGAAATGCGCCTTCGCCTGCCGCTGTCCGTCATTGGAGACCATGCATGACCGATCAACCCGTACCGTCGCCCGGCCGCCCGCTGCTGATCGTCGACGACGACACCACCTTTGCCCGCGTGCTGAGCCGCGCGCTGACCTCGCGCGGCTTCGAGGTGATCGCCACCGATAACGCCGACGATGCGCGCGCGCTGGTCCGCCGCCACCAGCCGCGTTACTGCGTGCTGGACCTGAAGCTCGGTGACGAGAACGGCCTGCGCCTGATCCCCGAACTGCAGGCACTGGTACCGGACATTCGTATTTTGTTGCTGACCGGCTACGCGTCGATCGCCACCGCCGTCGAGGCCATCAAGCGCGGCGCACACGATTACCTGGCCAAGCCGGTCGATGCCGATGCCGTGGTCCGTGCCCTGCTCGA
>DASYLE010000026.1:0-12764 GCA_036009745.1 Luteibacter sp. | reverse complement strand
TCCACCACGCCGTTTTCGCCGACATCCACCTGGATCTTGCGGGCCAGGTTCTGGCCGAGGTCCTGATGGGACATCTCGCGGCCGCGGAAGCGGATGGTCACCTTGACCTTGTCACCCTCTTCCAGGAAGCGAAGCATGTTGCGCAGCTTGATCTGGTAGTCGCCCACGTCCGTGACCGGACGGAACTTCACTTCCTTGATCTCGACCTGCTTCTGCTTCTTCTTGGCCGCCTGGGCCTTCTTCTGGGCTTCGAATTTGAACTTGCCGAAGTCCATGATGCGGCACACCGGCGGATC
The DNA here is from genome assembly GCA_036009745.1 of Luteibacter sp. Lineage (GTDB taxonomy): Bacteria > Pseudomonadota > Gammaproteobacteria > Xanthomonadales > Rhodanobacteraceae > Luteibacter. The sequence continues at coordinate 12,468 of DASYLE010000026.1, read as the reverse complement.
GCCGTTGGGCTGGATCTCGACGAGATCCATGCCCGCCTCTTCCGCCAGTCGCAAGGCGTCGTCACGCAGCAGGATACCCAGCTGTTCACCTTCGACGCCCAGGACGCGTACGCGCGGTACGCGGATCTCCTGGTTCTTGCGATTGCCTTTGTTGTCGGTCGTAGCGATACCGCTATCCTCCAGAAATTTTCATCAATGTGCCGAAAACGCGCTCAGCGGCGCGTTTCGGCCTCCAGCCGCTCGACGAACTGGGCCACCGGCATGCTGCCGAGGTCCTCGCCACTACGGGTACGCACGGAAACGGTCCCCGTCTCCTTCTCACGATCACCGACCACGAGCAGATAGGGCACCTTTTGCAACGTATGCTCCCGGATTTTATATCCGACCTTTTCGTTGCGCAAATCGGCCTGGACCCGGAAGCCTTTATCGACAAGGGTTTGCGTCACCTCACGCACATAATCGGCCTGTGCGTCGGTAATACTGAACACCTCGGCCTGGATCGGGGCCAGCCACGGCGGCAGCAGGCCGGCGTGGTGTTCGATCAGGATACCGATAAAACGCTCCATGGAGCCGACAATCGCCCGGTGCAGCATAACCGGATGGCGGCGGTTGGAGTGCTCATCGACGTATTCGGCGCCCAGGCGCTCGGGCATCATGAAATCGACCTGCATGGTCCCGACCTGCCAGGCCCGGCCGATCGAGTCCTTCATGTGGTACTCGATCTTGGGGCCGTAGAAGGCGCCCTCGCCGGGTAATTCCTCCCACTGGACCCCTGCCGCGCCCAGGGCCGAGCGCAAGGCGTCCTCGGCGCGGTCCCAGACTTCGTCGCTGCCGATCCGCTTTTCCGGGCGCAGGGCGATCTTCAGGGCGATGTCCTCGAAGCCGAAATCGGCATAGACCTTCATGGCCTGGCCATGGAAGGCGGCCACCTCGCCCTCGATCTGCTGCTCGGTGCAGAAGATATGGCCATCGTCCTGGGTGAAGGCGCGCACCCGCATGATCCCGTGCAGCGCGCCCGAGGGCTCGTTGCGGTGGCAGCCGCCGAACTCGCCGTAACGGACCGGCAGGTCGCGGTAGCTATGCAGGCTGGTGTTGAATATCTGGATGTGGCCGGGACAATTCATCGGCTTCAGCGCATAGGTGCGCTTCTCCGACTCGGTGAAGAACATGTTCTCGGCGTAGTTGTCCCAGTGGCCGGATTTCTTCCACAGGCTGACGTCCATGATCTGCGGACCACGGACTTCCTGGTAGCCGCTGCTGCGGTAGACGCCGCGCACATACTGCTCGACCGCCTGCCAGATGGCCCAGCCCTTGGGGTGCCAGAACACCATGCCCGGGGCCTCTTCCTGCATATGGAACAGGTCGAGCTGCTTGCCGATCCGGCGATGGTCGCGCTTCTCGGCCTCCTCGAGCTGCAGCAAATAGGCCTTCAGGTCCTTGTCGTTGAGCCAGGACGTGCCGTAGATGCGGGTCAGCATCGCGTTATTGGAGTCGCCGCGCCAATAGGCCCCGGCCACCTTCATCAGCTTGAACGCGCGCAGCTTGCCCGTATTGGGCACATGCGGGCCACGGCAGAGGTCGGTGAACTCGCCCTGCGTATAGAGCGAAAGCTCCTGGTCGGCCGGAATGCCCTCGATGATCTCGGCCTTGTATTCCTCGCCGATCCCACGGAAGAAGGCCACGGCCTCGTCGCGCGATTTGACGCTGCGGCTGACCGGGACCTGTTCCTTGACGATTTTCTCCATCTCCGCCTCGATCTGGACCAGATCGTCGGGCGTGAACGGGCGCTCATAGGCAAAGTCGTAGAAGAAGCCGTTGTCGATCACCGGGCCGATCGTGACCTGCGCGCCGGGGAACAGGCGCTGCACGGCCTGCGCCAGCAGATGCGCGGTCGAATGACGCAGGATATCCAGCGCCTCGGGGCTTTTCTCGGTGACGATCTCGAGCGCGGCGTCATGGTCGATGGTGAAGCTGGCATCGACCAGCTTGCCGTCGACCTTGCCGGCGAGCGTCGCCTTGGCCAGGCCCGCGCCGATCGAGGCGGCAACATCCTGCACGGAAACGGGGTGTTCGAACGGCCGCTGGCTGCCGTCGGGTAGCGTGATCTGGATCATGGGGAGGACTTTCTCGCAACAAAAAAGGGCGCCGCGCGCCCTTTGTGATCGACACAAGGCGGAGGCGGGTTCAGTAGTGGCAGGTCTTAGTCTGCATGTCGCACGCTCGGCCGGCGTTGCCGCGGGCCACCTCGTCAGCTCGTTGATCGTGTCGTATGAACGCGGGAAAGCTAGTTCAGGGCAGGTCGGCTGTCAACGTCCGCCGGCATGACAGTTCAATGGGGGCGCCCCGCCGGCTGGTCAAGCTTTGACCGACAAGAGCCAAGTCCCTGTCGCCGAACGGGGAAGACCGACTTGTCCACAGGCTTGTCCCAGCTGCGTCCACAATCCATGTGGATAAGATGACAGGACTGCGCAGAATATGACCGCCGCAAGACAAGTGACTGATGGAACAGGCAGGTTCCCCACTTGTCCACAGCTTTGTTCAACGGCCGTCCACAGCGGCTGTGGATAAGCGCTCGCGCAGGCCCGACGCACGCAGGGTGCGCCGCTGCACGGTCGCGTCGACGATCGCCGACACGGCCAGCAAGGTAAACCAGCGGCGTGCGCGGGTTACCCCGGTGTAGAGCAATTCGCGGGTCAGCACCGGCGTCGGCAACTGTGGCAGCACCAGCGCCGTGTGTTCGAACTCCGAGCCCTGCGACTTGTGCACCGTCATCGCGAACACGGTCTCCACCGCGCCCAGACGGCTCGGCGTGACGAAGCGGATGCGATTGCCGGCGATGCGGAAGGCCACGCGCAGGTGCGCCCTGCCCTGGTCATCGGGAACATTCAGGGCGATGCCGACGTCGCCATTCATCAGGCCCAGGCTGTAATCGTTGCGGGTGACCAGGACGGGGCGGCCCTCGTACCAGCCGTGCACGCCCTGGATCAGGCCCGCATCACGCAGGCGCGTTGCGACATGCTCGTTCAGCGAGACCACGCCGAATTCGCCCTGGCGCAAGGCGCATAGCAACTGGAATCGGGCGAAGGCATCGAGGATGTCCCCGGCCCACGCCTCATATGCGTCGATCGAACCTTCCGTGGGGCGCGTCACCGACAGGCGTTCGAGGTAAGCGCGATAGCCGGGTGCTTCGCCGGAACCGTCAACAGCGACGGCAATCACTGCGTCGGGCAGTAGCACGCGGACATCGTCCATGGTCGCCGACAGCACCCGCCGCACGCCGGCAACCGAACCGGCATTGACCGCCTGGGCAAGATTGCCGATGCCGCTGTCGCTGCCGAACCGATGGCTATGTCGCAACATCGCCACATGCTGGTCCAGCACACCGGCATCCGCGGTCACCCAGGCCGACACATCGACCTGCGCGGCATCGCGCAACCAGGCCGCGGTGTCCGGATCGTAATGGGCGGCCTCGGCGCGCTGGCACAGGTCGCCCAGCACGGCGCCCGCTTCCACCGAGGACAGCTGATCCTTGTCGCCAAGCAGTACCAGGCGCGCCTCGACGGGCAAGGCATCGAGCACGGCGGCCATCATTTCCAGGTCGACCATCGACGCCTCGTCGATCACCAGCACGTCCACATGCAGCGGATTGTCCCGGTGGTGGACGAAATGCCGCGTATCGCCGCGGCTGCCGAGCAGCCGGTGCAAGGTCGACACCTCGGTCGGAATCGCCGCGAGCACATCCTCATCCAGCGGCAGCATGCCGACCTGCCCGGCAATGGATTCGTTGAGGCGCGCGGCGGCCTTGCCGGTCGGCGCCGCCAGCCGGATACGCAGGCGCGGCCTCCCGGCCTGCAGCGCCATCGATTGCAGTAGCCCGAGCAGGCGCACCACGGTGGTGGTCTTGCCGGTGCCGGGACCGCCGGTGATGACACTGAAACCACTGCGCGCGGCGAGCGCGCAGGCCGTCTTCTGCCAGTCGAGCGCATGGGCGGTTGCTGGGAAAAGCCTGGCCAGGCCATCGGCCAGCGCCGGTGACACATCGACCGAGGTGTCGAGCCGCGCCGCGATCGCCCTGGCGACGTTCTGCTCGTAACGCCAGTAACGGCGCAGGTAGAGCCTGCCTTCCTCCAGCACCATCGGCGTCGACGCGTCTTCGTCGCCCCCGGCCACCAGCGGCGAGGCGCGCAACGCATCGAGCCACTCCCGCGACTCGGCGCGCGCGGGCAAGGCCAGCGCACGCGCGGGGTCGGCCCAGACCTCGGCCAGCAGGGTTTCCACCTCGACACCGATATGCCCGTTGCCGAGTTCGCGACTGGCCAGCGCTGCCGCCGCGAGCACGCGATCGTCGGCAGAGGGATCGAGCGTGCGCAGGAACAGCGCGAAGGCCCGATCCAGCGGACGCAGTTCGTCCAGCCTCACGGCCATGTCGAGCCAGGTCAGCAGGCTGTCGTCAGCGCTCATCGCGGACTCCGGTGAACAGCCGGTCCATGCCATCGATCAAGGCAAATGGCGGCCGTTCGGTGAAAACACCGCGCCCGGCACCGTCGATGCCGCGCAGGTACAGATACACCGCACCACCGATATGACGGTCGTAATCGTACGCGTCGCCGAGTCGGGCACGCAGTTGCCTGTGCAAGGCCAACAGGTAGATCGAATACTGCAGGTCGTAGCGCGAATGCAGGATCGACGCCGCCATCGCTACCTGGTCGTAATCCTGCAACTGCCCGCCAAGCCAGTTCGACTTGTAATCGGCGACATACCAGCGGCCGTCGTGTTCGAAAATCAGGTCGATAAAGCCCTTGAACATGCCGTTGACCGTCTCGGCCAGCAACGGGGCACGGGCCAAGCCATCGAGCGTATGCATCCGCACCAGCCGATCGAGTTCGAGGGTATCGACGGCATCGGCCGCGAACCAGAATTCCAGTTCCGCCCGATAGTCCGGGCCGTCGCCGAGACCGGCAAGGGAGACGTTCCCGCCACCGGGAAGCGCCAGTGGCAGGCCCAGCAGTTTCGGCAGACCCGCGGCGAGCGGTTCGATCATCGCCTCCCAGCCACGGCGCTGGCAGCGCCTGGCGACTGCATCGCGAAGTGCCGCGGGCTCGGCCGCCGTGCGCGCGAAACCCTCCCCGGCCATCCATTCGAAGAGATCGTGCAGGAAGGTGCCGGCTTCCGCGCCGCGCGGAAAGCCCGGCAACAAGGTGCTATCCGCCACCGCGGGCTCCTGCGCCTGGTTGGCCACGTACTCCACGACGACATCCTCACGCGCCGTGTCCGGCGCTGCCGGCGCGTGCCCTTCCTCGTCGTATCGCAGGGCGCTGTAGCTGGCGATCCACCAGCGGTCCGCCGGTGGTGGAACATCAGTTCGCGCGGCATCGAGCTGTTCCGACACGGCCAATGCATGCAAGGGCTTGCCGACAGGCTCGCCGACGTCGCGGATCTCGATATGCGGGCTACGCGCGGCCAGTTGTTGCAGGAGCGGACGGAACTGTCCGTTATCGATTTCCGCACCGCCACTCAACAGGTATCCGAAGCCGCTGTGATGCACCTGCGGCTTGCGTGCACGACCGGCGGCCACCGGCGCGATACCGAGCCAGCAATAATGACGCGCGCGGGTCACCGCCACGTAAAGCAGGCGCAGGTCCTCCTGCAGACGCGCACGCTCAGCCAGTTCATGCGCCTGCGCCACCGCCTCGCCCGCACCATCGGAGGAACGCGACAGCAGTTCGATCTGCGCACCCTCCTCGCCGCCATGGAACCGATAGCCGCCTGCGCCGCCGCTGGCCGCCTTCCACGAGCAGGCGAACGGGATGAAGACCAGCGGGTATTCCAGGCCCTTGGACTTGTGAATCGTCACCACGCGCACCAGGTCGGCGTCGCTTTCCAGGCGCACGATATGTTCGTCGGCGCTCGCCGCATGCGGATCGGACAGCTGTTCGGCAAGGTAACGGATCAGGGCCTGTTCGCCGTCGAGATTGGCCGCGGCTTCCTGCAACAGTTCGGCGATATGCAGCACATTGGTCAGCGCACGCTCGCCGCCGTCGATCGCGAGCAGGCGCGAGGGCAGTTCGAAGATATGCAACAAGCGCTGCAGCATGGCCAGCACGCCCTGTCGCCGCCACAGGTCACGCAAGTCGATGAACTCCCGCCCTCGTTCTTCCCAGTAGCGCTCGTCGGTATTCAGCCGCTCGACCTCGGCCAGCGGCAAGGCCAGCGTGGTCGTCGCCAGCGCGGCGCGCAAGCGGCGATCGAGCGTCGGCTCGGCGCAGGCACGCAACCAGAACAGCACGTCGGCTGCCTCGGCGCTGTCGAAGATCGAATCGCGGTCGGAGAGGTATACATTGCGCACTTTCCGCGCGCGCAACGCGGTACGAATTTCCTCCGCCTCGTTGCGGCTGCGTACCAGGATCGCGATATCGCGCGGCTGCAGCGGGCCACGACCCTCGAAGCCACAGCGATCGTCCGCGGCGGCGTCGAGCAGGCGCACGATCTCGTCCGCGCAGGCCTCGGCCATGCGCGCGCGATAACGACGCACGCCGACCGGCCCTTCCGGATCGTCCAGCAGTACCAGTTGCAGAGCCGCCGGCGCCATACCGTCGATGCTGAAGACGTCCTCGCGCCCGCGCGAGCGCACCGGCGCGAACGGCAGGCCCTGCGCGCCAAACGCGAAGGCGCCCAGCGCATGGATCTCCCCATGCTCGAACAAAGCGTTCACCGCCTCGACCAGGGCATGGCTGGAGCGGTAGTTGGTATCCAGGCTGAAGGACGGCGCTTCCGCCTCGTCGCGCGCACCGAGATAGGTATGGATATCGGCGCCACGGAAGGCGTAGATCGCCTGTTTGGGATCGCCGATCAGCAACAGGCCGACCGCCGTCGCCGCGCGCGCATAGATCGCGCGGAAAATGCGGTACTGCAAGGCGTCGGTATCCTGGAACTCGTCGATCATCGCCAGGGGAAACTGCGTGGCGATGCTCGCGGCCAGGGTGATCGCGGCGGGTCCGGCCAGGGCCTTGTCCAGACGCAGCAGGAGATCGTCGTAGCCCATCTGCGCGCGACGACGTTTCTGCTGCTCGAAGCGCTGGCCGACCCAGTCGAGGGCATGTGCAAGGATCGCGTGACGTAGCGGCGGCGCGCTGCCCGCATGCGCAACCAGTGCCTCGATCGCCGCGAACGCCGCATGCATCGGCGTGCTCTTGCCTTTATTGGTCGAGGCAATCAGCTTGCCCTGGGTGAAACGGGCCAGGTTGGCCTCGACAGGGCCGCCCGCCGCCCATGCGCGCATCATCGCGAGATCGGCTTCCACCGCCTGTCGCCGATACGAATTGCCGTTCAACAGCTTGCCGTCGATGGCGGACAACAGCATGGCCTCGAGCTCATCGATGGCGGCATGCCAACTCGCGCGGGCTTCGCTGACCAGGCGTTCGTTTCCGGCGTTCCAGCGATCGTAGTCGCCGAGCAATCCGGAAAGCTCTTCTGGCGCTGCAAGCAGGATACCGTTGACCCGCAGCATGGCTTCACCGCGCCCGAGCAGCGGTCGCAGGCTGCGCATCAGCTCGTCGGGGCTGCGCCATTGCGCCAGCACACCGGCAAGCGCCGCGGCGCCGAGCGGATAGAAAGTACTGCGCCAATAGTCGCGTACGCACTCGGCCAGCAACTCCCCGTCCTGCGGCTCCAGCGTCTGTTCGAAAGGATGGCCGCTGCCGAAGGCATGCTGGACCAGCATGCGCTGGCTCCAGCCATGGATGGTGAATACGGCGGCCTCATCCATCCAGTCGGCCGCCAGTTCCAGCCGCCGGGCACCGGCGGCATGCTGCCCGACCGGGATATCCGCCAGCAACGAGCGCAGGAATTCATCACCCTCTTCCTGGCTGCGGAAGGCGCGCGCGGCCTCGACCAGCCGCGCGCGGATGCGCTCGCGCAGTTCCTGTGTCGCCGCCTCGGTAAAGGTCACTACCAGGATCTGTGGCGGCATCAACGGCGTCACGCCATGCCCGAGGACCGCACGCACATAAAGCGCGGCGATGGTGAAGGTCTTGCCGGTGCCGGCGCTGGCTTCGATCAGGCGGACGCCGGTCAACGGCATCCGCAGTGGATCGAGCCCCTGTACCGCGCTCATGCGTCGGCCTCCTGGCGGAAGCCGCGATACAGGGCGCGATACGGCAGCAGCCAGTCGCGGAAACCGGCGTCGAGCAGGCGGTCGAAATCCGGATAGGCGCGCAGCAGGTACGGATCGCCCTGCACTTCGCCACGCGTGAAATCGCCGTCGCCGTCGTAGCAGCGCCGTGCCGCATCGAGTGCCTGCTCATCGGTTTCCTGCACGATGAAGGCGAAGGCCGTCTTCGTCGCCACCGGCAACGGCCGGGTCATGCCCTCGCGCCAACCGTCGAGCAAGCCGGCCAGCAGGACTTCGGCGCGCCCGTGCGGCAACGGATCGAAGGCCACGGTGATATCGGTACCGACCACGACGCTGGTCACCGGCGCGCCGCTGGCATGGGCCAGCAAATGCGTGATCCAGGCGCCCGCCAGTCGATCGGCGGCGATCTCCTTGTCGCGCATCAGGGACGACGGCGTGATCGAAAGACAGGCCATCGCGCTGCCATCGGCATTGCCGCGCAGGCCGGTCAACCAATCCTCGATACGCAATTCGCCGAACTGGCATTGCACTTCGCGCTTGCCCACGGTGAGCGGCCAGCGCCCGGCGTGGCGCTGGAAGCGCGCCAACGCCGAACGTGCCACGGCGGTCAGCTCGCCGAGCACCGACGCCGCCAGGCCGGCCATCGGCAATCTGCCGCTGCGACGCAGGCGTTCGCCCTCGTCGGCAAGCGCACGGTCGAGATCGCCTTCGGCCGCGGCGAGGCCAGCGCGAAGCAGGCTCTCCGTGAGGCCGTAACGCTGCAAGGCATCGGGAGCGAACGGCTCGAGATCGTCGTTGCCGGTCTCGTCCAGGTCGAAGTACACACGCAGGCGCTGGTTGAAGAATTGCTTTACCGGATAGCGCAGGAATCCGCGCAGCATGGCCTGGCCAAGCGGCGTATCCGGCGACCATGCCGGCAAGGCGCCGGCCGTGGCGGTTTCGACAGCCCGGTCGTGTGCACGCCGCCACTCGCGGGCGAAGGTGAACAGGCGCGGGTCGCGCTGCGCGGCGGGCTCGAAGTACGTCGCGCTGAAGGGCTGCAAGGGATGCACCACGGTCAGCCGATCGAGCAGGTCGCCCCTGTCGTCGCGCCAGCCCGCGGCAAGATAGTCACGTAATTGACCGACCAGCACGGAAGGCGGCCGCTCGCCATTGTCGCGCGCGTTGCGCCCGACCCAGCCGATATGCAGCGCGTCGCGTGCCGACAACAGCGCTTCGAGAAACAGGTAACGGTCGTCTTCGCGGCGCGAGCGGTCACCTGGCCGCCAGCCCCCCGGCAAGGCCATCAGGTCGAAATCCATCGGCGGGCGGGCGCGTGGATAGGCGCCATCGTTCATACCGAGCAGACAGACCATACGAAATGGGATCGCGCGCATCGGCATCAAGGTGCCGAAGCTGACCGCGCCGCCCATGAAGCGCTGCGACAGTTCGCCCCGATCGAAACCGTCGAGCCACGCTTCGGCGACGATCGGCGCGGGCAGGCGTTCATCGACACCGCCCTCTTCGCAGGCCTGCTCCCACTGCTCGAGAATCTCATCGAGGCGATCCAGCCGCGTCGCGTCGGCGACGTCGCCGCGATCGAAGAAGGCGGCCAGCAGACGGCGCAGGCGGATGCCCCACTCTGCCGGGGAAGCCGGTTCACGCAACGCGCTCCAGGCATTCTCCAGCGCGGCCAGCAGGTCGGCCAGCGGCCCGACCAGGGCCGCATCCAGGCCCGCTACCTCGTCATAGGGTTCGATGCCGGCCAGCGGCTCGCCCTCGCCCACCGCGTAACCCAGCAGCATACGGCGCAGGCCGAAGTGCCAGCTGTTCTGGTCCAGCGCCGGCAAGCCCAGGGTCTCGCGCTGCTGCGCATGCAGTCCCCAGCGAATCCCGGCGCCTTCGATCCAGCGACGCAGGGTCGGCAGATCGTCGTCACCGATATCGAAGCGACGACGTACCGCCGGCACATCCATCAGGTCGAGCAGGTCGCTGACCGTGAAACGCGATTCGTCCAGGCCCAGCAAGTATTCCAGCGCGACGATCAGCGGCACATTGCCGCGCGCCTGGCGATCGGCCACGCTGAAGGGAATAAAGCGTGCATCGTCGCGATCGATGCGGCCGAAGACCGCCTCGATATACGGCGCATAGGCCTGGATGTCCGGCACCATCACGATCACGTCGCGCGGACGCATGGGCTCGCCACGCTTCGCCGCGGCGGCGAATCGCGACAGCAACTGGTCGTGGAGGATCTCGACCTCGCGCTGTGGTCCATGGGCGACATGGAAGACAATCGAATCGTCCGTCGCATCGGCCATTGCGCGCGTTCCGGACGACGGCAGCGGATCGAGGTCGAAGATCGCCTGCTGCACCGCAGCCAGCAAGCTGGCCCTGCCCGGATCGGTGAACAGATCGACGCGTTGTTCCCACGCGGTGAACCGTTCGCGGTAGGTCTCGACCTGATCGAAGGCGTCGAGCATGCGGATATAGTCTCGGCCCTGCTTGCCCCACGCCGCCAGCAGCGGATTGGCGTGCAGGTGCAGTTCGCTGTCCTCGGGCAGGGCCGGCATACCCGGCTTGCCGGCCTGGCGACGTTGCGCGGCGCGCAGCAACTCACGGTCCTCGACGATATCCGCCCAGTAGTGCCGGCAGGGATTCATCACCACCAGCAGGACCTGGCAATGCCGGCCAAGTGCGGCCAGCGCTTCGAGGGTCTGCTGTGGCAGCGACGACATGCCGAAAACGACGATACGTCTCGGCAACGCCGGAAACGATTCGCCGGTGGTTGCCGCGCGCATGAAGCGCGCATGCACGGCCGCGCGGTGTCCGTCGCTATGCGCCGCGCCGATGTCTTCCAGCAGCACGCGCCACAGCTCCGCCTGCCAGCGCTGCGGTTCGGGTAGCGGTTTGCGTGTACCGCGAAGCTCTTCGCGCAAGACGTCGCTTCCGGCGGCCCAGTCGTCCAGCCAGTCGGCACGATAGACCTGGTACTGGTCGTAAAGATCGGCCAGGCGCTGGGCCAGCTGGTAGCGCTTGCGCGCGTCGTTGTCGTCACCAAGGTAGTCGCGCAGCGGACGAAATGCCTCGCGACCGAGCTGCGTGGGCAGCAGCCGCAGCAGGCGCCAGACCAGCCGCGATTCATCGAACGGCGATTCAGCCGGGACTGCGTCGCGACCGAGTACCGCGCGATACGCCGTCCACAGGAAGCGACCCGGCAACTGCACATCGACCGCGGCGCTGATGCCGAGCCCGCCCTCGGCGCGATCGCGCGCCAGCGCCAGCTTGAACCACTGGGCGATGCCGTTGCTCTGCACCAGTACCACTTCGTCCTCGAGCGGCGCCAGCGGCTCGCGCTGCAGCCAGCCGGCGAGCACATCGCGCAGCTCTTCCAGACGGTTGCCATGCAGCACCATCAGGCCCGGCGCGATCGTCGTGGTGCTTCGGCTCAAGAGGGTCTCCCGTATGCGGCAAGTATGGCCGCATTCGTTCTCATCGTCCGCGACGGTCAGAACGGTTTGGCGATGACCAGGTAGATGATCGCCAGCAGGACGACGACAGGGAGCTCATTGAACATCCGCAGCTTGCGCGGTGCCGGCAGTGGAACGCCAGCGATGTTGCGCTTGAGCAGGCGCTCGCTCCAGCCGAAATAGACCATCATCACCACGACCAGGGCCAGCTTGGCATGCAACCAGCCGCCCGAAATGTGGAAGTACAGCCAGAGGGTGAGGCCGAGCAGGAAGGCAAAGCCGAACATCATGTGGCCGAACTTGCTGAGCCGGGTTCCCATCAGCTGCAGCCGGGCCCGTACCGCGGGTTCATCGCCGGCCTCGGCCAGGTTGACCAGGATCCGCGGCAGGTAGAACACCGTGGCCATCCAGGCCATCACGAAGAGCAGGTGAAACGATTTGATCCACAGATAGGCCACGTCACGACTCCACGGCAGGTGAGCGCTTCCAGGCAGCCTCGAAAATCGCGACGCGACGCCACTGGATCCCGGCCTGCGCCGGGATGACGATGAGGATGCCTGGACGATCGCCTCAAGCATGACTCCCCTCGCCGTCATCCCGGCGCAAGCCGGGATCCAGTGGCGAGGCGCCCGGTTTTCATTTGGCTACCGGCACGAATGGGCAAAAAAAAGCCCGGACGCATCCGGGCTTTTATCTTCGAATTTGGTGGGCGGTACAAGGATCGAACTTGTGACCCCTACCATGTCAAGGTAGTGCTCTACCGCTGAGCTAACCGCCCGAAGAGCTGCGCAGTTTACAAGCGGCCCGGCAGGTCCGCAAGGGGGTCGCGCGATGTGCCGCAGGATCACTGTGGGAGCGAACCCTGTTCGCGAGTCCTTTGGGGCTGTGTCC
>DASYLE010000025.1:0-4707 GCA_036009745.1 Luteibacter sp. | reverse complement strand
TGCCCGAGGAAGTCGCTGAACTGGTCGCGTTTCTGGTTTCGAACCGAGCCGCGTCGATCCATGGCAGCGAGTACGCCATCGACGGTGGCACGGTTCCCGTCGTCTGAATCAGTCAGCGACACGCATCCCGGGATAAGGCTGCAGACGGCATTGCGTGAGCCGTGTCGCCAAGTTGCCGACATGGGCTTCGAGCTGGTGGCCGTCCGGGTCGAGGAAATAGAAGGAGTCGCCTTCGCTACGATTCTCCTTCCATTCGACCACGCCGTGGTGTCGCATGCGTTCGGCGAAGCCGGCAAACGCGGCCTGGTCGATGGAGAACGCATAGTGCGTGTAGTCCGGCTGAACGCCTTCGGACTTGCTATCGTCGAGGGAAAGGCACAGCCAGAGCCCGCCAAGCGACAGGTAGGCACCGGTGGTCCACTGCGCTTCCATGCGCAAGCCGAGCAGATCTCTATAAAAAACGACACTGCGATCGACATCGCGAACGGCAAGCGTCAGGTGATTGAGTCCGGTAAGCACGGCGTCTCCGGCAGGCGGGCAAAGGCGGATTCTAGGCGTCGCCCGCAAACTCTGTCCCCTGCCTTCAGTCCTGCTGCGCGAAGTTCATGTTTACGGGTTCGACCGGAAGCTCGGGACGCGCCATGTCCGTCACCGGGACATCGTTGCCGACGGTCTCGAGCTTGAAGTCGTCCGCCAGGGCCTGGCCTTTTCCGGACAGCAGGAAGCCGAAGGCGATGTCGGTGGCCGTTACCGGCACGTCCAGCACGATGTCGTAGCGTTTCCAGTCGGTGTCGCCGCGCAGTGCGCGCTGTTCCATATTGTCGAAGCCGAGGGGGCGCTTCTCGGTGCCGTCGATGCGCATCCACATCTGGGCCTTGTCGGCGCCCTTGCTCTGCAGGAAGCCCGACAGCCGTATTCGTTTGCCACGGTAGTCACGCGCATCGATGGTCTGCATCAGCGTACCGAAGCCCGTGCTGCTGGTCCGGGCGCGGATGAATGCCTGCCTGTCGCCGGCATGCCGCGTACCGGGTTCGCTGCCCATCTCGTAGTCATTGGGCGCCGAACCGGCGACATGCCAGCCCTTGGGCGGCATGGCGTTCGCGGTCCCGGCCAGCAGGCTGCCAAACAGGGCGGCGAGTGCGATCTTCTTCATGGCGATGTCCTTGGGGATGCGGATCAATGTGTCGATGGGATGGACGAGAGCAGGTACTGCGCATCCGGGGAGGGTGGTGGCAGGATGTCCATGCTCTGGAGGTAGGCGCGGGTGCGGCCTTCGCTATAACCGGGCGCCGTCATGTCGATGGTGACGGTCATGGGTGCCTGCGGGCTCGAGGCGGGATGATGCGTGCCGAGCCAGATCAGCAGGCCGGCGGCGACGGCCGTGGCGACTGGCCAGCGCCATGAACCACGTATATTTTCGGCGTGCGCGATGATGCGACGATCCAGTCGCGATGCGGGCGTTTCGCGCGCGGTTCTGCGATACAGCGAAATGAGGGCGTCCAGGGAGTCGTCGCTCATTGCCATGCCTCGAGCGCCGTGCGCAGTCGTTGTTGGGCATAGCGAAGCCGGCTTTTCACCGTCTCGCGCGAAACACCGGTGGCCAGCGCGATCTCCTCGAGACTGAGCCCACCTTCGGCTTTCATGAGGAAAGCTTCGCGTTGGGGCAGGGGCAGTGTTTCGATTGCCGCGAGCAGGGCCTCGCCCAGTGCATCGTTGTGGGCATGCCGCTCCGGTGTGTGCGTCAGGGCAGGGATGTGTTGCGCGAGATCGTCTTCCGCGGACGAACTCAATCCGTCGGGGGCGTGACGGCTCAGGGCCCGCCAGCGGTCAGCCGCGCGCCGATGGGCGATCGAGAAAAGCCAGGCTGCGAACGACGAGGTCGGTTCGTAGCGATCCTTGCCGTTGATGACCGAGATCCAGATGTCCTGGAAGACTTCCTCCGCTTCGCTGGGCCGGTTAGACAGGCGTAGTACGTAGCGATGGAGTTTATCTCGGTAGCGCTGATACAGGATGCGGAAAGCCTCCGCGTCGCCGCGGCGATACGATGCCATGCAGTCCTCGTCGCTCGCCGACGCGCGATCCGTCCGCGATGGACGGGCTTGCGCATGCCACGGAAGCTGGTCTTGCAGGTATGCCAGTGCATCGAGGCAGGTCTGCGCCCAGTCGTTGGGCATGGTGGTGGCGCTGAGCATGGGCTCCCGTTCCTTAGGGCGATATGTGGTAATCGCCGAAATCGGGAGAATGGGGTTAAAGCGTTGTAGACGGCAATGCCGGGCTTTTGATCGTCCTGCCGGTGCAGGCCCATTGCTGGCCGGGAAAATCGTCCCCGCAGCCCTCACTGCTCAATGGGGCCCGGAATCCTGAGCCGGCTGATCGCCGTGTATCTATGGTGGCCAGCGTGAAAGGTCCGGCCTCAAAGGACTCGCGAACAGGGTTCGCTCCCACAGGTGCAGGTTGCCGCGATCTTGTGGGAGCGAACCCTGTTCGCGAGTCCTTTGGGGCCGGGCTTGCATGATCGCGAGCTTTGCAGTCAGGCCTGTGGTCTGGCCAGGGCGATTGAGCGCTTGGGGTCGATCAGCAGGCGTTTGCCGTCATCGGATTTACTGGCTCCGTCGACGATCAGGCGGATGACATCGGCGGGGGTGAGCGATGGATCGAGGGCGAGCAGCTTGGCGGCGAGGTTGGTGACCTGGGGGGCGGCGATCGTGGTGCCGGCCAGCTTGCCGCGATGGCCGTCGACGCTGGCGACCTGGAAGCCGTCGGCGTAGACCCGCACGCGCTTGCCGTAACTGGTGAAGTCGGCCTCGTTGCCCGCCTGGTCGACGGCGCCGACGGCGAGCACATTGGGCAGGTCGATATCGGCCGGCACCGTCGCGGCGAGGCTGGCATCGGTATCGACGGTACCCGCGGCCGGAATGAACAGGATATCCGGGGCGCCGCGTATGGCCGAGGCCAGGGCGACGGACTCGGCCCTGAAGGCCTGCTTCGCCATCGCCTTGCGTTCGCCCGCGTTGTTACCGATGCCTTCGGCTTCCAGCGATTGCTCGATAAAAGCCAGCGAATCGCCCCAGCTGATATTGACCACGCGCACATGTTGCGCCTTGAGGTCGTCGACGATGCGACGAACATTCGCCGCATAACGCGCTGCCACATCGGGGGCGAAATCCGCCGGGACAGGATGATTCCCCGGGGAGTCGTAGCGCACCGTCATCAGGCGCGCGGCGGGGTTGCCGTTGGCCGCGATGGCGTCGACACCATGCATGGCTTCGCTTTTCGCGGCGGGTGATTTGCCGGCGACCTGGAAGGCGTTCCTGAACAGACTGGCGTCGATGCCTTCGTCCCATACAGCGACGAGGACAGGGGTAAGTCCATTGTCCGGCTCCAGCGTGACCGATCGCGCCGACCAGATTTCCGGCTCCGTGAGCATATGGGCGTGGACGTAGTCGTCCAGTGCCGCGACGGTCTCGGCCTGGTAGCCGTTGATCAGGCGCTGGTAGACGCGCACCGAGATCAGGTCGGCTGCGGCCTGCCAGGTGAGCGAACCGGTCTGTTCGGCGATCGGGTCGATGCTGGCCTGGATCATGCCGGTCAGCAGATTGGGGCGGTTCGGCGTTTCCGCGCGTTCCTTCATCGCCTTGATATCGCGCCGTACGGTGTCCCAGGGCATCGCGGCAAGCTGTTGCGAAAGACTTTCGCGATAGGCGACCTGGCGTTGCCCGGGCACGGTGCCGGACATCATGGCCATGGCCACGCTGTCCTGGATCAGGCCGGACAGCAGCTTGCTGGAAAGCTCGCCCGTTGCCATGCGGATGCGCGAATCGTAGTTGAGCGCCGTGGCGCCATCGCCGCGGAGCAGGGCGAGGTCGCGCAGCACGGCGTAGAAGTCGCGCAGGATCGTCTTGTCCTGGATATCGTAGTGGCGCAGCGTTTCCTCGGTGTCCTCGCGGACCACGCCGGCGAGCTTGTCGAAGGCCTCGTCGTCGGTAAGCAACAATGAGGCCGCGGGCTCGGTCAACGGGTAGTCGTGCCGGGGCAGTTCGCTCCGGTCGTGGACGACGAGGCGAACGACGGGCACGGCGCCATCGGCCGCGAACGAAGCCGGCATGGCGAGCGCCAGGGCGATGGCGCTCGCGAGGCTCAAGGAAAAGCGGTTCATACGCATACCTCCCCCGGGAGGGTCCCTGCGGCTTCCAAGGTAACCGAAGGGCCTGGCGCCGAATATATATCGAACGGTCGGGGAAGGTAGGGGCCTTGGGCGGCCTCAGCCCCCGGCCAGGCGCCAGGCGATGCGTGCGATCTGCCCGTCTTCACGCGATGGCAGGACGGTGGCCGGGCCGATGCCGAGCCCGCCCAGGCCTTCACATATGGCCGTGCGCACCGCCTCGTCGTTTTCCCCGATGCCACCGGTGAAGACCAGCAGGTCCACGCCGCCGAGCACGGCGGCCATGGCGGCGATCTGCTTCTTCGCCGAATGACAGAACATGGCGATGGCCAGGCGTGCATCCCCGGTGGCGGCCGTATGCAGGGTGCGCAGGTCGCCGGAGAGGCCGGAGATGCCCTTGAGGCCGCTGCGATGATCGACCAGGTCGGCGAGCGACGCGGCGTCGTAGCCCTTCTCGCGCAGCAGGTAGACCAGGAGTCCGGGATCGAGGTCGCCCGGTCGCGTGCCCATGACGATGCCGCCGCTCGGTGTCAGGCCCATGCTGG
>DASYLE010000024.1:0-21547 GCA_036009745.1 Luteibacter sp. | reverse complement strand
GCCGACACCGTCGCCGGCATGGACGACACCACGCTCAACGCCCTCGCCCGCCGCTTCGGCGACGACACCACGGTCGTGATCACCCTGGGCAGCCAGGGCTGCTTCATATCCCATGGCAATACCCGCCGTGGCGACGGCGATGCCGTGTATCGCGTGCCCGCCGAGAAAGCCAAGGTGGTCGATACCACGGGGGCCGGCGATGCCTTCAATGGTGCGCTCGCCGCGGCGCTGGCCCGTGATGTCGATGGCCGCTTTCGCGACGCGGTCAGCATGGCCAACCGTGTTGCGGCCATGAGTACGGAGCGTGCCGGTGCAGCAAGTGCAATGCCTACACGCGATGATGTACTTCGCCGATTTACAGAACCGAAATGATGTGAGTGAAAGAAGTTGCGATTCACCATCGCTTCACTCTAGACTGCACGCGACAGTGAACTGAATCACAGTTCAAGCCCAGCCTAAGCCGGATTGCTTTAGGAAGGCGATACGAATCCTCGATTCGCTATCGCCACAACGACACGGAAGCTCGTATGCCTGGAACGCAAAAATCCTTACGCATTCTTTCTTGCCTTGCCGCCTGCATGCTGGTCATCGTGGATGCCGATGCGGCGCCCGCGGATGCGCGGAACGCGAACATCGCCCGCCTGCTGGATGAAGCGAATCACCGGACGGCGAGTGGTGAGCCCGCGGATGTCGTCGAGCAATGGCTTACGCAAGCCATGCAGTCTGACGGCATGACCACGACACCACCTGCCTGGGACGTGTACGGTCGGACGCGTTGGCAGGCGATGCAAGACGCCAACGACACCACCGCCACGCCTGCGCCCATCTTTGTCGTCTCCACGGACAGTGGCAGAGGCAATCCACCATCGCTCGTATCTGCGCCGGCAGTAATCACCACGAATCCCTGATCCGGCCTTTTTCGCTCTCCCACTCCCCAAAGATCCATCTCGATCGGTAACCCGATGTTGCCGAGCGTCACGCCGTGCCTTTACCAACACCATGGAGATACCAATGGCCACGATAGCCAAGACCCCGTCCGTCCACGCACAGAACAGCATGTCGAGGCTGGTTCCGTGCATGCTCATGATGCTGCTCGTCGGCACGCTTTTCCTGCTGCTGCCGCAATTCGCCTTCGCCCAGGATATCGGCGCAAAAGCTGAAAAAGCACTGGAGTGGATCAAGACCGCCGTGCACACCATTCTTGTCGTGTCCGTGATCGGCTCCGGCGTGCTCGCCGCCTTCGGCCGCATGAGCTGGGCAACGGTGGGGCAGGTCCTGATCGGTGCCGTCGTGGCCGGGGTTGCCACCGAAGTCGTCGACGCCCTTTACGGCGCCTGATCGTGAGCCAGCTTCGCAGCGATCCGCTGTTCGGGGGCCTGACCCGTCCGGCCACCATGCTCGGCCTGCCGATCGAGGCGCTGACCTTCATCATGGCCGGAAGCACGCTCGCCTTCCTCTTCGCCGGCCTGGTACGGGCTGACATCGCCTGGAAACTCGGCGCTCTGGGCCTGGGGGTCGTCCTTTACGGGCTGGCCCGGCTGATCTGCGCGAAGGATCCCCGCACGTTCCGCTACATCGCCCTTCAGCTCGACACGAAAGGCATGCATCGCACGCGAAGCTATTGGCGCAGTGGATCGTACTCGCCGATGCCGAGCCGTCAGCGCCGCTGAATGCTTGGCGTAGCCAAACCCGCAACCGATCATGACGGCAGGACGCCACGACCATGCTTTCCCCGAAACAGTCCCTGATGAATAACGCGCGCCCGTTGACGGATTACGTGCCGTATTCCACGCATGTCTCGCCGCACAACCTGAGCACACGCAGCGGCGACATGCTGACCGTCATCAAGATCGACGGTGTCGCGCACGAGGCGGCCGACGACCTGGACATCCAAGGCTGGCACGATGCGCTGACCGGTCTTGTGCGAAACATCGCAGCGGAGGATATCGCCCTGTGGATCCACACGGTTCGCGAGCCGCGTACGGATTATCCACAGGGCGGGTTCTCGGATGACTTCGCCGGACGCCTCAATGCGCGCTACCGCGAGAGCCTGAGCGGGCTGCGGATGATGGTCAATACGCACTACCTGACCGTTGTGATCAAGGGGAAGAAGGCTGGCCCATCGCTCCCGGGCTTTGGTGACAAGAAGACCATCGCCTCGATCCAGGAACATATCCGCGATACGAGCGATCGGCTCGACGAGCTATCCGACACCGTCCTTTCCGGCCTGACACGCTATGGCGCCAGGCGGCTGGAGCTGTATCAGCACAATGGTGTGGTGTTCTCCGAGGTCCTCGAATTCCTGGCCCTGCTCGTCAACGGCGAACGCCAACGCATCGCCGTGCCCAAGGGTCCGGCGTCGTACGGCATGGTCAATACGCGTATCTCCTTCGGGGTGGACCAGTTCGAATTGCGCTCGCCGACCGCGACGCGGGTCGGCGCGATGCTCGGTGCCGCCGCGTACCAGGTCGAGCGCACCGAGCCGGGGCACCTGAATATCCTGCTGACACTGCCCTTCCCCATCGTGATGACGCAATCCTTCGCCATGTTCGGCCGCAACAAGGCCATGGGCGCGCTGCAGAGGCAGCGGCGACTGCTGGTCAATGCCGAGGATGCGGGTGCATCGCAGATCGACGATATTTCCCAGGCGCTGGACGACCTTGCCTCCAGCCGGTCGATCTTTGGCGAACATCATCTGAGCATCATGCTGCTGGCTGACAACGCGAAGGATCTTGCCGAGCGCATCGCGGCCACGCGGTCGCTCCTGAGCGAATCGGGCTTCCTGGTCGCGCGTGAAGACGAATGCATCGAGGCGGCATTCTTCGCCCAGCTGCCAGCCAATTTCCGCATGAGGCCGCGCCCGGCACCGATCAGTTCGAGCAATATCATCGGCTATACCGGATTCCACAACTACCCGCATGGCCGCTTGAACGGCAATCAGTGGGGGCCGGCGATGAGCCTGCTCAAGACCACGTCAGGCACACCTTTCTATTTCAATTTCCATGTGCCGCCGTCCTCCCGGCGCGGCGTCGACGAGGCCGATGCCGACGATCGCGTGCCCGGTCATACGCTTCTGCTCGGCCCCACGGGCGCGGGCAAGACGGTCATCCAGACCTTCATGCTGGCCCAGGCGGAAAAGTACAAACCCACGGTATTCACCTTCGACAAGGACCAGGGCCAGGCCAACTTCGTGCGTGCCATGGGGGGTTATTACTCAACGCTCCGGAACGGCGTGCCGACCGGCTTCAACCCCTGCGCGCTGGAGGACACCCCTGGAAACCGGACGATGATCCAGCAGCTGGTCAAGCGCTGCATCAAGGGCGACGACGAGACTTTCCGGTTCTCGCCAAACCGCGAACGCGAGGTCCAGGACGCGGTGAACGGCGTCTACGCCATGCCCTTCGACATGCGCCGGTTCTCGGCCATTCTCGAGTTCTTCGATCCGACCGATCCGGACGGCAACGCGGCGCGCTTCCGCAAATGGTGCGCCGGCGGATCCCTGGGCTGGCTGATGGACAACCCAAGGGATCTGATCCACTTGTCCACCGGCCGTCACTTCGGCTTCGACGTCACCGACTTCCTCGAGAACGACAAGACCCGCACCGTCACCGTGATGTACCTGTTCCACCGCATGGAACAGCTGATCGACGGGCGGCGCTTCATCCTCAATATGGATGAGTTCTGGAAGATGCTCCAGGACGACTACTTCGAGGGCAAGGCGCTCGACGCGGTGAAGACCTATCGAAAGCGCAACGCGCTGGCACTTTTCGGCACGCAAAGCCCCGCTGATGTGCTTCGTTCCCGGATCAGCCGCCAGCTGATCGAGCAGTGCGTCTCGCAACTCTACCTGCCCAATCCGAAAGCGGCCCGCGAAGACTATATCGATGGATTCAAGCTGTCCGAGCGTGAGTACGAGATCGTCCGCAAGGACATGGTGGAAGCGAACCTCCGCGGATTCCTGTTCAAGCAAGGTGCCAACTCCACGGTCTGCGAACTGAATCTCCGCGGCTTCGATGACGAACTGGCCGTGCTTTCAGGCACGTCGGTCACGGTCGAGCTCGCCGAACGTGCGATTTCGCAGGCCGGACCACTGCCGGACGACTGGTTGCCCGTCTTCCACGACATGCGCAAAGCACGAGGCTGATGATTTCACCCCGGCAACGACGATCGGCGCCGGGCGTTTCGTTGAAAGAGAAAGGAATCGACCATGAAAGCGACATCCCGACTTCTACCGCTCGCCTTGACGCTTGCCGGAGCATGCGTGGCACAGGTGGCACATGCCCAGAGCGATACCTCGAAGCAGGAACTGCAAAAGGTATATGACGAAAAGGCTTCCGCGCAGCGAGACGAAGCGTTCAGGCAGAGCGAAAACCAGCATCAGGAGCAGCAAGCGGCGATGGCGGCGCAACTCAGGCAGTTGCAGGACCAGCTGGACACGATGAATGCCCAGCGAGATGCCATGACCGGCAGTAGCGGGAAGGGCGCCATTGTCACCCAGGACTTCGCCGAATCCGTACCGCGGGACTGGCGCGAAACGCTCGATGCGCTCAACAACGGTGGCAAGGTCAGTGACCTGGCCAGGTCGATTCGCGATAAAGCCGAAGACGACGCCAAATCCAGTGGCGATGCCTTCGCCGATGGAAAGAAGAATCTCGATAACGGCTTCGATTCCGCGATCAACGGCCAGGCCCTGAATGCCGCCGCCTATGAAGCCAGCACGAAGCGCATCGATACACTGAAGAAGCTTCAGGAGCAGATCGATGGCACCAGTACCTCGAAGGAAATCGCCGATCTCCAGGCCCGCATCCAGGTCGAAAGCAGCCTGATCAACAACGAACTGGTCCGCACCCAGTCGATGAACGGCATGCTCCAGCAATCCGAGGCCGTCCGCGCTTACCAGTCCATGCGACGAGTGGTCGACGAAGTGGAGGGCACCAAAGAGGAAAGTGGCGTCGAATAACGTCGAGCACACCCACTGCCGGATTTGCCGGCCCCGGTCCGGGGCCGGCATTCGAAGAACCCGCCCCCATCAAAGACCCCTCCCATGGCTATCGAAATCGCCAAGCTGTTGATTGGCAATATCGCCGAAACGATCAGGACATTCGCCGACGATCATTCGAGCCTGATGATCGACATCATCGGCCCGGCAGCTGTTTCGTTGCTGAGCATCTACGTCGTCCTCTGGGGGGCGGGTATCGCCAGCGGACGGATCAACGAGCCCTTTGCCAGCGGTGCGTACCGCATCATACGAATCTGCGTCATCATCATCTTCGCCCTGACCGCGTCCTCGTACAAAGAGTACGTATCGGACTTCTTCCTCACCGCGCCCAGCGAGATCGCCGCGAAGATGGCCGGTGCAGCGGACGGCCAGAGCCTGGCGGATGTCATCGATGCCTGCCTCAACCGGGGTATAGGGCTCGGTGACAAGGTCTGGGATTACGCCTCGGCGAAATTCGGACTATTCCACTTCGGTTACATCGTTTACTTCTTCCTCGCCATCGTCATTTACCTCGCCGTTTGCATCATCGTCGCCATCGCCACCGGCATGATCTTCGTGGCATGGGTCGCCACGGCGATCCTCGTCGCCGTCGGGCCCCTGTTCATCCTGCTTGCCATCTTCCAGACAACCCAGCGCTTCTTCGAACAGTGGCTTGGGCAGCTGGTGAACTTCGCCGTGCTGTTCATCCTGGTCGCGACCACGGTGACCCTCTGTTTCGATATTTTCGAGAAATTCATCAGCGACCTGCCTTCCATGGGGGCAGGCGAAGCCGTCATCAGCATGATCAAGGTCGTGGTGGCGACGTTCGCCATTGTGTCCGTGCTGCTCCAGACCAAGAGCATCAGCTCCGGCCTGGCGGGAGGTATTTCCCTGGCCGCGCAGAACCTTGGCAGTGCCGCCATGGGCAAGATGCGTAGCGCCGCCGGCGCAGCAGCGCCGGTTGCTAGCGCGATGAGCCGGGCGGCAAGTGGCGGAGCAGCGACACTCGCGCGCGCTGCCAAGGGGGCGGGTGGGGCCGCCAACTCGATCGCCTCTCCCCGGGCACGCATGAGCGCCAACAAGGGTGACGTGGCCCGTCGCTGATCCGAACAAACGGCCCATCGGCCACCCCCATGGAATTCACTCAGCAGGAAGCTTTCATGTATTCATCGATCCGTATCCTCATTGGCTTCCTCGTGGTACTGACCCTCCCGGCGTGTACCGGCGGACGGCAGAAACCGCCGCAATGCAGCGGCAAGTATGAGCAGGTAAATGCTCCCCGTCATTACCTGCACCCGGAGGCGAAGCCGTGAGCGATCCGGCGATCAAGGCATTTCTCGAGGCGGCCCAGGCATGGGAGACGGATGAACTCGTGCGCGCGCGAAAGCGCGAGGGGCGGGCCTGGATATTCGCCATCCTCGGCGTCGTGACCGCGTTGGCCGCATGCGTCGCGGTGGCGCTGCTTACGCCGTTGAAATCCGTCGAGCCGTTCATCGTGCGCGTCGACAAGAGCAACGGCTCGGCCGACATCATTACCCGTGTCAACGAGCAGACCATCAGCTTCGACGAGGCCATCGACAAGTACTTCCTCTCCCGCTATGTCAACTACCGGGAGGAGTATTCCACCGCGATGGCCTATGCGAACTATGAATCGGTTTCACTGATGTCGACCTCCGACGTCGGCACGGCCTACTTTGCCCAGGTAAATCCGAAGAACCCGCGCTCGCCGACGGCGGTATATCGCACCGACGGAAGCGTCGAGGCATCGATCACGGCCATTTCGATCCTGGGCAAGGGCGTGGCCCAGGTCCGCTTCGAACGAATCGAGCGCACCCCTAACCAGGAGCCTCGCGAAACCGCCTGGATCGCGACGATCAGTTACCAATACCTGAAGGCGTCGCAGGATGCCAAGGCCAGGATGGTCAATCCCGTCGGATTCCAGGTGACCGACTACCGACTCGATCCCGAAACGTTGAAGCCGAAGAAATGACGATGCGCCGTGCCCTTGCCTCTATTCCCCTGCTCCTTGCCATCGGCCCCGTTCTCGCCGAGTCCACGCCTGCTGCCGGCCGTTACGACGGACGGATGAAGCAGATCGCATACAACCGCAACGACGTCTTCAAGGTGGTCGGCCATTACGGCTACTCCACCGACATCGAGTTCGGTCCCGATGAGTCCGTGCAGAACATCGCCATCGGAGACTCGCTCGCCTGGGAGGTCGCACCGGCCTCCAATCACCTGTTCGTCAAGCCACGCGAGGACAACGCGGTGACCAACATGACCGTGATCACCAACAAGCGTGTTTACCAGTTCGCCCTGGATGCGCGGCGCGGCGGCACGCCCAGGGATCACTCCATGTACTTCCAGGTGCGCTTCACCTTTCCCGACGAGGATGCGGCGCGCAAGCGCGGCGAGCAGGAGGATCTTGTCGCGCGAAGCCACGCACTGCGCATGCAAAGCGCGCTGAATACCGCGAACCTCCCTGCTAACTGGAATTACTACGCCTGCGGCACCCTTATCCTCCGCCCCACGGAGGTCTACGACGATGGTCGCTTCACGTTCCTGCGATTCCCGGGTGCCCAGGAAATTCCCGCCATCTTCACCATCAATGCCGACGGCAGCGAAAGCATCGTGAACGGCGCGATGAAAGGCGATCAATACGTCATCCAGGTCACCGCCCCGCGATTCGTACTCCGCCGGGGGAACGCAGTGGCCTGCGTGGAAAATCGAAGCTTCAATCCCTATGGCGTCGCCACGCCCTCCGGCACGGTAAGCCCCGACGTCCAGCGGGCCCTGGTAGCGCCGCTCAACCCCGTATCGCATCCTGTGGTGCCACCGGGCGACGCATCGAACACGACCACGGGCCCGGGTGCCCTGGGACAGCCTGTGGACAATGGCTCTTCGCACGGCTTGCGCATGTATGACCTGCGCCAGGGGACTAACCGATGATGCGCGGCAACGAAGACAACGCCATGGCGCAGGCAACCGACGAGTCCATGGACGAACGCGGCATTCCGCAGGTCGGACGAAAGCGCAAGGCGAACAAATGGGTCGTTTCCCTGGTCCTCGCCGTGGCCATCGTGGTGGTGCTGGCACTGGCCGTGCGCTCGGCGCTCGACGGAATAAGACACCGTAACGTCGAGCGCAAAGCTCCCGTCGCCGAACGGGGCTTGCCAGACCTGACCCGCGATGCCTTCAGCAGTCGTAATGCACCCCCGCCACCACCCGGCACCGCGCCGAAGCCCGCCGCATCACCGGCCCAACAGGCGCCAGCGGATCGCGCCGCCCAGGACCTGGCCGAGCGCAGGAAACGTGCGCCATTGCTGGCTGCCGGTGGCGGCGGAGCATCCTTCCAGGGAAATTCGCCAGGCCTTGCCGCGGGGACTCAATCCGGGGCAGGCACGGGCAGTTCCCTCGGCAGCGCCCTGAGTGCTACCCGCGCCGCCGAAGTCAGTGCACGGCAACTCACCGACCCCAACCTGACCGTCACCCAGGGCAGCTTCCTCGATTGCAACCTGGTCACGGCGATCAACAGTTCGCAGCCGGGCATGACCTCCTGCGTGCTCTCACGCAATATCTACTCGACCAATGGCCGGGTGCTCTTGCTCGAACGAGGATCGCGGATCGTCGGCCAGTATCAGTCGGCACAACTTCGCCCGGGCATGAAACGCATCTTCGTACTATGGACGCGTGCGGAGACACCCAACGGCGTCGTGGTCAATCTTGATTCGCCGGGCACCGATTCGCTGGGCCGATCGGGCCTGGACGGAAAGATCGACAACCATTTCTGGGAGCGTTTCGGTTCCGCACTGCTGGTCTCGCTGGTGGACGACCTCGCGTCGGCAGCAGCAAACAGCCAGCAAGGCGACAGGTCAGGCAGCACGATCAACTTCAACAGCACCTCGGGCAGCGCCAATGACGCCGCGGCAATCATCGTACAGAACACGGTGAACATCCCGCCGACGCTGGACAAGGCACAGGGAAGCCATATCGGTATCTTCGTCGCCCGCGACCTGTACTTCGGTTCGGTGTACTCACTCGCACCGAGGGACGTCCGGCCGTGACCGTTGCCAAGTGCGTTGACAACGATCCGATATCGAATGTCGCTTTCTCGGCCGTGGAGACTTACCTCCAGCCCTTGCGTCGCCTGCTTGCGGGCGACGTCACCGAGGTCGTGGTCAACGCCCCCGGTGCGGCATGGACCGAGGGTCGTGCCGGCTGGCAGCGCCATGACATGCCCGAACTGAGTTTCGAACATCTGCGCATGCTCGCCAAGCTGATCGCCACATCGACCCAGCAGACCATTTCCGAGTCCGCGCCGGTCGTCTCTGCGGCGCTCCCGTCCGGTGAGCGTGTCCAGGCGATCATTCCTCCCGCGGTACCGTCCGGCACCGTCAGCCTGACGATCCGAAAACCGTCGCTGCTGCGCCTGACCCTTGCCGATTACGAAGCCAGCGGTGCGTTCGATGGCATCGCGCAAGGCCAGGATGGCGATACATCGCTCGAGCGGGAACTGCACGATCATCTCACCGGCGGACGGATCCGCGCGTTTCTTGAAACCGCGGTCCGCGGCAAACAGAACATCGTCGTCTCCGGCGCCACTGGCTCGGGCAAGACCACGATCATGAAGACCCTGGTCGACCTGATTCCTCCCGAAGAACGACTGATCACCATCGAGGACACGCCTGAGCTGGCCATCCTCAACCAGCCTAACCATGTGCGCCTGTTCTATTCCAAGGACGGCCAGGGCGTGAGCAAGGCCACGCCAAAGCTCTTGCTCGAATCCTGCCTGCGTATGAAACCCGACCGGATCCTGTTGGCCGAACTGCGAAGCGACGAGGCGTTCTACTTCATTCGCAACGTCAACTCGGGCCACCCCGGCTCGATCACCTCAGTGCACGCCACCAGCCCAAGGCTCGCTATCGAGCAGCTGATGCTGCTGGTCAAGGAGTCCGCCGGCGGCGCGCACCTTTCCCGCGAGGACATCAAGCAACTGCTCTTCATGCTGGTGGATATCGTCATCCAGTTCAGCGCGGTCGGCGGCAAGCGCCGCGTCACCGGAATCTACTATGACCCGCAACGCAAGCGCTCCATCCTGGGTTAAAACCGCGCTCGGCATACTTCTCGCCATAGGCGCGGTACCAGCGTGGCTTTATCTCTCGGGCAACATCTTCCAGTTGCTCGCCTTCCGCGGGCATGGTGACGCAGCCGCCCTGCTGACGTGGCCGGATTACGCCCGTCACTATGGCGACTTTGCCGGTGTGAAGAAGATGCTCGCCATCAGCGGCGGTGTGGCTGTCTGCATCCTTCTGGCACCTTTGGCATTCCTGTTCATCAAGCCGCGGCAGAAGCTGCACGGCGATGCGCGGTTTGCCAAAACGGCCGATGTTCGCCGCGCGGGGCTGCTGACGAACGATGGCGACGGCATCATCCTTGGGCGGTATGCCGGCAAATTCCTTACCGCCGGCCTCAAGGACTACCCCCACGTCATGCTGGCCGCGCCTACCGGCTCGGGAAAAGGTGTCGGCGTGGTGATTCCGAACCTGCTCAACTGGAACCACTCGGTCATCGTGCTGGATATCAAACAGGAAAACTGGACGCTGACCGCGGGCTTTCGCGAGGCTCACGGGCATGAGGTCTACCTGTTCGACCCGGCCTCGTCGACCCGCCGCACCCATCGCTGGAATCCACTGGCCTATGTCCGCGACGAGCCGGGACTTCGCGTGGACGATATCCAGAAGATCGGCAATATCATCTTTCCCGACGTGGATGGCACCGATCCGATCTGGACGGCCAGTTGCCGATCGTTCTTCCTTGGCCTGGTGTTGTACGTCTTCGAAACCAAAGGCCTGCCGCGCACGCTCGGTCAGGTGGCAAGAGAAGCCTATGCCGATACCGAGGACCATTTCGGCACTATCATCAATGATCGGTATCTTGCCGGAACGCGCCTGTCCGAAGCGTGTGAAAGCGCGTTGCTCGACTACGTCAACACCTCCGAGAACACACGGACATCGATCCGCAAGACATTCACCTCGCGCTTCGAACTGTTCATGAACCCGATCCTCGACGCTGCGACCGCAGGAAACGACTTCGACCTCAATGCGCTGCGCAAGCGCCGGATCAGTATCTATATCGGGATCACACCCGACAACCTCAGCCGCATGGCGCCCCTGCTGAACCTGTTCTTCCAGCAGGTGGTCGATCTCAATACCCGTGAACTGCCCGAACACAACAAGGCATTGAAGTATCAATGCCTGATGCTCCTGGACGAGTTCAAGTCACTGGGCAAGTTGCCGCTGATCGTCGACGCCATTGCCTTCCTTCGCGGTTACGGGGTACGCCTGCTCCCAATTTTCCAGTCACCGAGCCAGATCCGCGAGGTATACGGCGAGGAAGCAGCGAAAACCTTCTTCCAGAATCATGCCGTGCGCATTTCTTACACGCCGGCGGATATCGCCACCGCGACCGAGATCAGCAATGAGCTAGGGAACACCACCGTGAGTACAAGTTCGAAATCACGGCCGGACATGTTCAGCCAGGGCAGCCGCAGCGTCAGCGATTCGGAGCAGTCGCGGGCGCTGCAGCTGCCCCAGGAAGTGATGGCCATGGGCCCCGACGACATCTTCGTCTTCGCGCGTGGCGCTCGCCCCATACAGGGCAGGAAAATCCGCTGGTATCTCGACCCTCTGTTCAGGAGCCGGGTGCTTCCGCCGCCCCTCATCGAACCGGCCCCGTGGGCGGAACTACCGGCATATGCACCACCAGTCGCTTCCGCTTCCTCGAAGTCCACATCCGAATCAAAGGAATAATTCATGGATCGATATTCAGACAATTTTGATCGCCGCGCCCGATCCCGCGACAGTGTCGCGAAGCTGGACCTGGATCTCGCCGAAATCGCCAATGCCGTCTACCTGGAAGACGCACCAAAGGTCAATGGAAGATGGCGCCGTCTCAGCGACAAGGAGCTTCAGGGCAAGATAAAACCCGAACTGCTCGGCAATAGCGAATCGCTGTACCGGGCCGGGGTCTACACCAACGATCAGGGGGATCACGTCGTCGCATTTCGCGGCAGTTACACTAAAAAATTTGGCGTCGCCCCCTACCTGGCGCCCAATCTTGGGCAAGCAGCGGGTTTTGACACGAACCAATATAAAAAGGCCTCCGCCCTGGCAAAGGAGGCGCAAAACGCCTACGGGAGAAACGTCATCTTCACCGGTCACTCGCTGGGTGGCGGGCTAGCGGCAGCCGCGGCCATGCGGACGGGCCATACAGCGGTAACATTCAACCCTGCCGGATTATCGGACCCAACCTTCATTGCCAATAGCATGATGCCCGACATCGGTAAACAACGCGCCCAGGAAGGGATGATCCGAAAATATCAGCTCGACGGCGAGTTCCTGCAGGTCATCGAGCAAAAGGGCCTTGCGCCTCGCGCGCCGGGCGCTGAAACCGTGTTGGAACACCGCACCGCGACGGGAGCACGCGAACTGCACAAAATGGACCGCCTGATCAGCGCCATGGAGTTGGATGCCGGAGGCCGCTTCGTCAATCAGGAGGTTTACGGAAAAATCAAGGCAGCCTGGGAGCTTCCGGTGCCAGACCGCACCGCCTCGCAGAGGGCCGTGGCAGAGGTTATCCAGAACGCCGTCGACGAAGGCCTCCGTAGGGCGCCGAGCCAAGGATCCCGGGAGGAGATCGCCGGATACCTGCGTGACAAAGCCTTCGCCGCCCTTGCACGCAACGAACCCATAAGGTCGCCAGGCGTCGGCAGCCGGGCGCATATCCGGGACCAGCAGGAGACCGCCAGTGCGCCCACTTCGGCATTCGCAAGCCGCGCCGGAACGTTTCGCGATGAACGAGCAGCCCAGACGAGCGGAAGCTCGTCTGGTGTGTCCACACCGCCGCAAAGGGACCGCCCGCCGCCGGCGATGAGTACCGAAACTACCATTACCCGCGCGAAATCGAAGCCCCAGGAACGCCACCGGTAGAACCCCGCGCCCACCGGCATGCTGCGCGCCTCGCCGGCTCTACGCCGCCGCGCTCTGGACCACCCTGTCACGGCCGCACGCCTTCGCCGCATACAAGGCGCTGTCCGCGGCGCGCATCCAGCTCGACAGGTCATGGCAGTGCGTGCCATCGAACATCGCGACGCCGATACTGATGGTCACGCGCAAGTCCTTCAGGCCCTCGATCAGCGGCAAGGCGGCCACGCCTTCGCGCAACTCTTCGGCCAGGTGCATGGCCGCATCGACCCCAAAGGACGGGCACAGCACGGCAAACTCCTCACCGCCGATGCGCGCGAGATGGCAAGACGTATCTACACGACTCGAGAGATACCCCGACACAGCCAGCAGCACCAGGTCGCCCTGGGGATGGCCCACGCTGTCGTTGATCCTTTTGAAATGGTCGATATCGACCAGCAAAAGCGCAAGTGGCTGGGTGGCGGTCCGACGCGCATCGATCAGACCAAGTGCATGCTGTTGAAATGCACGGCGGTTATCAATGCCGGTCAGGGGGTCGCGCAGGGTCTGCGCGCGCAATTCGGCGGCGTGGCGATGTTGGCCGCGCCATAACTTGAACAGCAGCATGCTGATTGCCACCAGGGCGCTGGCGATCAGGACCACGATCAGGTTGATCATCTTTTGCCGTTGTTGTTCGGCTTGCGCCTCGAGCTGCTCCCGCTTCAGCTGCAGGTCCTTGAAAAGATTGCTGCGCTGGAGCTCGCCGATCTGCAACTCCTTCTCGCGCGCCGCGTAACGCTGTTCCAGCTCGATTTCCATCGCTCGCAACTTTGGCGTGTTACTTGCGTCATCGAATGCGAGTACTTCACGCATGTCCGCAAGTGCCTGCTTGTATTGCCCCACCTGTTCGGCCAGCTCGCTCTCGGTCTTCAACAGATCGGTCAACTGGCCGCCGATGCCCGCCGAGCGAGCGCGCGCCACCGTGTCGCGAATGCGCTCGTAAGCTTGCTTTGGACGACCCAGCGCTGCCTCGGCGCGGGCGATATCGGCGCTGGAAAACAGCGAGTCGCTGATCCGGCCGGCGGCAAGCTCACGCTTGAGCGACGCCTGTGACAGAGGCAAGGCTTCGGCCGGCCGGCCCAGGTGCAGGTAAGCCTGGGCCAGGTTGTCACCGACCATCGCCGCCAGTTCGTCGGCACCGATGCGGGTGAAACCGTCCCGTGCGCGTTCGAGCGTCGCCGCCGCCTCGATGTAACGGCCAAGCGATATCAGCACAATGCCTTCGTCGTTGAGGGCATCGGCGACGCCCCAGGCGTCGCCAAGGGCGGCATAGCCTGTCTCGGCGCGGTGACACGCAGGCAAGGCCTTGTCGGCCTTCTCATCGAGCGCAAAGGCATCGCAAAGCTGGAAGCGCGCCCATGCGGCGACCTCGGCGTCGGCGTTGCCCAGCACCTGATCGGCGGCCTGCAGGGCCTCGCTCACCCCACCGCCTTCGCTGTCGCCCAGGCCATTGGCGATGTCATGGCGGGAGCGCAGGAACCCCGCCGTGGCCGCTGCCAGGGCGTCCTTGGCGGCGGCCATGGTGTCCAACCGCGCCAGGGCTTCGGTCAGGGCGACATCGTCGTTGGCGTTGATGGCTGCCGTGCCCATGCCCCACAGCAAGGCGCGGCGGCGGCCAGGCGGCACGCTGTCGACGTCGACGACGGCGAGTTCCCGGCGGACCCCGGCGATCGTCCCGTGCGGATCGGTGACCGCGGGCCCTCGCAGCAGGTTCATCGATGCGCCCACGACCGGCTTGGCCGCCAGACCTGGCAGCCACAGTGCGACGATCAGGCAAAGGCCAAGGGCCCCCCGTGACATGGACTGACGCCCCCTGTGTTGAGTGTCAACGGCGCCATCATACGGCCTGGGCCCGGTTCCCCGTTAGAATACGGGCTTATGCAGATCGGCCCCTACCGCATCGATCCGGCCGTGGTGCTTGCACCGATGGCCGGTGTCACCGACAAGCCCTTCCGCCTGCTGTGCAAACAGCTGGGCGCGGGGCTGGCCGTATCCGAAATGACCCATTCCGACCCGCGCCTGTGGCAGACCCGCAAGTCCCTGCAGCGGATGGACCACACGGGGGAGCCCGATCCGGTCAGCGTCCAGATCGCCGGTTACGACCCGGCGATGCTCGCCGAGGCGGCACGGTACAACGTCGACCAGGGCGCGCAGATCGTCGATATCAACATGGGCTGTCCTGCCAAGAAGGTCTGCAACGTCTGGTCGGGCTCGGCGCTGCTGCAGGACGAACCGCTGGTGGCGCGCATCCTCGCCGCCGTGGTCGGTGCCGTGAAGGTTCCGGTCACGCTGAAAATCCGTACTGGCTGGGATCGTGATCATCGTAACGCGCTGGCCATCGCACGCATCGCCGAGGACAGCGGTATCGCGGCGCTCGCCGTGCACGGACGCACACGTGCCGACAAGTATGAAGGCGAAGCCGAGTACGCGACGATCGCCGCGGTCAAGGCGTCGATACGGATTCCGGTGCTGGCCAACGGCGACATCGCCACGCCGGAGCGTGCGCGTGAAGTGCTCGCCATGACCGGCGCCGACGCCGTGATGATTGGCCGTGGCGCACAGGGGCGTCCCTGGATCTTTCGCGAGATGGCGCACTATCTTGCAACCGGCGAACACCTGCCGAACGTGGAAGCCGACGAGGCCCGCGACATCCTGTGCGGGCATCTGGAGCACCTGTATGCATTCTATGGCGAATTGCAGGGTGTGCGCATCGCACGCAAGCACCTGGGCTGGTACGCAAAGGACCGCCCGGAGAATGCCGCCTTCCGCCACGTCGTCAACCGCGCTGAAACTGCGATCGACCAGTTGCGCTTGACCCGCGACTATTTCGCTGCACTCGCCGCCGGCTGTGCCCTCGCCGCCTGAAGCAGGCGACACGCCGTCATTCCCGGAACGCCCGGACGAACAGCGCAAGAACATCTGGCGGCACATTGGACACAGCCACGTAGCTCATGCCATTCGCCGACCAACGGACGACGTTGTAGCCACCGAAGTTCGTCGTGGCCTGCGGCGCGCTGTCGATGTCGGCAGGCCATTGGTACAGGTTGATCACGTGCAGCCTGCGGTGATAGACCAGCGCAGCGACACTTCGCCCCTGCAGTACGTCAAGCCGGCCGCCCGCGAGCGGAAAACCATCCGCGGCCAGGTCCTTCACCTGTGGCGAGAAGTCGAGCTTGCCGTCAAACCATGGCTTGACCGTGTGCTGGTCGGTCGACACCACGTCGACCAGGTGCCGGGCCTGCATCGAGCGCAGATGGCTGGAGATCGCCTCGCCGACGATGGCCGTGGAGACGATATTTCGCTGATGGATGCCGTAGACCAGCGCGGATGCGCCGAACAGCATGAAGCCAACAAGCGCGGCAGCTTGCGCGAATGACATCAGCGAACGCCGCCGCGGCGGTCGACTTGCCTGGACAGGGATCTCCGGCGCGAACGACATCCGGATATGCGCCGGAGCGCGTCGATACATCTGACCGTTCGCCAGCGCCGTCTTCAGTTGCGCGTGGCGCCGGTAGTAGGCGCTGCAGGCCTCGCAACCCGTCATGTGCCGGGAGATCTCCAGACTCTGTACGACGTCGAGTTCATTGTCCAGATAGGCGTGGATCAGCAGTGTGGCGTCGTTGCAGTTCATGGCGATGCCTCCTGCGATACGTGGGTGAGTTCATGGATAAGGCGCTCGCGTGCCCGTGCCAGGCGCGACATGACCGTGCCGATCTTCAGTTCGGTGATCGTGGCGATTTCCTTATACGAGAAGCCTTCGAGTTCGCGCAGCACGAGAACTTCACAAAGGCCGGGCGGCAGCCTGCCCAACGCGTCCCGCAGTGAATCCATATCCGAGGCGATCAAGGCCAGGGCCTCCGGGGACGGTCCACTGTCGACGAGGATGTGGATGTCTTCGTCGAGCGATTCCTGGATCCCTGCTGCCTGCTTCTGGGAACTCAGGGTGTAGGTGGTATTCCTGACGATGGCCAGCAGCCAGACCCGCGGGCTCTCGCCATTGAAGCTGTCGAAATAGCGCAAGGCCCGCAGCAGTGACTCCTGGACGACGTCCTCGGCGTCCGCATCGTCGCGGGCCAGCCAGCGGGCAAGATTCCACGCCGCATCGAGATGCGGGAGAAAGCATGCCTCGAAGCGGGCGGTCTTGTGGCTGTCCGGAGCTGGCGTCATGGATGGCGGATGGGCGGCTATACAGGGTTATACCGACCTTACTCCCGTTTTATTCCATACCGTATCGACGGGAATAAAGCGCCGGACGCCCCGGTAATGTCATCGAGAGGGCTGCCGGCCGGCCCCGCGCTTTCCCCATCGCCGCGCCGCGCCGACCGCCCTCTCCTTCGTACGCCCATCCGGGCTAACCAGTGACTCATTCGGAGGAACGGACCATGGACAACGACCTTACCGGGAAAGACGACGTCGGCGCGCGACGCGGGTTCCTGAAATGCATGGCCGCCGCCGGGGCGGGCACCTTATGGCTGATGAAGGGCGGCGTGCTACAGGCCCATGCGCTCGGCCTGAGCGACACCGGTGCGGGCAAGGATGCGACGTTCAGCTTCGTCTAGATCAGCGATTCCCATATCGGCTTCCACAGGGAACCGAACATGGACGTTGCCGGTTCCCTGCGCGATTCGCTGGCGCGGGTAAATGCCCAGCCGGCACGACCGGACTTCCTGCTCCATACCGGCGACCTCACCCACCTTTCGCGTCCGGAGGAGTTCGACACGCTCGGCCAGCTCATGCGCGAGGCGCGCAGCCCTCACACCATGTACGTACCTGGCGAACACGATGTCATCGGCGATAACGGCGGCGAGTTTTTCCGACGCTTCGGCGAAAAGCAGACAGCCGGCGGCTGGTACAGCTTCGACCATCGCGGTGCCCACTTTGTCGGTCTGATCAATGTGCTCAACCTCAAGGCGGGCGGCCTGGGTTCGCTCGGTGCCGACCAGCTCGCGTGGCTCAGGAAGGACCTGGCGGGCTTGTCGGCGGAGACGCCACTCGTGGTTTTCGCGCACATGCCGCTGTGGAACGTTTATCCCGCCTGGGGCTGGGGTACCGATGACAGTGCGGAAGCGATGACTTATCTGAAGCGCTTCGGCTCGGTCACGGTGCTGAATGGCCATATCCACCAGATCCAGCAGAAAGTCGAAGGCAATGTCACCTTCTATACCGCACGCTCCACGGCGTACCCGCAACCGGGACCGGGCATCGGCCCAGGACCGGGACCACTGAAAGACATCGTTCCCGGATCGCTCAAGCACTATCTCGGCGTGCGCGAGGTCCACCATGTGCATGGCACACAGGCGCTTGCCGTCACCGAGGAGGTGCTGGCATGAGTCGGGCAACCTACTCGCGGCTGTTCGCGTTTCTCGCGCTCGTCGCGATGCCCATGGCCGCGCCACTGGCCAGGGGAGCCGTGCCACCGACACCGGCGCTCACGATCGATATCCGGAACTTCGCCTTCACGCCGGGCAAGCTGGCGATCCCCGTCGGCAGCCGCGTCGTATGGACCAATCGCGACGAAGAGCCGCATATCGTCGTCAGTGCAGGCGGCAACTTCCCCTCATCGCCCGGTCTGGACACCGGTGACACGTATGCATTCACGTTCTCCATGCCGGGGACATATACGTATTACTGCTCCATCCACCCCATGATGGTCGGGACGATCGTCGTGCAGTGACGACGGAGATACCTGGCGCCCCTCGTCGGGGTGCCAGGTCGGTCGCCTCATTCCATCGGGGAATAAACGCTATGCCGCAGCGGTAGCTACCTGCCAGCGACCCAGGCCGGGACCATGTGCGCCAAGGGATGTCGGTCGACGTCCTTCCCCTGAAGCGCCCACCCTGAGGTCATGAGCAATGAGCAAGCCACTGGAAAACAAGATCGCCCTCGTCACGGGCTCCTCGCGAGGCATCGGCGCCGCGGTCGCCGTCCGGCTCGCCGCCGACGGCGCGGCAGTGATCGTCAACTATGCGGCGAGCCCCGCGCGCGCTAATGCCGTCGTCGAGGAGATCAGGAGCGCAGGAGGTGAAGCGGAGGCCGTGGCTGCGGACCTCAGCAGCGCTGATGGCGTGAAATCCCTCATCGGCGCCGTCGATACGGCCTTTGGTGGCAGGTTCAAGGGCCGCCTCGATATCCTCGTCAACAATGCTGGCACCGTCGAATTCGGTCCGTTCCTCGAATCGAGCGATGAGTCGTACGACAAGCACTTCAACCTCAATGTCCGCGCGCCGATCGCGTTGGCCAAGGACGCGGCCACGCGGATGTCCAAAGTCCGCTCGGGACGCATCATCAACATCGGGTCTGCCTTTGGCGAAGCCGCGCCGCTGCCGGGTGTCACGCTGTACATCGCATCCAAGTTCGCGATTCATGGCTTCACCCGCGGCCTGTCGCGTGAGCTCGGCCCCCTGGGTATCACCGTGAACGGCATCCAGCCCGGCCCGATCGATACCGAGCTCAGCCCGGAAGACGGTCCGAACGGGGAACCCATGACCAGGCTCACCAGCGTCGGACGCTTCGGAAGAGTGCATGAGATCGCCTCCGCGGTGGCCTTCCTGGCACATCCGGACTCCGCGTTCATCAATGGTGAGAACCTCACCGTCGACGGCGGCTGGAACGCCTGAGCGCGCCGCGGGCTTTTATCTGATCTCCAATGGCATGATGGAAGCCGTCGCGAGTGATGCTCCTCCGAAGGAAAGAACACGTGGATCGTCTTGTGGCAATGGAAGCGTTTGTAACTGTGTTCGAGACGGGCTCGTTCTCCGAGGCCGCCCGGCAGTTGCACGTCGGGCAGCCGGCGATTTCCAAGACGGTCGCCCAACTGGAAGACCGGCTTGGCGTACGACTGTTGCTTCGCTCCACGCGTGGCCTGACCCCGACCGAAGCGGGGCAGGCCTTTTATGAACATGCCAAGCGCGCCATCGACGAAGCCGACGAAGCCGACCTGGCTGCACGGGGCGCCAGCGCCGGCCTCACGGGCAGGCTCCGCGTCTGCGCACCGGTGACCTTCTCCCGCCTGCACGTCGTACCGTACCTATCCAGGTTTCTCGACGATCATCCATCGCTGGAGGTGGATGTCATCATGGACGACCGGCCCATCGACCTGGTCGAGGAAGGTATCGATATGGCCTTGCGGATGGGTACCCTGGCGGACTCGTCGGCGACCGCGAGAAAAATCGGACAATGCCGGAGGCTGGTCGTGGGAACGCCGTCGTACTTCGCCCGCGCGGGCGAACCCAAGGTCCCGGGCGACCTCGTTTCACATCAAGCCATCATGCTTACCCAGCCGGGTCTCGGCGGCGTGTGGACCTTCAGGCAAGGCTCGACGGAAGCTTCGATCATGGTCGGCGGGCGCGTGCGCTTCACTGCCGGCGAAGGCGTGCGCGAGGCGGTATTGGCTGGCCTGGGGCTGACCATCGGTTCGGAATGGTTGTTTGCCCCCGAACTTGCCAACGGAACCGTCCAGCCCGTCCTGCTGGACTGGTCCTTGCCGCCGGTGGACATGTGGGCCGTCTTCCCGACGGGCCGCCGGGCAAGCGCGAAAGCCCGGGCATTCGCGACCTTTGTCGAGTCCCTCCTGGGCGGATCATCCGATACGACGAGCCCGGTCGCAGCGGTATCCATAGGCAGCCTCTGATCTATTCCACGCAGGCGGCATGATGCCTGCGCGGAATAGATCAGAGGTTCCCTGGATCGCTAAAGATTTCGACAGCGGCAGCCAGCACCAGCTGGCTTACTGCGTGTGCCCGAATCGCGGGCATGAACGTGAGAGCCCGATGTCAACGAACCGTGCCATTGCCGTATTCGGAGCCTATGGGCACACGGGTCGTTTCGTCGTCGCTGAACTCTGCCGGCGTGGGTGGACACCGGTCTTGTCCGGTCGCGACCCGGGCAAGCTGGAGGCGTTGAGTATCGCTTTCCCGACGCTGGAATGCCGCCCGGCTTCGGTCGACGATCCCGCCGCACTGGATCGCGCCATGGCCGGTGCAGCGGCAGTGATCAACTGTGCCGGACCCTTTCTCGATACGGCGCAACCGCTGATCGAAGCCGCACTGCGGGCCCGTATCGGCTATCTGGACGTGGCTGCCGAGCAGCAGGCGGTACTCGATACGTTTGAGCGTTATGCCGACACGGCCCGGGACGCGGGCATTGCCGTGCTTCCGGGCATGGCGTTCTATGGCGGCCTGGCGGATTTGCTGGCCACGGTGGCCATGGGCGACTGGCCGGATGCCGAGGCGATCGATGTCGCCGTGGCGCTCGATAGCTGGCACCCCACCCTGGGCACGCGCCTGACCGGGAAGCGCAATCGCTACCGGCGCCGGGTGATAGTGAACGGCCAGCTCGATTTCCTTGCCGATCCACCGCCAACGCGCGACTGGGACTTCCCGCCGCCGTTCGGAACGCATGCCATGGTTGCCGCTCCGCTATCAGAAACGATCACGATCTCGCGCCACCTGCGTGTCCAGGAGCTGCAGTCGTATATCAGCCTCGTGGCACTGCAGGACGTACGCGATCCCACGACGCCTCCACCCGTGGCCAGCGATACGAGCGGCCG
>DASYLE010000023.1:0-4802 GCA_036009745.1 Luteibacter sp. | reverse complement strand
GCCCGCCGTATCGCCGAGCGCCGCGGCGCGCCGTGGACGGTGGCCTTCGTCGATACCGGCAGCGAGATGAGCCGCGATCGTCGCGAACGTGTCGACGCAGCCATGCGCCTGGCCCGGCGGCTGGGTGGCGACACCATCGTGTTGCGCGGCCACAACATCGCCGACGAACTGCTGTCCCACTCCGATCGCGAAGGTATCGGCCAGATCGTGCTTGGCCGTACACGTGAGCGGCCGCTGGCGCGCATGCTTGGCCGGTCGTTGACCCAGCAACTCCTGCGTCGTGGCGCGCATCTGGAGCTGGCGATCATTGCCACACCCACGGAACGGGCGAATTCGCGGCGCCGCCTGCGTATGCCGGGCGGGCGCGGCAAGCTGAGTGAATATGTGTTCGCCACGCTGTCGGCGCTGGTCGCGTTCGGCCTGGCCTTCATCGCCGATCGTTACCTTTCCGTGGCCAACCTGTCGCTGATTTTCCTCACCGCGGTGCTGGTCGTCGCGGTGCGCACGCGCATGGCGGTGGCGGTCTACACGGCCCTGCTGTGTTTCTTCGGCTATAACTTCTTCTTCGCGCCGCCGCGCTACACGCTGGCGATAAGCAATCTGGACGACTTGCTCGCGGTCAGCCTGTTCCTGGTCGCGGCCCTGGTCTGCAGCCGGCTGGCCACCCGGCTTTCCAGCCAGGTGCAGGCCTTGCGTGCGGTGCACTCGCAAACGCGGGCGCTGCTGCAACTTGGCCAGCGCCTGACCGCCAGCACCGACGCGGCGAGTGTGCGCCATGTCGGCGCCACCGCGCTGTCGGAGAGCCTGCATTGCACGGCCGCGATCCTCGCCCGCGACGATGCCGGCATCATCGGGGTCGCCGCGGCCGCGCCCAGGGATGTCGTGCTCGATACGCATGACAGTGCCGCCGCGGACTGGTCCGAGCGCCATCGCGAGGAGGCCGGGCGTTTTACCGGCACGCTCAATGCCTCGCGCAGCTGGATGTTGCCGCTGGGCGGCGAGCATGCCCATGGTGTTGCCGCACTGCGTTTTGCCGAGGGCGTCGGTGAGCCCCAGCCGGACCAGCGCAGCCTCGCGCTGGCCATGGCCCAGGACATCGGCCAGGCACTCGAGCGGGTACGCCTTGCCGGCGAACTGGAGAGTTCGCGCCTGCAGGGCGAGACCGAGCGCCTGCGCAATGCGCTGCTGTCCTCCGTATCCCACGACCTGCGGTCGCCGCTGGCGTCGATGATCGGCTCGGCCGGCACGCTTGCCGCCTACTGGGATGCCGTGCCCGCCGAGGAGCGCAAGCAACTCCTCGATGCGATCCTGGGCGAGGGCCAGCGGCTGGACCGTTACATCCAGAACCTGCTTGACATGACCCGGCTCGGCCACGGCACGTTGAAGCTCAACCGCGACTGGGTCGACGTCCATGAGATCACCGCCTCGGCGGCGTCGCGCCTGCGCAACATGTTCCCCGATACGCCGGTCGAGACCTCGATGCCCGAGGAACTGCCGTTGCTCTATGTGCATCCGGCGCTGATCGAGCAGGCCTTGTTCAATATCCTCGAGAACGCGGCGAAGTTCTCGCCGCCGGGCGAGCCCATCCGCGTCGAGGCCAACGAGATCGGCGGGCAGATGGTGATCGACGTGATCGACCGGGGGCCCGGCATTCCCGAAGAGGAGCGCCGGCAGATCTTCGACATGTTCTATTCGGTCGCCCGCGGCGATCGTGCGCCGCAGAGCACCGGCCTCGGGCTGGCTATCTGTCGCGGCATGATCGGCGCGCATGGCGGCAGCGTCGAGGCCTTGCCGGGCCTGGGCGGGCGCGGCACCACGATCCGGGTTACGCTGCCGTTGACCACCTTGCCCGCGCCAGCCGCCGCATGATCCTCCAGGGTTTGCCCGTATGAATTCCGCGCCACGCATCCTCGTCATCGACGACGAGGCGCAGATCCGTCGTTTCCTCGATATCGGCCTGCGCGCCCAGGGCTACGACGTCCTGCTCGCCGCCAACGCCACCGATGGCCTGGCGATGGCGGCCACGCAGTCGCCGGACGTCGTCATCCTCGATATCGGCCTGCCCGATCGCGAGGGGCACGAGGTGCTCGCGGAGATCCGCCAGTGGTCGCAGGTGCCGGTGCTGATGCTGTCCGTGCGCGATTCGGAAACCGAG
The DNA here is from genome assembly GCA_036009745.1 of Luteibacter sp. Classification (GTDB taxonomy): domain Bacteria; phylum Pseudomonadota; class Gammaproteobacteria; order Xanthomonadales; family Rhodanobacteraceae; genus Luteibacter. The sequence goes on along the minus strand of DASYLE010000023.1, from coordinate 2,647 downwards.
AAAGTGCGCGCGCTCGATGCCGGTGCCAACGACTACGTGACCAAGCCGTTCGGCATCCAGGAACTGATGGCGCGCCTGCGCGCGCTGTTGCGTCATCGTCCCGGCGACGGCGCGGTGCTGCCGCCGCTCTACGACGACGGCCGCCTGCATATCGACCTGGCCCGGCGCGAGGTCAGTGTCGACGGCAAACCGGTCGCGTTGACCCGCAAGGAATACGGGGTGCTCGCCGCCCTGGTCGCGCATGTCGGCCGCGTGGTCACCCAGCAGCAACTATTGCGCGATCTCTGGGGTCCGACCCATGTCGAGGACACGCACTACCTGCGCATCGTCGTCGGCAAGCTCAGGCAGAAACTCGGCGACGATCCGGTGTCGCCGACCTGGCTGAAGACCGAACCTGGCGTAGGCTACCGGCTGATCGACGCCGGATAATCCGTTTCTTCCCAGGCACGGCGCATCGGCACCACGCGACCGATCGTCGCCGCCAGTTCCGCCGCCGTGTCTTCCGCCGTGCGATCGCGTGTGGCGATGGCGGTGCTGCCATTGCCGTAGGGGGCGTACTTGTCCGGGTCGGTGACCGCGAACAGGCCGAAGGTCGGCGTGCCGCTGGCGGCCGCCAGGTGCATCACGCCGCAGTCGGCGCTGATGAAAGCGTCGAGGCTGGCGATCACCGCGCCCATTTTGCGGATGTCGCGCGAATAGAACGACGGGTAATGTCCGCCGAGCTGAGAGCGGCCGTGTTCAGCCAGCACGTCAACGAAGAGCAGGTCGGGACGCAACCGTTGCAGGCCTTCCAGGCATTCGGTCCACCAGCCCTCGCCGTAGCACTTGGCGCCTGTGGCATTGGCGAAGACGCCGACGATGGTGCGTGAGCGTCCACCAGCCTCCTCGCCCAGGATCTGCCGCACTGTCTGCCGTCCGCGCCGCCATTCCAGGCTGCTCACGCGCATGTCCAGGGCCGGGTACGGTGCATCGTCGGGACAGGCGTGCGCCTGTCGAAGCAGGAAGACGCTGCGCTGCGCGTGGTGCCGTGGCATGCCCGTCTCGTGTGCCGCCGAGTAACCGACCTTATAACGAGCCTTCATCGCGCCAAGCAGCAGCCGACCCGACTGCGAACCGATGCTGGCGTCGATGGCCAGGTCGTAGGTCGTGCGGCGCAGGGCGACCAGTTGCAACACGGTGGCCAACAGATGCCGGGCGATACGGCGTGGCAGGCAGACCACCTTGCGCACGCTGAAATGGTTGGCGAACAGCGCCGTGGGCGCTTCGCCGCCGGTAACGATGTCGATCTCGGCACCCGGGTAAAGCCGTTCGATCTCCGCGATCAGCGGCGAGACCAGCACCGCGTTGCCGAGCCTGTGGTTGGGCCGGCAGACCAGCACGCGGTAGATCCCACGTTCGGGCAGGGCGCCCGGTTCGCACAAGCCGTCGCCGACTTTGCGGAACAGCCTGCTGAAGAAGCCGCCGACCACGACACGGCGGCGGGCATCCCAGCGACGCTTCGGCTTCGAGCGGTGGGAAGGGGCAGGGGAGCGGGGCGTGGTCGGCATCGTGGCGGCAGTCCGAGACAATGCCAGCCAAGGTACGGCCCGTTGCTGACGCCCCGGCTACGGGTGGGTGTCCACTCGAATGCAGCCAGATGACGGCGGGACTACCGGGTCATGAGATCGCCTTGACGCACGGCGGGCGATAAAAGGCTATTCCCACGAAAAGCGGGCTCCATGACTCCCACGATTCGCATCGGTTGCGCCGGCTGGGCCCTGGCGACCCGGGACCAGGCCCGGTTCCCGGCTGGGGACAGCCATCTCGCCCGGTATGCGCAGGTGTTCAATGCGGTCGAGATCAACTCGTCGTTCTATCGGCCGCATCGGCCGGCTACCTGGCGGAAGTGGGCCAGCATGGTACCGCCCGGCTTCGCGTTCAGCGTCAAGCTGCCGCGGACCATCACGCATGAGGCCCGGTTGGAGGGGGCTGGCGAGGCGCTCCGCGCTTTTCTCGATGAGGTCGTGAATCTCGGCGGGCACCTGGGGTGCCTGTTGGTGCAGTTGCCGCCCAGCCTCGCTTTCGCGGCAAGTGTTCCGCGGTTTTTCGACGATCTGCGCCAGATCTACAAGGGAGCGGTGGTCTGTGAGCCCCGGCATGCCAGCTGGTTTGCGCCCCCGGTCGACGCCATCCTGCGTGAACGCCACATCGGCCGCGCGGCGGCGGACCCGGCCCTGACCCCACGGGCCCACCTGCCCGGCGGGGATCGCCGCGTCGAATACCTGCGTCTGCATGGCAGCCCGCGCATGTATTACGACGCCTATTCGCCTGAGGCCCTGGCCAGGATCGGCCAGCGGCTGGGCCGGCCGGGCAGGGCGACCGATGCCCGCTGGGTGATCTTCGACAACACCGCGGCAGGGCATGCGATCGACAATGCCTTGCAGTTGCGGGGCCTGTGCGGGGAGGACAACTGAATCAGAGAACCCTGACGCGGGGCCGGGTTGAAGCCCGGCGAACGCCGTTTGCGCCCCCGGGACGGATCACCGAGAATACCCGGTCCAACCCGCCCCGCACGGGCACGCCGCGTGGTTAGATAGCGGTTCCAGGCCGGCAGCCCGCCGGGTCGCGGTGAAAATACAGGACAACGAGGGTATTCCATGGCACGCGG
>DASYLE010000022.1:0-1644 GCA_036009745.1 Luteibacter sp. | reverse complement strand
TCATGCAGGGACGGCGACAAGCCGGAAGCGGCAGGCGCGATCGCCGCCGCGAGCATGATGGAAACCAGGGGCATCAACATGGTCGGGCACCTCAACGGAAAGTGCGCGAACTATGGCGAAGCCGCGGGCCCCCGGTCAGCCCTTATGCGACGGATCGTGCCGGTTTTGCGTCGAACCGTTCGGCGGCTAAAGCGATATCGCGTCGCGGTTTCGGTGATCGCCGGGACTATATGGAAGAAGACGGTCAGCGTATACGCCACCGTCTCCATATAACGCGAAGCGCGCCCCACGCCGAGCACCTGTCGACCGGCTTGTAGGAAAAGCCCTACAGAAACGCGGGCCGGCGCCCGATATCATCCCCGGTCGAGTACGACACCGCGGTCGCCATGAACCTTGGCCGGCCGACGGGCTCGCAGAAAGCACGTCGTGGAGCTCAAAGCCATGAAGGCGTAAGGAACAGGGGCCAATGATCTATCCACATCGCGGGGCTAACCGGCGTAGCCGGAACGTTGCCCGCGCACTACTCGGCGCCTGTCTGGCAGGCGCCGCGACGGCGCATGCCCAGCAGGCGACCACGCTGGACCAACAGGAGCAGCGCGACCGTGCGCAACGCGGGGCCGAGGCCCGCGAGGCGCGCCAGGCCGCGCCCGACGTCCGGCTGGGCGGTGCCCGGCATGCCGATTTCAAACGCAGCGACCTGCCGGTCGAGGCGAACTGCTTCCATATCGGCCATGTCGAGCTGGTTGGCGAGCATGCGGGCGCTTTTGCCTTCGCCCAGCGTTACCTCGATGGCTACGCCGGCCGCTGCATCGGCCGGACCGGCATCGACCTGATCGTGCGCCGTACGTCCGACCTGATCCTCGACCGCGGCTATGTCACCACCCGCATTGGCGTCGCGCCGCAGGATCTGGCCAAGGGCACGCTCACCATGACCCTGGTCGCCGGCACCATCGCCCGCGTGCGTTACGCCGATGGCACGCCCTCCGGCGACTGGCGCACGGCATTACCGTCGCGCCCGGGCGACCTGCTCAACCTGCGCGATATCGAGCAGGCGCTCGAGCAGATGAAGCGGGTACCTTCACAGGACGTCAGCATCGATATCGCGCCGGGCGAGCAGCCGGGACAGTCCGATCTGGTCGTCACCGTGAAGCGGGCACGCCCCTGGCATGTCGTCGCCTCGCTGGACGACTCCGGCTCGCGCGCCACCGGCCGCCTGCAGGCCGGACTGAACCTCGGCATCGACAACCCGCTCGCACTGAACGATGTCCTCTCGCTCGGCTACAACCACGACGTCTACCACAGCGTCGGCCATGGCACGCAGGGCCAGAGCGGCAGTTACTCGCTGCCATGGGGCAAGTGGCTGTTCACGCTTGCCAGCTACGGCTACCGCTATCACCAGACCGTCGAAGGCTCGGCGCAGACCTTCCTCAGCAGCGGTACCTCGCGCACGACCGACCTGACGGCGCAACGCATGCTTTACCGCGATGCGACCAGCAAGACCTCGGTCGAAATGCGCGTGGGCAAGCGTTGGGCGCACAGCTACGTCGAAGACACCGAGATCGATTCGCAGCGCCGCGACGTCAGCACCGCTGAGATCGCCCTGTTGCGCCGCCAGTTCCTCGGCCCCGCCCAGCTCGACTTGCG
>DASYLE010000021.1:0-18468 GCA_036009745.1 Luteibacter sp. | reverse complement strand
CAGCGCCGATATCTGGTCCTGCCCGAGCTTCTCCGAGCTGCGTCGCGACGGTTTCGACGCCGAGCGCTGGAACCGCCTGCACCCGGAAGCGAAGCAGCCGCGCGTACCCTACGTCACCGGCCTGCTACAGGACCGCCAGGGCCCGGCGATCGCCGCCTCCGACTATGTGCGCGAGTTCTCCGACCAGATCCGCGCGTTCATGCCGGACGGCATGCGCTATACCACTCTTGGTACCGATGGCTTCGGTCGCAGCGATACGCGTGACCACTTGCGTGGCTTCTTCGAGGTCGATCGTTACTGGATCGCCCACGCCGCGCTCGCCGCGCTGGCGAAGGAAGGCAAGGTCAACGCCAAGGACGTCAGCCGCGCGATCAAGGAATACAAACTCGATCCGGAAAAGCCCAATCCGCTGACGGTGTAAAAGAAAAAGCCCGCGAAAGCGGGCTTTTTCCTGGAGCGCACGCTGTGCGCGAGTCCGTTGAGGCGGGACCTGCCCGATCGTCGGCTCTGGACCGCATGAGGCGAAATACCTAATTGACCCCAGCCGCACACGAAAGCGTGCCGCCCTGGTCGGCGTTCCCCTTCCAGACGCAGACAACTTTATCAGGGCTGCCACCGCCGCCGGTGCCGACAGGCCACGTTGCAGTGCCGCCAATGGCGCCGATATGCCTGCCGAACCTGCCCATGTCGTCTCCACCGGCGGATGGGCCGTACCACGTGCCCTGATATTTGGGGTGGTTGGCATCGGGGACGACTTGTTGCCCAGGCGTTTTCGCGCTGCCTTCAACGTAATGCAATTGTGTCGAATTCTCGCTCTTGGTCGAGATGCGATAAACCACGTGACTGCCGTCGGCAAATACGACCTTTACCTCCAATACGGCTTCGTCCTTGATGCCCAGCAAGACAAGAAACAATTCGTTGACCTTGTTGACGAAGGCCTTGACCACATTCCACTTGTCCCGATGCACGACGATTTCAGCGCCAATACGGCTTCGAAGATTGGCATCGCTCGCCACGTCGTAGGCAGTCGTGCTTCCGTTCAAACCGGGAATGTTGCCACCCAGGCTGCTTGCTGGAATCTCGATGGCACCCCTGAACGATCCGCCGGCGGCGTGAAAGAACTCGGCGACGGTGTAGAACGCCTCCGCGACGTCCGGATGGGTGGGGATTTCGTTGGCCTCGAGCGCTTCCGGCGGTGGGCTGACTTGATCGGGATAGCCGCGCTTCAGGCGCACGTCATAGGTTCGGATAACGCCGGTAGGGAGATGGAAGAGCGTCGGCGTTGCCCAGCCGTAGTAGGCCTTCGCGGAGTGCTTGAATCCCTGTTCATTGATGCAGCTGCGACACTCCGCGATCACGATGCCCGAAGGTCTCGCCATGGCGGTCATGGTCACTGGTGTGGCTAGCAGTACGGCGAGTGCCGCACGGAAGAACGTCCTGTTCATTGTGGAAACTCCGTAGCGATCCTGGCGCCGTTGCGACGCCGATCTCCGTTCTACGCATCGCTGTGGAGGACGCATGCGGAATATGCGGCAGAAAGCATGCAAGGCTCTTTGACCCTACACAGATTGTCGGAGAAGGATGACAACTTGCCTCGCTATTGGACTGATGTCGCAACGGTAAAGGCCCGCTTCAGCGGGCCTCTCTTGCTCGTCATGCCGGCGAAGGCCTGCCTGCATCCAGTGGCATCGGCGGCCTTCAAACGCGGGGCGACCGTGCTGCCGAGTGTGATCGCCACTGGACCCCGGCCTGCGTGTACGGACCGGGGTGACGAATCGTCAATCCTCGTCGCGCGTGCGCAGCGCATGCCGAATCAGCAGGAACGTACCGATCGCGGCGGCGACAATGCCGATCGTGGTCGCCGGGTGGCGACGTACCTGCTTGCGCAGGCGGCGATACTGATAGGTCGCCTCGTCGGCGAAATCCTCGGCCAGGTATTGCGCGCGCTGGGTGCGGCTATTGGCCCGCTTGCCGAATTTCTCGCTGATCCGGCGGCTGCGGTCGAGCAGGTCACTCGCCGTGCCGCCAGCCTCGTTCGCATACTGACGGGCGCGGCCGGCCACGCCGTTTACGGCGCTCTCGACCTGACGTTCGAACTCTCGGCGGCTTGTGCTCATCGGGGTGGCTCCGTTTCGGTCTGAACCGAAAGACTGCCGTCGCCGCCGTGAGTGCGGCGTAAATACTCGCGATGTCGTTCAGCTTGCGACAGCGTCATACACGCGTGGTCCACCCGGCATGAGTAACGTGGTGGTCCCATTCACGTGAGGTGAAAGCCATGGGCCGCAATGCCGAGCACGTCTATACCGAACCGGGGGCGATCGCCCGCATCGAGGCGTGGATCGCCGAACTGCCGGGCGCCGCCGTCGTCCGCATTGTCGAAATCGATGGTCGCGAGACCTCGGGTGTGGTGTCGGTCCGTCCCACGGTACAGGCCTTTCGGGACGGCAATGAAAATGAAGGTATCAACGGCGTGGTCACGCTCGAGGATCCGGATCGCCCCGGCTGGACCGGGACGATCTGGCTCGACCGCATCGAGCGCGTGGACCGGCTCGCGCCGAACCTTGCGCAAAAAGCCTAGGGCTTCAAGCCTGGGATTTCAGGGTCGCCTTGAGCTTGTCGGCCTGCTCAGGGAACTGCTTTCCGTCGGTGGCGACCACGGCGGAGACAATGCGGTCGGCGTCGGCGGGGCGGTTCAGCGCCTGCAGTGCCTTGACCTGGAAGCTGGCCACCGTGAAGCGGTTCACGCCGAAGGTCTTCGCCGAGGCCTGCTCCAGGAACGGCAGTGCTTCGGCCGGCTTGCCATTCTCGAGCAAGGTCCTGCCGTGGCGGTAAGCGTAAACATAATCGTTGGGATAAGCCTTGATCAGGCGCAACTGCAAGGCGCTGAGCTCGTCGATGCGCTTGGCGTGGCCGAGGTACACGAGCAGGTTGTCGGCGAGGTTGCGGTCGCTGGTGAGGTCGTCGCCCAGCCGTTTCTGCGTGAACGCGATCGCATTGTCCAGTACCGCTTTCGAACCCGCCTCATCCCCGAGCGCCGCATCGGTATCGGCCATGGTGATCACGGCACTGCGAACATCGGCGCAGGTCGGACTGGCGCCGAGGACCGGACCTTCAAGGAAGGTTTTCATCGGTGCCTGCTGCGGCGCGATCAGTTCACGGCGTTGCGCTTCTGGGAGTTTTGCCGTGGCACCAAGCAGATCGTCGACCACATACGCACGGTCGCAGCCGATCTTGCCGGCGAGGATCTTCGGCGCGACTTCGACGATGGCCGCATCGTTCTTCGCGGCCTTCGCCTGCAATAGCACGAGCCGCTGCTTGGCCAGGGCGACGCGCTTGTCCTGGTCGGACACATTGCGCACGGTGGAGGGCAGGGTGGCGAACCAGGCCATGCCCTCATCGCCTTCGTAACGGGACTGGTAGGTATCGAGCACGGCGGCGACGGCGGCCAGCGAGCCCCTGGTGGCATCGCCCTTGAGCTTGTCCAGGCGCGCGCCACCACCGAGGATGCGATTGATCTCCGGGTAGAAAAGATTGCGTGGGCGCTCCGCGAGCATGCGGCCGAGTTCGTCGCCATTGCCTTCCAGGGCGACGTAGGTCGGCAGGAAGTGCACGTTGAGCTTCTTCATCCAGGCCTGGCCGTCGGGCGTGTCCGCATCCGCCTCGACGAAGACCACCTTGCTGTCGAGTGCCTTGAACTCGGGGCCGTTCAATACATGCGTGGCCATGAAATAGCAGGAGTAACACCATACCGCCTGGAAATCGATGACGAGTGGCTTGTTCTGCTGCTTCGCCTGGGCGAGCGCCTGCTCGATGGTGGGCGATGCTGCCTTCTGCTCCGCCGCGAAGGCGGGAGCGATCAGCAGGGAAAGAACGACAGGTAGGACGACGAGCAAGCGCTTCATGAACGGCCCCTGATTTTGGCGGTATAGACGTCCACCATACCACCGGCTTGCCGGCGTTGCACAAGGGGCTCGAAACCGCGTCAAACCGTGTCAGTGGCGCCCTCGACGGGTGCTAGGGGTTCGGATTGCAGGCGCTGGCGACGGCGCAGGGAAGGAAACCACCACATCCACAGGCCGACCACCAGCAGGGTGCCGATGCCACCGATCAGGGTGGCATTGACCACGCCGACAGCGGCGGCGAGCATGCCTGACTCGAATTCACCCAGCTGGTTCGAGGTATTGATGAAGATCGAGTTGACCGCATTGACCCGGCCACGCATCTCGTCGGGGGTCTCGAGCTGGACCAGGGCGCTGCGGATCACCACGCTGACCATATCGAAGGCGCCGAGCGAGAACAGTGCCACCATCGATAGCCACAGTGAGGTCGATACGGCGAAGACCAGGGTCGCTATGCCGAACCCGGCCACGGAGGCGAACATGATGGGGCCGACTTTGCGCTGCATCGTGTTCCGCGCCAGCCAGATCGACATCAGCAGTGCACCGACCGCGGGCGCCGCGCGCAGCATGCCCAGTCCCCATGGGCCGGTATGCAGGATGTCCCGGGCGAAGATCGGCAGCAGGGCGGTCGCGCCGCCGAGCAGGACAGCGAACAGGTCCAGTGAGATCACGCCCAGCACCGCTGGACGATGGCGGATGAAGTGGACGCCGGCAAAAACGGTCTTCAGTGTCGCTGGCACGCGGCGTGGCGGCAGATGGTCGTAGCGCAGTTGCGACATGGGATACAGCGCGGCGAGATAGAGTGCCGCCGCCACGGCATACACCACGTCCGGCCCGGCCACATATAGGAAACCGCCCAGCGCCGGGCCCATGATCATCGCCGCCTGGCCGGCCGATGCGCTGGCCGCCATCGCGCGCGGCAGCAGCGCCTCGGGAACGATGCCCGGCACCATCGACTGCATCGCCGGCGATTCGAAGGCCTTGGCCACGCCGACGATGAAGATCAGGCCGATGATCGCGGTCTCGTCCAGGGCATGCAGGTAACTGCCGATGGCGAGCAGGGCGATCGCCAGCCATTCGATGAACTGGCAGAGCAGCACGATGCGCCGCCGCTCGAACTGGTCGGCGACATGCCCCGCCGGCAGGGCGAGCAGCAGCGAGGGAACGAACTGGGCCAGGCCGATCAGGCCGAGGTCGAGCGCGCGGTGGGTGAGGTCGTAGATCTGCCAGCCGACCGCGACCGACATCATCTGGAAGCCGAAGCTCGATGCGTTGCGTGCGAACCAGAACTGGACGAAGGCGCGATGGGCGAGGAGGGAGTCTTGGGCCGGGGCAGTGGCTGGCATGAGCGGTCCTGTAGGCGTTGTTACATTATAGGTTGCATCGGTGCGCCGGGCCGGTCCAAGCTAACCGCCTGTCGCCGTCCGGAAGCTCCGCCGATGATTCATTCCCGCCATGCCGCCATTTTTCTTGTCATCGGACTTGCCCTTGCCGGCTGTTCGCAGCAGGACACGCCCGCCAGTGCGCCCGCGGCACAAACACCGAGCAAGGCCGACGAGGCGGCGAAGAAACTTGCGACATACCAGCAACTGGTGAGCATGCACAACGAGACGCTGGCCGTGTCGTTGGGCAAGGAGATCGTCGAGAAATACCCAGGCACGCCGGCCGCGGCGGAAATCCAGAAGAGCTTGCCCGCGCTCGAGGCGAGCGCTACCGCCGCGGCGGAGAAGTCGCGGCTGGAGAATCTCTGGCAGTACCAGACCGCGCCGATGCAGGGCGGCACGCAGAACACCGCGACGATCTATTCGAGCCAGCCCTCCGGTGAGGACCGCGTGCGCCTGGTGCTGCGGCGGCATACCGCATGGGGTCAGAGTGCTTTCCTATTCGGCAGTGGCAAGGGCTTCCAGTGCGCCGGCGACTGCGCTATCGCCGCGACCTTCGACGGCAAGCCGAAGACGCTCAAGGGCTACCTGCCGCCGACCGGCGAGCCGGCGATCTTCATCAAGGACGATCCGGCCTTTGTCGCCGCGCTGCAGAAGGCCAGACGGGTTACGCTTGACGTGGTGCTGAAGAGCCGCGGCAAGACCACGCTGGTCTTCGAGACCGGCGGTTACGATCCGGCGAAGTGGCCGACGCTCGCCAAATCAAAGAAGAAGTAACCCGGGGGAGGGTTTCGATGAAAAAGCGCCATCTGCTTTACGCCGCACTGTCGCTGGCACTGACAGCCTGCTCGAGCGTGCCGTATGCGCAAAGGCTGGCCGATCGGCAGACCGATTATGCCGCGACCGCCGGCGATCCCGTGGCGAGCTTTCGCTACACCACGGAGCTGTACTCCTGGGAGGCGGTGAGCGATACGCAAGTGGCCGTCTATACCAAGCCGCTCGAGGCCTATCTGCTCGACCTCGGCACGAGGTGCCCGGATATCCTCAGCAACTACGATATCGGCCTGACCTCGTCGTTCGGCAAGGTGACGCCACGCTTCGACAAGGTGTTGACCGGTGCGCATCACATTCCCTGCGTGATCCAGCGGATCAGGCCGGTGGATGTGCAGAAGCTGCGGGAATTGCGCGAGAAGCGGAAAGCGAAGAGCTAAATCTCGGTCTTCAATGCGCGGCCCCAAAGGGCTCGCGCACAGGGTGCGCGAGTCCTTTGGGGCCCAGCCTTCATGATCGCCAGCTTGGGCCTGAGCGAATCAGTGCAGGAACAGCTTCTCGGTAATCCGCGTCAACGGCCACTCGATCATCGTGCTCACGCGTGGTGGCAGGTCCAGTGGCTTGAGCAGCATCTTCACCGTCATCTCGGCCGGAAGGTGGCGCTTCAGCAGGCCCTCGGCACGGCTGGTGATCCGGCGGAACTCGGCATCGTCATGCGCGTTGTCCGGGTAGCGCACATTGAAGACGTGGCGCAGCGCGATGTCGCTGTCCTCGTTCTTGATCTCGCGTACGCGTTTTAGCAGTGCGCGGAACACGCGATAGCGACTCAGCTTTTCCCGCTCGCGGTAAATGCGGAAATGCTGGTAGAAATTCTTGTAATGCCGGACCTCATCGCTCTTGATGTAGTTGGTCAACTGGCGCAGCACCGGCTCGTCGGTGAAATCGTTGAGCGCGCGGTACAGGCTGGCGGTGCCGGTTTCGACCACGCAGCGCGCGGCCAGCTCCAGGCCGCGGCTTTCTTCCAGTTCGTCGCTGGTGCAGACCGCGCCGTAGGCCGCGAAGAAATTCCGGAAACCGGTTTCCCAGTCGAACTCCGGCCAGACGTGGCGCACATAGGCGGCCAGCGCACGACCGTGCTGCATCTCTTCATGTTCCCAATGGTCGCGCAGCCACCCCTGCAGTTCGTCGTCGCCGGCGAAGTGGTCGACCAGGTTATGCGTATACAGGTCCGACCCGCTCTCGACGAAGGACGAACTGCAAAGCAGGAGGAAGAGGTCTTCGTTCTGCCTGACGCGCGCCACGTCGATACGGCCAAGGTCGATGCTCTCGAGCGTCCATGGCAAGGATGCTGGATAACTCACGCGCGCTCCGTTCAATGCGATGTTCTTGCCGGCCCCGGCGGGGCGATGGCGGACATCTTAGCTAATGACTGATTTGTGACAAGCCATGGGTGGCAACGCCGTGCCGCCCTGGGAAGGCCGGAAATGATCGACGCGGATAGCTTTCACGGGACTTTCCTCCGCTCATGCCTCTGCCGTCCTCATTTCGACGCTTGCGCCGGGAAGGGCGTGCCAAGGCTTCGTGAAGACCGCTCGCTTAGCGGATGACGGTGACCGGCACGTGCGAGCGGGTTAGTACATCGGTCGACACCGAGCCGAGCAACCAGCGCGCCAGCGCGCCGCGCTCGGTATGGCCGATCACTACATGGTCGATGCCGTGCTGGACGACCTGGGTCAGCAGGGCGTCGCCGGGGCTGCCATGGACCAGTTCCAGGTCGACCATCGATTCGGTACCCGGGGCCAGGGTACGAAGTTCTTCCAGCAGCTCGGTTGCCCGCCGGGCGCCGGAGTCGGTCATCATCAGCGCCGTCGCCTCGGAGCCGCCCTCGGTCACCTGCAGAACGGACACTACACGTACACGGCCGCTGCCGAACGCCCGTGCCATTTCGATGGCGAACAGAAAGGCGCGGCGGGCCGTATCGGAGCCGTCGTAGCCGACCAGGATGTGCTTGGGCATGGTTATCGAATCCTCTGGAGCGCTATCGGCATTATGCGCGTGGCCCTTGTGCCGGGGTCAACGGCTTCACGCGGCGACGACGTCACCTTGGCAAGTCTGAACAGGCAGGTGAGTCCTCCGACTTCGTTCACATACGTGGATGGACACTCTGGCCACCTTCAACATCCACCGCATTCAAAGGAGCCTGAAATGATCAAGCGCATGACCCTGGCCGCACTCGTCCTCGCCACCGCCGGCGCATTCGCCGCTCCGGGCGCCGCCCAGGCCGCCGATGCCAGCATCAAATGCCACATGATGTTCAACCTGAAGGGCTGGTCGGCGATCTACAAGCATGCCGATGGCGCCGGTACGGTGCGTTGCGACAATGGCCAGACCGCCAGCGTGAAGATCACCATCAACGGCGGCGGCCTGACCGCCGGCAAGTGGCAGATCAACGATGGCAAGGGCGAGATCAGCAACGTCCACAGCATCAACGACGTATTCGGCAGCTACGCCCAGGCCAATGCCGATGCGGGCGTGGTCAAGAGCGCCGGCACCAGCGTGCTGACCAAGGGCACCGTGTCCCTGGCGCTGGCCGGCACAGGCGAAGGCGTGAACCTCGGCGTCGACGTTGGCGCGTTCACGATCACGCGCGTCAAGTAATATCGGTCGCGCGCTTTTCTTGCGATTCGAACGAAGGGCGCCCCTCGGGGCGCCTTTTTATTGGGCCCTGGCCCGGCAACCTTTAAGCCCTCACGAAGCACTCACACCGGCGTAAACTGGCTGTTCGCGTCCCCTCCTTACCTAGCTTGAGGTTCCGTCCATGCGTCGTCTCCTCGTATTGCTCGCCCTGGCCCTGACCAGTCTCGCCGCGTTCGCCGCTTCGCCTGTTGTCGGCGACCAGGCCCCCGGCTTCCACCTGCAGGACCAGAAGGGCGACTGGCATACCCTCGACAGCCACAAGGGCCAGTGGCTGGTGCTGTACTTCTATCCCAAGGACTTCACCGCCGGCTGCACCACCGAGGTGTGCACCTTCCGCGACGATATCGCCAAGCTGAAGAAGGCCGGCGCCACCGTGCTCGGGATCAGCCTCGACGACGTCAAGTCGCATGCCGAGTTCGCCGCGAAATACCACGTGCCGTTCTCGCTGCTGTCCGATGCCGATAGCAAGATGGCCACCGATTACGGCGTGCTGACCACCAGCAAGTCCGGCATGAAGTATGCCCGTCGCGAGACCTTCCTGGTCGACCCGGCCGGCAAGATCGTCAAGGTCTACAAGGACGTCGACCCGGAGAAGAATTCCGGGCAGGTGCTGTCCGACCTGGCCGCGCTGAAGGCCGCCAACGCCTGATGGCTGGTGCCTTGACCACCAAGGCCGGCGCGCCCGCGCGCCGGCTTTCCGCATGGCGGATCGTGACCTGGCTGGTGCTGTTGCTGGCCGCCTTCGGCCTGATCACCCAGTTGCGCGCCGTGCTGCTGATCACCGGTGCCATGGGGCAGGCTGCCGCCGAGGATGCGGATGGCCTGCGCATGGCGATGGCCTGGGCGGTCGGATACCTGCTCATCACCCTGGCAGTTGCCGCCGTTGCCCTGGCTACCCTGCGCCGTCGCGAATGGGGGCGCCGGACGATGCGTGCCATCGCCGTGGTGCTTGCCTTGTGGGCGGCCTGGACGGCTGGCGGCCTGATCGGCCAGTGGCATGACATGCAGGCCGTGCTGTCGCAGCCGGGCATGATCGATCCGATCCGCATCAACGGCGAACGCATCCAGCGGATTTTCCTGGTCGGCGCCGCGCTCAAGCTGGTCTCGATCCCGATCTTCGCCTGGCTTGCCTGGGTGCTTGGCCGGCCAGCGGTCCGTGGCGAATTCCATCGTTAGACCCCTCCGGCGCTGAGTTCAGCGCCGGTTCGCCAGCCACGGGTTATCGCTGACGGGCCGCTACCAAGGACGTCCTCATGCGTATTTCCCTGTGCCTGCTCCTGCTGGGCGTCGCCGTCGCGACGCCACTCCAGGCCCAGGACCTGGCCACGACCTGCAAAGCCTCCAGCAGCTACGACGTCACCGTCGGCGCGCAGAGCCTTGTCTTCGACCGCGCCGATCCCCTGCCGCACCGGGTCGAGTTGCGCGACGGTAGTCTGGTCGCCGATGGCGCCACGGTACGCCTGAGCGCCGACGATCAGGACCGGATCGCCCTGTTCGAGCGCCAGTTGCGTGCCCTGGTACCCCGGGTCAAGGCGGTGGCGGCGAGTGGCGTGGACATGGCCGCGAAGGCGGTGCGCGAGGAAGCCGCATCGGTATCGCCCCAGGCCGCTGCCGCTGGCGAGCTCGATAACGCGCTGCGTGGCAGGGTCACCGAACTGAAGCAGCGCATCGCCGCCAGCAACAGCACCCACGACTGGCAGGGCGATGCCTTCGACCGCTACGCCAACCAGATCGCCAGTGACATCCTGCCCATCGTCGCCAACGAGATCGGCCAGCAGGCGGTGCAGTTGGCTATGGACGGGGACCTGGCCGGGGCCTCGGCGCTGAAGGACCGCATGGGTTCCCTGAGTACCGGTGCCCAAGGCCGGATCATGCAGCGTATGCAGGCACTTCGCCCTCAGATCCAGGCGCTATGCCCTTCGATCCGCCAGCTGGCCGAGCTCCAGGAGGGCATCCGGGCGCCCGATGGGCAGCCACTGAATCTCCTCCACGCGGATAACTGACCGCACATTAAGCGAAACCCGACTTAATATCGCGGGATTTAGCGGAGGCTAAGCGGCTGGAGACTAACGTGCAGCCACGATGCGAAATGCCCCCCTTCCGACCCTCAACCACCTGATCCGCCGCGGCATCGCCGACCGGGACCTGTACCGGCAGGCGGTAGGAGCCGTGCGCGAGCCGGGGCTGCGGGCGGTGATCGGCGAAATTGCCGAGTCGCTGGATGCGGTCATCGTCGACCTGCAGCGCGAAGTCACCCGCCGCGGTGGCAAGGCGGCGCTCGGCGGTACCGCCACCGGCATGACCCGACGCTCGATCGCCGAGATGTCGGCGGCGATGTCCGGCGATCCGGATGCCACCTATATCCGTTGCCTGGAGCAGACCGAGTCGCGCCTGCTGCAGGCCTTCGAGCGGGAGAACGAGTCGCCGGTCGATGCCGAGATCGGCAGGCTGATCGCCCGGCACTTGCCGCGTTTGCGCAATATCCACCTGGACGTCAGCAGCCTGGCCCAGGCTGCCCGTTCGTGAGTGTCGGGGCGGCGTCGCCGGACGATGTGCTCGATTTCTGGTTCGGTGCCGACGATGAGCCGGTGGAGGCGAAGAATGCGCGCTGGTTCGGCGTTAGCGACGAACTGGACCGGACCATCCGTGAACGATTCGGTACCGCCAGCGCCTCCGCCGTGGCCGGGGAACTCGACCGCTGGGCCGATCAGCCGCGGGGATGGCTGGCGCTCCTGATCCTGCTCGACCAGTTTCCGCGCAATATCCATCGAAACAGTCCGTTGGCCTTCGCCGGCGATGCGCATGCGCGGGCCATTGCCGCAGCGGGCATCGCCCGCGCCGACGATTACCAGTTGAAGCGGATCGAGCGCCTGTTCTGTTATCTGCCGTTCGAACACGCCGAGGACCTCGCCGCGCAGGAACACGCCGTGCGACTGGTGGCCAACCTGCGCGACGAGATGCCGCCGGCCGAACGCGGTCCCTACGAGAACTTCCTCGACTACGCGATCCGGCATCGCGATGTCATCGAACGCTTTGGCCGCTTCCCGCATCGCAACCGGGTGTTCGGACGGACCGACACACCCGAGGAACAGAACTACCTGCGTGAGCCCGGCGCGGGATTTTAGTCGGCGCGACGTTCTAGAATAGTGTTCCTCTTGTTGCCCGGTCGTCGATAAACGTGTCCACCCATGAGAGCGTCGGTACCCGCTACCTTTCCGAGCGCATGTTGTTCGCACGTGAGAGCGCATGGACGGCGCTGGCACGCATCGCCGAAGGTATTGTCCCCGGCATGCGTGAGGACGAAGCCGCGGTCCTTGCCGGCCGCGTACTCGAAGCGCAGGGCATGGAGCGCATCTGGCATCCGTCGATCGTGCGCTTCGGTGCGAACACACTGAAGACCTTTCACCAGCGTTCGGCACCCGACACGGTGCTTGGCACGGACGATATCTTCTTCGTCGACCTCGGCCCGGTCTTCGACGGCCACGAGGGCGACGTCGGCGATACCTTCGTCACGGGTACCGATCCGGACATGCTGGCCTGCGCCGCTGCCGCGCGCGGTCTTTACGATGCAGTCGCTGCACGCTGGCGCCAGGGCGACCTCGACGGCCGCGCACTGTATGCCTTCGCCCTGAGCGAGGCCGAAGCGGCGGGCTGGCGCTTCAATCACGCGATCAAGGGGCACCGGGTCGGCGATTATCCCCATGCCGTGCACAAGGCAGGCTCGCTCGGCGATTTCGAGCGCGCGCCGGCCTCCGGCCTGTGGGTGCTGGAAATCCAGATTGCCCATGCTGACCGGCCCTTTGGCGCCTTCTTCGAGGACGTCCTTTTCGCCTGAGGGCCCATGGCCAGAAGTCATGCGTGACGTCACGCATGACCTGAGACTCATGCGCCCGATCGCCTTTGGGCTTAAACCTTCTCCCCACGACCCGCATCCCAGCATGGCGACGCGCCGTCGGTGCGTCATGACCTGGGGAGAATCACATGCGTCACCTGCGTACCGTCCTGTTCCTCGCCATCGCGATGGGCGCGGCGTCGCCCGCCTTCGCCGAACACGGTTTCCACGTCGATACGGACAACTGCAGCAACAACTACGGTACCGCCTTCGATGTCGATGTCCGCAGTTCGGGCCTTGCCTTCTCGCGCGACGACGGCACCCCGGGAAAGGTCTTCATGCATGACGGCGCCCTCCGCGTCGACGGCAAGGATGTCAGCGTCTCGGCCGCCGATGCGGACAGCCTGCGCCGCTATGAGTCCGATGTGCGCGCCCTGGTCCCCGAGGTAGCCGCCATCGCCCGCGAAGGCGTCGACATCGGTTTCGCCGCGATGACCAGCGTCACCGCGGCTTTCGCCGAGGACGGCGACAGCCGCGCGCGGATGGTCGACAAGCTCAAGCGCAAGCGCATCGAGTCGCTGAAACAGATCGACGACACCCTCGGTGCCGGCCACTGGCATCGGGAGGACACCGATCGCATCGTCGAGGAAGCCGTCTCCGATTCGGTCGGCGATCTCGTCGGCACCGTCACCGCCGGTGCGGTGAGCGCGGCGTTGAGCGGCGACCAGGCGAAGGTCGCCGCGCTCGAAGCGCGCGCGAATTCGCTCGATGCCGCGATCAAGCGCGAAGTGGACACCCGCGCCGACGCCCTCGAGAAACGCGCCCATGCGCTGTGCCCGAAACTGGCCGAGCTCGATGGCCTGCAGAAGCAGTGGCAGTTCCGCCTTGCCGACGGTTCGCGTCTGCGCCTGATGACCGTCGAGCCGCATCGCGAACACAAGGATTCGAAGAAGGACGATGACGACGACAAGGACATGTCGACCGACTGAGTGGTTATGCAGGAGCGCGCCCCAAGGGTCTTGAGGGAGATCCGATCACCGTCCGTCCTTGCGTGGAGCGGCCGGTGTGGGGCGCGCTCCCGCAATGGATCCCATCATCTTTGTTAATCTCGCCGGCACGGCATTCGCACGGCGACGCTCCATGAACGCATTCTTCGATTCGCTCGGTTTCGAGCACTTCTCCGAAAACACCATGCATTACGGCCTGCGCCTGGCGGCCGCGCTGCTCGTGCTGCTGGTGGGCTTCTGGCTCTCGGCGCGCGTGGCCAATATCGGCCGCCGCGCGATGCAGAGGGCAAAGGTCGATCCGACGCTGATCGGCTTCCTGCGCAATGTGATCTACGGCGTGCTGATCGCCATGCTGCTGGTCCAGGTGCTCGGCATGGCCGGTGTACCCACGGCCTCCTTCGTCGCCGCGATCGGCGCGGCCGGCCTGGCCATCGGCCTGGCCCTGAACAGCTCGCTGTCGAACCTGGCCTGGGGCGTGCTGCTGATCCTGTTCCGCCCGTTCCGGGTCGGCGACTACGTTTCCGTCGGCGGCGTCGAGGGCACGGTGGAAAGTGTCAACCTGATGCATACCTACCTGGTCATGGGCGATAACCGCGAGGCGGTGATCCCCAATGCCAAGGTCGGTGTCGACGCCATCATCAATTTCAATCGCCGCGGCACCCGCCGCTTCGAGCTGAAGGTCGGCATCGGCTACGGCGACGATATCGGCAAGGCAATCGAGGTCGTGACCGAACTGTTCGCCGCCGACCCGCGCATCCTGCAGGATCCGGCTCCCGGGGTCTGGACCGAGGCCCTGGCCGCCAGCAGCGTCAACCTGGTGATCCGCGCCTGGACGCGCACGGCCGACCTGTGGGAAACCCAGACCACCCTGTTGCGCCAGATCAAGGAACGCTTCGATGCCGCCGGCATCAGCATTCCCTTTCCGCAGAGCGAGATACGCCTGATCAGCCCGCCCCAGGACAACCGCTGAGCGGCCGTTTGTTGGCCCAAACGGTCGTTTAAACCGTGGGAAATTCGCGGTTAGGGATTATGATTGGGGGCTTGCGCCACCCCGGGCGCCCCAATCCTTGCCGGCGCGTTCGTCGACGTGCCGGCCAATCCCCTTTGCAGGAGGTTCCATGGCCGACGTCAAAGAAGCCCGAGTGCCGGATATCGGCAACTTCAAGGGCGTGCCCGTCATCGAAGTGCTGGTCAAACCAGGCGACAAGGTGACCAAGGACCAGAGTCTGGTCACGCTGGAGTCGGACAAGGCGACGATGGAAGTCCCCGCGCCGTTCGCCGGCACCGTCAAAGAAGTGAAGGTGAAGGAAGGCGACGAGGTTGCCGAGGGCGCGGTCATCGCCCTGATCGAGGTCGAGGGCGACGCTGCCCAGCCTGCCGCGCCGGCCCCCGCTGCTGCCGCCGCCGTATCCGCCCCGGCCAGGGCCGAGCCGGCGCCTGCCGCCGCTCCCGCCAAAGCCGCCGCGCCGACGAAAAGCGCCGCTGCTGGCGGTACGAAGGAAGTCCGCGTTCCCGATATCGGCGGTTCCGCCGTGCCGGTGATCGAGGTGCTGGTGAAGGTTGGCGATATCGTCGCCAAGGACCAGAGCCTGATCACCCTGGAATCGGACAAGGCCACGATGGAAGTGCCGGCGCCATTTGCCGGCACGATCAAGGAACTGAAGGTCAAGGTCGGCGACGAAGTGTCGCAGGACGCGGTGATCGCCCTGGTCGAATCCAGCGAGGGCGGTGAACAGCCGGCCGCCGAGGCGGCTGCTCCCGTCGCCGTGCCGGCTCCGGCAGCCGAAGCGCCTAAGCCCGCTGCTGCTGCACCTGCCGCTCCCGCTGCCGAGACTTCGGCTGGCGGCCCGCGCACGCCGCCGGTGGCCTTCGATGCCAGCGCGGTCTTGCCCGATCAGGTTCCCTATGCGAGCCCCGCGGTGCGTGCGTTCGCCCGCGAACTCGGCGTCGATGTCGCCCAGGTGAAGGGCAGCGGCCGTGGCGGCCGCATCGTTCGCGAAGACGTCGCCGGCTGGGTCAAGCAGGTGATGTCCTCCGGCGCGCGCCCTGCGGCTGCCGGCGGCACAAGTGGTGGCGGGCTCAACCTCCTGCCGTGGCCGAAGGTCGACTTCGCCAAGTTCGGCGAGATCGAAGAGAAGCCGCTGTCGCGCATCCAGAAGATTTCCGGCGCCAACCTGGCGCGCAACTGGGCGATGATCCCGCACGTCACCCAGCACGAAGACGTCGACATCACCGAGCTGGAAGCCTTCCGCAAGAAGCTTGGCGAGGAAAACAAGGACGTCAAGGTCAGCCCGCTGGTCTTCCAGATCAAGGCCGTCGTTGCCGGCCTGAAGAAATTCCCGCAGTTCAACGCCTCGCTGGACGAGTCCGGCGAGAAGCTGATCCTGAAGAAGTACTTCCACATCGGCATCGCCGTGGACACGCCGGACGGCCTGGTCGTGCCGGTGATCCGCGATGCGGACAAGAAGGGCCTGCTCGAGCTTGCCAATGAGCTCAGCGAAGTGTCGAAGAAGGCACGCGACAAGAAGCTCGGCGCGGCCGACATGTCCGGCGGCTGCTTCTCGATCTCCTCGCTCGGCGGCATCGGTGGCACGTATTTCACGCCGATCATCAATGCGCCGGAAGTGGCCATCCTCGGTGTTTCCAAGGCGGTGACCAAACCGGTCTGGAACGGCAAGGAATTCGCGCCGCGGCTGATCCTGCCACTGTCGCTGTCTTACGACCATCGCGTGATCGACGGCGCCCTCGCCGCGCGCTTCACCACCTTCCTGTCTACCCAGCTCGGCGATATCCGCCGGCTGCTGCTCTGACCGGGAGGACGCGACCATGGCCAAGACCATCGAACTGAAAGTCCCCGACCTCGGCGGCTCGCACGACGTGCCGGTGATCGAGATCCTGATCAAGCCCGGCGACACCGTGATCAAGGAACAGAGCCTGATCACCCTGGAGTCGGACAAGGCGACCATGGACGTGCCGGCCAGCGAAGGCGGCATCGTCAAGGAAATCAAGCTGAAGGTCGGCGACATCGTCAACGACGGCGCGCTGATCGCGATCATCGAGATCGCCGACAACACGTCGGCCGGGAAGCCCGTGGCTCCCAAGGCCGTGGGCCAGGCGCCGACTCCCGCCGCCGCGCCCGCACCCGCATCCGCACCGGCACCCGCAAAATCCGCCGCCGCCGCCGCGCCGGCTGCTGCCACCGCGTCCGGTCGCAAAGCCGATATCGAATGCCAGGTACTGGTGCTCGGCTCCGGCCCCGGCGGCTATTCGGCCGCCTTCCGCGCCGCCGACCTCGACATGGACACCGTGCTGGTCGAGCGTTACGCGACCTTGGGCGGCGTCTGCCTCAATGTCGGCTGCATCCCGTCCAAGGCCCTGCTGCATGCAGCCGCGGTGATCGACGAAGCGGCAGCCATGGCCTCGCACGGCATCACCTTCGGCGAGCCGAAGATCGATCTGGACAAGCTGCGCGACTTCAAGAACAAGGTGGTCGGCAAGCTGACCGGCGGCCTGGCCCAGATGGCCAAACAGCGCAAGGTGCGCGTGGTCACCGGCACCGGCATGTTCGTCTCGCCGAACGAGCTGGAAGTGCAGGGTGCGGACGGCACGAAGCTGATCCGTTTTGAGAAAGCGATCATCGCCGCCGGTTCGCAGTCGGTGAAGCTGCCCTCGTTCCCCTGGGACGACGAGCGCGTCATCGACTCCACCGGCGCGCTGGAACTGAGGGATATACCGAAGACCCTGCTGGTCGTTGGCGGCGGCATCATCGGCCTGGAAATGGCCACGGTTTATTCGGGACTCGGCAGCGAAGTCACCGTCGTCGAGCTTGCCGACCAGCTGATGCCGGGCGCCGATGTCGACCTGGTCAAGCCGCTGCAGCAGCGCATTACGAAACGCTACAAGGGGATTCACCTCAAGACCAAGGTGGTCGAGGCGAAGGCCGAAAAGAAGGGCATCGCGGTGACCTTCGAAGGCGAGAGTATTCCCGAGACCAGGCTGTTCGATCGCGTGCTGGTATCGGTCGGTCGCTCGGCCAATGGCAACAAGATCGGAGCGGACAAGGCTGGCGTCGAAGTCACCGAGCGTGGGTTCATTCCGGTCGACAAGCAGATGCGCACCAATGTGCCGCACATCTTCGCGATCGGCGACCTGGTCGGCCAGCCGATGCTCGCGCATAAGGCGACGCATGAGGCGAAGGTCGCCGCGGAAGTCGCCGCCGGGCAGAAGAGCTTCTTCGATGCACGGGTGATCCCGTCAGTCGCTTACACGGACCCGGAAATCGCCTGGGTTGGCGTGACCGAGCGCGAGGCGAAGGAAAAGGGCCTGAAGATCGGCGTCGGCAAGTTCCCCTGGGCCGCTTCGGGTCGCGCGATCGGCATCGACCGCACCGAGGGCTTCACCAAGCTGATCTTCGACGAGACCACGCATCGCATCATCGGTGCCGGTATTACCGGGCCGCATGCGGGCGAGTTGATTTCCGAGCTTGCGCTGGCGATCGAAATGGGCGCGGAGGCTGCCGATATCGGGCTGACCGTGCATCCGCATCCGACCTTGAGTGAATCGGTGGGTATGGCGGCTGAGGTGTACGAGGGCACGATTACTGATTTGTATATTCCCAAGCGGAAGTGAACGATCAGTGGTGTGTGTTGAAGAAACCGGCCTCTTCGTGAGGCCGTTTTTTTTGTGCGTTTTTCGCGGTCGTGTCGGCGCCTGGGGCGCCGTGTTTCGACCTCCTGCCGGAGGCCGAGTCACTTTGGTCGGCATCCATGCATCCCCGCTGCGCGCATGGTTTGAATACCCGCTGCCGCGGGCACAACGGACTCGCGAACAGGGTTCGCTCCCACAGAAGCAGGTCGCGGCAA
Organism: Luteibacter sp.; assembly: GCA_036009745.1. Classification (GTDB taxonomy): domain Bacteria; phylum Pseudomonadota; class Gammaproteobacteria; order Xanthomonadales; family Rhodanobacteraceae; genus Luteibacter. The sequence goes on along the minus strand of DASYLE010000021.1, from coordinate 18 downwards.
CCTGCTCCTGTGGGAGCG
>DASYLE010000020.1:0-5861 GCA_036009745.1 Luteibacter sp. | reverse complement strand
CCAAAGGAGCAGCACGCACAGGGTGCGCTCCCACAAGGTTGCCGCGAACTTGTGGGAGCACACCTTGTGCGCGCGTCCGTTGGGGCCGGGCGCTCATGCTTGCTATACGGGCGTTGCGGCCTGCGTCTTCGCAGCGCGACGCCAGCTTGCCGGCGTCACCCCGATGTGATGTTTAAAGGCGCGCTGGAACGCCGCCTCCGATTGATAGCCCACGGCTTCGGCCACGGCGCCCGTCGACAGGGAAGGGTTCTTCAGTTCATTCGCCGCAAGGGTCATGCGGATATCCGTCAGCAGGTCGCTCGCCGAATGTCCCAGCTTCTCCTGGAACAGACGGACAAAAGTCGCCCGCGACATATTGCAGAGTTGCGCCAGGGTGGGAAGCGTCCACGGCCGTCCCGGTTCCCGGAACATCGCCTCCAGGGCTGGCGCCAGACGTGGATAACCGGCGAGGGCGAGCAGTCCGGCCGGCGCTTCGTGCGCCTCGCTGGCGAGGCGCAAAGTCAGCGCGAACAACGCCGTCGACAGCGCATTGAGCATGGCGCGACCACCCAGGCCATCGGAACCGGACGCGATGCGCATGAGTGTCACCAGGCCGGTCAATTCGGCCGCCGTTTCCGGCTTGGCCGTGCTTCCCTCCCGATCGGCTGCACGTACCACCAGGCGCGATGGAAGGTAGCCGCGCAGAAGGCGCTCATGGGCTGCGGTGACGACGAAGCGGCCGCATAGCATGTCCAGGCGCTCACCCGTGCCCGCGTTCTCGCTGATGATCACATTCGCTGTCTCGCGATTATGCGCGCGCTTCGCGCGCTTCCCGCTTCCGTCATGCAGCACATGCGCGTCGCCCTGGGAGAACAGCAGCATGTCGCCGGCATCCAGCCGAAGTGACGGTCCGCCGGCCGGATCGTCCAGTATCGCGGTTCCCGCCAATACGACGTGGTACGGGATCTCGCCTGGTTCCGAAAGATCTTCCTCGATGCGCCAGGGCGCGCCGTACAGACAGCGCAAATCGAGCCGGCCGCGTACGGGCGTGATGTCCAGGAGACGGCTGAGCCAGTCCATGGGTTCCGACATGTGATTCCCGGGATTGAGACGATAAGGCATGTTATTGAGTTTTTATCGCATTAACAAGCTCAATCCGTGCCCGTAAAGTGTGCGCCAGATGCTGCACGCGCATCGCTCAATTCATCCATCCAGGGACCCACCATGAACGCACTCATCAACGCTCTATCGAAATCCGGCCTGCTCAGAAAAGACCTCGACTACCAACTGCTGCGCGCATCGATGGTGATCATGTTCTTCTTCTTCGGCTACCAGAAATGGTTCGCGTACGAAGCGCAGACACTGATCCCCTTCATCAGCAACGGCCCACTCATTTCCTGGATGTATCCAGCCTTCGGCATGCGTGGCGCGAGCTGGTTCCTGGGCGTCGCCGAATGGACCTTCGGCTCGCTGATCCTGCTCGGTTATTGGAACAAGCGCCTGGGCATCCTTGGTGCCGCCGGTTCCGTCGTCACCTTCCTGATGACGGTCACCATCATTCCCTTCATGCCGGACGGCTGGGCCGCATCCGCTGGCGGCTTCCCCGCCATGTTCGGCAACGTCGCGTTCCTCATGAAGGACGTCGTCCTGCTGGCGGTCTCCGTCTACCTGCTCAAACAGGATGTAGAGAGGGTGTTGCTTTCCCGGTCAATGCCTGACTAGCCGATCGGGTGGGGGGCGTTCGTGCCCCCCACATCGCGCAGCGGACGAGTTCGCATCGCGGGCCGACTTGATTCAGGCGTAAGATCGATAGCGGGTTGATGTCGTAAGCGCACGGGCTTACCTGGAGGCCGATGATGGACGAGCAGAACATCCGGATGGCTATCGATCGACACTGGGCCGCGTCCGCAGCGGGAGATCAGGTTGCCGAGCATGAGATCTATCATGACGATGCCGTGTGCGAGTACCCGCAGTCAGGCGAGGTCATCCACGGTCGGCAAAACCTGCAGGCGCTTCGTAGCCATCACCCCGGTAAACCATCGGGGTTTGCGATCCGGCATATCGCCGGCGAGGGCAGTCTCTGGGTGACCGAGTACACGATCAACTATGGGGACAAGCGCGCCTACACCGTGAGCATCATGGCATTCCGCGATGGCAAGGTTTCGCACGAAACCCAGTATTTCGCCGATCCCTTCGATGCGCCTGCCTGGCGTGCCCAATGGGTCGAACGGAAGGCGTAATCAACGGCTCCCTGGTGCTTAGCCTGAAATACCTTACTTCCTGAGCCGCTTGTCGAGCTCCTTTGCGAACTCGGGAAAGGGCGAGTCGCAGGCCTTGCAAAGATCGAGGATATGGATGAGATCCAACCCTCGTTTGCCTTCTCGATATCCGAGAGATACGTCTGCAGTCGCGTTTCAGGCCTCGACGAGGCCGTCGCTCTCGGTGTCGGCGATGACCCGGTTGCGTCCGCTGCGTTTGGCCCGGTAGAGGGCGGCGTCCGCCTCCCTGCATAGCCGTTGCAGGCCGTAGCCGGAGCTGTCGGTGGAGGCGACGCCGACGCTGGCGGACAGCGATATGACGCGTCCGTCAACGTTGAAGGACGTGGCTTCAATGGCTGACCGGATGCGATTGGCGATGACTACGCCCTGGTCACGTGAGTACTGGAGCAACAGGATGCCGAATTCTTCGCCTCCCAGGCGACCGAACACGTCGGTGGGGCGCAGGTGTTGCCGGCATATGTCCACCGTGTGCCTCAGCGCGGCATCGCCGGCGGCGTGACCGTGGGTATCGTTGACCTGTTTGAAGTGGTCCAGATCGATGGATACCAGGCAAGCGATACCGTGCTTTTTCTCCAGCCCGCGCAGGGCCCGATCGGCCTCGGTGATGTAGTGCTGGTAGTTGAAAATGCCGGTGAGCCCGTCGTAATGCGACAGCTTTTTAAAGCGAAGCTGGGAGCGTTTGAGCCGGAACAGCCAGAAAACGATGGACGCCAGCACCCCGAGCAACAGGGCGATGTAGAGTCGGCCGGTCTCGACGGCCTTGGTGTCCAGCGCACGCTGCAAGCGCAGGACGTTGTTCTGCCTGCCGAGCTTTTCCGTTTCGAGCTTTTGCGCGAGCACATGCTGCTGGGCCACGTCATAGGCCAGGGTCCTGGCACTGATGTCGTTGAGGTAACCGATGTCCTGGGCGGCGTAGTTCTCGAAATAGGTCAGCGCCGCCGCGGCATTACCGTGTTTTTTCTCGATGCGATAAAGCACCTCGTAGGCGTCACGCAGCGACTCGCTGATATCGCCCGGGTCGCTGGAGGCCAGTGCCGCGAGCGCTTCCGTGCGGGCGCTGTCGTCATCGCCCAGTTTCCAATGGGCCTGGGCGGACTCGACCTGGGACGCCAGGGTATTGGAGTAGTACTGGTTGGCGCGAATGCTGGGGGCAATCCGCTGCAGCAGGGCGAGGGCTTTGCGCGGTTGATCCTCATCCAGGTAGAGGCTGACTTTCACCAGCCAGAGGGTGTCGGTAAATACCGGTTCCCCGGCGGCCTGGCAGGCATCGATGCCTGTCTGAAGCTCCGCGTTGGTGGATGTCAGCTTGTGGTTGGCGTAGAGCACCGTCAAAAGCATGGTCGTCAGCTGGCATAGCGTTTTCCCCGCAGGGAGCGACTGCATCATGTTGCGGACGTGATGGGCGGCAAGCTCGTACTGCCCGGCGGACTTGAGCAATTGGGACACATAGGACAGGACCATAAAGCGCGCCAGTTTGTCCTGGGTCGCAGGCAGATCGGAAACCAGCCGGCTGGCTAATTCGAAGGCTTCCTCATAGCGTTTATTGCTGGCCATGTCCCCCACGAGTACGGCGGATGCCTTGGCCACGAGCGGCGGATCGCCCGAGTGATCGATGACGTCCTGCAGCATGGGGTCGGCGTTGGCGTAGTCGCCCCGGAACGAAGCCTGCCATGCGTCGAGGTAACGCAACTGCCAGCGCTCGTGGGCGAGCATGCCCGGCACCAGCTGGTGAAGCTCGGTAAGCAGGCGCAGGAAGCGCGGATGGTCAGAGGTGCGCAAGTTCTCGGTCTGTTCGAGCAGTGCGGCAGCCGCGGAGCTTTCAACGGCGGCAAATGCCGGTGGAGCAAGAACGCAAAAGGCCATGGCCACGAGAGCGGGCCATGGCCGGAAGCGGGTGCACCAACGCGGCAAGCGGGCGCTGCCAGTCGGTCGTTCGAGGGTCAGCCCTTGTCTGGTTCGGGCGAAGGGTCCGGATCAGTCTTGCCAGGATCGAGATCCTCCTCATTCTCATCCTCTTTCCAGCCGGCATGAACATCGTGGTTGACGATCATGGGCTTATGGCCGAGTTCGGCGCACAGCAGCGAGCTGTCACCGGTCATCGCCGCGGCCTTCAAGGCCTCCGAGGCGTCCGCCCGCTCCAGGGAATCGGCGAGTTCCTGGCCCGATGCATGGCGCAGGGAAGCGTTCTTGCCAATGGCTTCCAGCAAATCAATCGTGTCCGACATGTCCCCACCCCTGTGATGTTCAACGATTAGCTTGGTGTTGTTTTTAAGACTTGAAGATCTGGCCTTTCTTTACCTCACGCGACAGCGACCGCCTTGTCCAGCTCCTCCAGCCGTGCACGCATGGCCAGATTCGGCTTCAGCGGCGCGGCGGGCGGCAGGACAATGGTCTGTTCCGCGGTCAAGGTGGTGCCAGGCAAATCGCGCAGCGTGATACGCCGGATCCTTGGCTTTTCGATCGGTAGTGTTGCCCCGCGGTAGATTATCACTTCGTGGTCAAGCGGATAGTCGCGGCTCAGCAGGTCCACCAGCACCTGCCGGTACGCAGGTCCGGTCTCGAACCGGGCCAGTGACCGGTCGCCAACCAGGGCCACCTGCCACAGCACCAGATAGCCGGCGGTGTCGATGCGACGCTCATAGAAAAGCAGCTGGCTGGCCTCGAAGTGCTGGCAGCCGAGACGGCCCGGATCGATCCCCAGGTCGGCATACAGGCAATCCTCGGCGGAAATGCCCGGTTCCATGTGCGCGTCGAAGCCTTCCGAGCGGGCCACCTCGATCGCCTTGTGCGGCGACCAGGCAAAGATCCCGGGGTGGCCGTAGAACACGGCGCAGACGCGCTTGCCGATGCGCACCTCGGCCATCATCAGGTCGACCCATTCCCGATAGGTCTTCATCCGCGACTTGCCTTCCGCGTAGTAGGGCTGAAGGCTGCGCACATCCGGGTGCATGCGCTGCAGCCACATCTCCACGATGTGATCGGAAAGCGCGGCGAATACCACGTCCGCCTGTTCGATATGGCTACGCGCCAGCGGCGTGAGGTGCGAACCCATGGTCATGCCCATGCCTACGCAGGCCAGGCTGCCGCGATGGGAGGCGTTCGATAGCGCTAAAGAAGGTGTCGTCATCGCGCGATAGTAGGGGAATCCTGGCGCGGCGGCTCAGCGGGGCCTGGAGCCGGCTGGGCCGGACGCGTGGACAACTCCCGGAACCTCGATCCAGGACAGCCAATGACGCGAATTCAGCTGCGAACAGCGCCAGGCGCGCCCCATGCGCGCCTGAGCGAAGTATCCAGGAGGGTGCGCTACGGGTGGATCCGATGCCCGTAACGCATGGACAGCCTTAGTCTGGAATGTTCGCTTCGACCAATTGGGCCAGCAGCGTGAGCGACTCCTGCCAGCCCAGGTAGCACGCTTCCTTCGGGATGATATCGGGGATGCCCTCCTGTACCACCGTCAGGTCGGTGCCGCAGGAAACCTTCGCCAGGGTCACCGTGGTCACCATTTCGCCCGGAAGGTTCGGATCGTCGAAGACGTCGGTATAGCGCAACCGTTGACCGGGCTGCAGTTCAAGATAGGTGCCACCGAAAGCGTGGCTCTTGCCG
>DASYLE010000019.1:0-6667 GCA_036009745.1 Luteibacter sp. | reverse complement strand
CACCCCGGCGCAGGCCGGGGTCCAGTGGCGATACCGACCACTGACGCCACTGGATACCAGCCTGCGCTGGTATGACGATCAAGAACGAAGAGCAGAGCAAGGCGCGACACCCATCTCCCTCGCCGTCACCCCGGCGCAGGTCGGGGTCCAGTGGCGAACACCGACCACTGATGCCACTGGATACCAGCCTGCGCTGGTATGACGATCAAGAGCGAAGCGCAGAGCAAGGCGCGGCACCTATCCCCCTCACGTCACCCCGGCGCAGGCCGGGGTCCAGTGGCGATGCGCGCGGTTTTTCGCGAATCAGGGAACTTTTTTTGGATGCACCACGATCGTCGCCGTCATCCCCGCGGCCAGCACCACGCCTTCCGGCAGATGCTCCGCATCGATATGAATCCGCACCGGCACACGCTGCGCCAATCGCACCCAGTTAAACGTCGGATTGACGTCGGCGAGCAGGTCCGAGCCGGTCGGGTTATCGCTGTCGGTGATGCCACGGGCGATGCTTTCGACGCTGCCCTTGAACTGGGCGCCGCCGCTCATGAGGCGGATATCGACCGGGTCGCCGACGCGCAGGTATGGCAGCTTGGTTTCCTCGAAATAGCCGTAGATCCAGTACGAATGGCTGTCGATCACCGCGAGCCTCGCACCGCCCGATGCGGCGTAGTCGCCAACCCGTACATCGAGGTTGGTGACATAGCCGTCGACCGGTGAGCGGATCTCGGTGCGGATCAGGTTGAGCCGCGCGCTTTCCACCGCGACCTCGGCCTGTTGCACGGCGGCAGCCGCCTGTTCCTGGCTCGCCGTCGCCTGCTTCTGGCTGGCCTGGGACTGCTGCCAGCCGGCACGCGCCGAGTTCGCGGTCGCCACGGCATTGGCGCGTTCCTCGACGGATATCACATCGCCCTGGATCTTTAGCCGACGCTCGGACTGTGCCTGCAACATGTCGAAGTTCGCCTTGCGCTCAGCCGCGCCGGCCACCGCCGCGTTGATGTTCGCACCGGCGGCACGCGCGCTGGCTTCGGCCGCCGACAGGTTCGCCTCGGCCTGGGCGAGATCGTAGGTGTAGCGCGCCTGGTCGATGGTGAAGAGCAGGTCGCCTTTCTTCACCGTCTGGTTGTCCTTTACCGCCACCGCGGTCACCAGTCCGGAAACATCCGGCGCGATGCGCACCACTTCGGCGCGGACGCGGCCGTCACGGGTCCACGGCGAGTACATGTAGTGCTTCCACAGCGCACCGGCGATGACGATGGCGGCGAGCAGCACCACGGCAGTGATCAGGAAGCGGAAGAACGAGGCGATTTTCATAGGGGTCGGCTCAAAACAGGAACAGCGCGAGGACGCCGAAGACGCAGACGAACAGCGAAAGGCGGAACAGTGGCGGATGCCAGACCAGGCGATACAGGCCAAAACGGCCGGCCAGCCAGTCGAGCAACCAGAGCAGGAGCAGCGAGGCGACGAAAAGCACAAGCAATCCGGGCACCAGCGCGTCGCCGATGGCGAGTTCACGGGGCATGGGCGATATCCCTGGCGGCGGCGGAAACGGGCATGTAATCGGCCAGCACGGACTCACCGTCCAGGATGGCCAAGCGAAGCAGATGCAGGTGATCGAGCACATGTCCCGCGTGCGGCTCGTCGCTCACTGCGGCGATCGCGGTCGCGACCGTATCGCGCGCCAGCAGGTAGCGCGCGCTGTCCGGACGTTCGTAGAAACGGGCCAGCGCCCCGATCGCGGCGTCGACGAAATGATCGGCGTTCTCCGGTAAGGCATGCGCGGCAAGATCGTGGCGCAGTTCGATCAGGGCGCGGCCGGTCTCGTGCACGGCCAGTGTCCAGGCGATCAGCGCGCGCGAATCGTCGGTGCCAGGAGCGGTATGCGCGACGATCTGGCTGAAGAGATCGTGGTTGATGCTCTCGAAGCGCGCACGCAATCCGGGTAATGGTGCTTCGGCGGCCAGGGCGACCTGCGAGCGCAGGCGCGCGAACTGACGCCGGCGCAACCAGCCGCTGCCGATCGCCGGCGGCACCACGACGAAGGCGGCGATGCTGGCGCCGAGGCCGACGATCTGGGCGATCGCGTCATTGATGAAGTGCACCGGGTCGTAGACCATCGGATTGCGCAAGGCGAGGATGTAGGCCAGTCCCATGGTGCAACCCAGGCCATAGGTCGCCACCTTCGGTCGCGTCATCAGCCACAGGCAGGTCGCCATGAATGGCGCGACACCCGCCACCAGCAGCGGATAACCATCGAACTGTGTCAGCACGAAGAACTCGCAGACAAAGCCCATGCTCATGCCGGTCAGGTAACCGAACATGATCGCGCTGGATTGTTGTTTCGGATTAGGCACGGTGGCGAACAGGCCGGCGAACACCGTCGCCAGCAGCATCGCGTTCAGACCCAGCGGCCACGCGCTGGCGATCCAGAAAGCGCCCAGCGCCAGCATGGTCAGCACAGTGCGCAGCATGGCCAGGCCCGCGCCGAAATAGTCATTGCCGCGTGCGAAACGCACGCGTTCGGACGAACGTGCCGTCAATTGCGGTGCTTGCAGCGATGCGGCCGCGTCGACATATTCGTAGAGTTCCTCCGCGAAACGTTCGAGCAGCGCCGCGCCGGTATCGAAATCGCGAAGGTCCTGCGGATCGCCGAGCCCCGCACGCAGCTCGGCGGAAAGTGCGGCCATGCGCTTGCGGCTTGCGGCAAGCCGGGGACACAGCACGCGCGCCTTCGCGCCGGCCTCGATCGGTGCATCGAGCGCCTCGCCGATCGGCCGGTACAAGGCGATCAGCGCATCGCGCGCCGCCGCTCGACCGCCGCGTTGCAGACGGTTGATCAGATGATGCAAGGACTGGAAGCTGGTCGACGCCGCCATGAAGCGCTGGTTGAGGAGGCTCAGGTGTCCACTGCGCGCACGCGCTTCGGCATCCTCGAAGACCACGGAACTGCGCAGGTCTTCCAGCGTCACCACATCGCGCACGAAGCGCAGGTGCGCCGCCTCCATCGCTTCGCGTGGCAGGGAGCCACCGGTGCTGCGCTGCATGAAGGTGATGAAATGCGCGAACTGCTCCCGCGCCGTACGCCGCAACACGTCGCGCATGCGGACCGGGAACACCGTATCGCTGATCGCGCCGGTGACCAGCAGGCCAAGCAGCACTTCGCTGATGCGCGCCACCGCCGAATCGAACACGCCGGGCGGATTGTCGATCGCAGGCAAGGCGACGATCGCCGCGGTGTAGCCGGCCAGCACGAAGGCATAAGATTTGAAGTTCCGGTACAAGGTGGCACCGCCAGCGCAGCCTCCCACCCATAACGCCATGGCAACGAGGAACAGCTCGCCTTGCTGTGGAAACAGCGAAACGACGACGACGCCAGCGACGGCCCCGGCCAGCGTGCCGAGCGCGCGATAGAAACTCTTCGCCAGCACCATGCCCGACTGCCGGTTGGCGACGATCACCGTGGTCAGCATCGCCGTCGAGGGCTGCGGCAAAGCCAGGCGCATCGCGATCCAGCCGGTGATGAAGAAGGCGAGCAAGGCCTTCACCACGAACAGCCAGGTGCCGGTTTCCTCACGCAGCGTATCCAGCGCGATCTGGCGCCGGCCCACCGGAGACGATGTGACATCGATGGCGGACATCATCTATCCCGATCGATTCAGGCCGTGAGGCCGGACAACATCTTTTTCAGCAAACCCTCGAGCTGGCGCTGGTCGCCGGCGTCCAGCGTACGCATCTGCCGGTCGAGCAGCGCGCACACGTCCGGCAGCAAGGCCCCGATCAACGCCTCCCCGGCAGGCGTCAGCGCCAGCATGACTTTGCGCCGGTCGTCCTCGTCCGCGGTGCGCGCTATCAGGCCCTTGTCGCACAAGCCATTGGTAAGCCGCGTGATATTGGCCGATTTCTCACCCGAGGACTCGGCCAGCTCCGACGCACTGAGCGCACCGCCCGGCGTGCCGTACAACATCATCAACAGGTTGTACTCCGGATGGTTCAAGCCGTACGGACGCAGGGTGGCGTTGGCGTCGTCGTGCACCAGCTTATGCAAGTGCTTGATCAACCTGACCAAGACGGCCGGCTCGCGCGGGAATGGCGGGTAGCGCTCGCGAGTGTGGTCAATGCGTTGTTCGGTTGGCAGGAAGCTGTTCATTTCGGTAATTTAATTCATTTATGTAATATCTATAAATGAATGATATGCGCCGAATCGCAAGATTTCAAGGCCGCCATGCACACGCAGTACCGCCGTGGCGTCTACCGACGGCCACGGCGGTACCCATGGAACGGTTTACTGCGCCTGGCGGACCTTGGTGGCCGCGGCGATGATGGCGTCAGCGACCGCCTGCGGGTCCTTGAACATGGGCAGATGACTCGTGTTGGCATGCGACACCGTCGCGCCGATCGTGTGCGCCATGGCTGCCTGCAGCTTCGGGTCGATCATGCGGTCCTTGTCGCTGATGACGAACCAGGACGGCTTGGTATGCCAGGCGGCCGTGGTGACCTTGTCGTCGATGGCGGCCGCGGGCCACGGCGTCTGCGTCGCGGCGATAACGTGCTGCTGGGTCGGCGAAAGATCTTGCGCGAAGTCGTCGACGATGCCCTGGGTCGTGAGCGTCAGGGCGGAGCCCGAGTCCTTCTGCAGCGCGCTCGCCCAAACCGGCGGCGGCAGGCCCTTGAGCAGGTCGTTGATCGACTGCCCATTGTCGACCGCGAACGCGCTGACATAGACCAGCGCATCGACCTTGTTGTCATTGCCTGCCTGGGTGATCACCTGGCCGCCCCAGGAATGGCCGACCAGTACGACGGGGCCGGTGAGTTTCTCGACGACGCGCTTGGTCGCCGTCACATCGTCAGCCAGCGAGGTGGTCGGGTTCTGCACGGCCACGACATTCAGGCCACGCGCCTGGAGCAGCGGGATAACCTTCGCCCAGCTCGAACCGTCGGCGAAGGCGCCGTGGACCAGGACGACGTTCTCACCCTTCAGGTCGACCGCCGGAGCGGCCTGTGCGGGCAGATAGACGAACACGCCAGCGAGGATCAGGGCGGAGAACAGGGAACGCTTCAGCAGCTTATTCATGGGAGCACCTTGGGTGGGAGGATCGGGAGCCGTTAGGATCGTCGTCGGCCCACCCTGGCGGTATCGGTTGAATGACCGAGCCCTGCCGGGGCGCCGTCCCCACGGATACCCGATCTATGCAAAGCGACGAAACGACGATCCGCGCCTTCGACGCGGTCAAGGCCCTGGCTTTCATCGGCGACCTCAGCATGGGCCAGCCGACCGACCATTCGCTGCGCACCGCATGGCTGGCCGGGCGGCTCGCCCAAGCGGCCGGGCTGGATGACGAGGCCTGCGCGACGGCGGCCGAGGCCTCCCTGCTCCGCTGGTCTGGCTGCACGGCCAACGCAGCGGGATTCGCCCAGGTCATGGGCGACGACATCGCCGGACGCGAAGCAATGCTCGCGCAACGCGCCGACTGGGCCGAGCCCCTGCAAAGTCACGGCGGCACGGAAACCGCACTGACCCCGCTTGCCCATATTCACTGCGAGGTCTCCGGTGAAGTGGCCCGGATGCTCGATCTCGGCGAGACGACCCAGGCCACGCTGCGCAACATCTTCGAAGCCTGGGACGGCCACGGCATACCCAGTCACGCCCAGGGCAATGCCATTCCCACGCCCGTGTTCGTGGTCTCGATGGCTGGCGACCTGGAGATCTTCGGCCGCATCTATGGCCTCGATGGCGCGCTCACGCTGATTGCGCAGCGTGCAGGCAGCCGTTATCCGGACGAGCTGGGAACACTGGCGGCGACACATGCAGCGTCATGGCTGGCGGAACTCGACCGCATGCCGGAAGGCGAACTGGACGTACCGCTACTGACACCAAGGATGCGGGAACCCACGGCGCCCGAACTGATCGCCGACGTGATCGACCTCAAGTTGCCATGGATGACGGGTTTCTCGCGCGAGGTAGCCTCCACCGCCGCCTCGTGCAGCGCGCGGATGTCGCTGGATACCCAGGCGCGCGAATTGGTCTACCTGGCCGGCCTGGTGCACGGCATCGGCCGCACGGCGGTACCGAATACGACATGGAACACGCCGGGAAAATTATCGACATCCGCATGGGAAAAGCTGCGCCTGGTTCCCTACTGGACCTCACGCGCGGGCAAGCAGACCGGCGCGCTTCGACAGGCCGCGGAACTGGCGTCGCATGCGTATGAGCGGCTGGATGGCAGCGGCTATTTTCGCGGTGCCAGCCACGCGCTGACCCTGGAGGCGCGAATCCTCGCCGCATCCATCGCCTGGGTCGCCCTGCGTTCGGCACGGCCCTGGCGCGAAGCCTTTTCGACGGTCGCCGCGGCGGCTCTGCTACGCGAAGAGGCAGCGAATGGCCGTTTCGACAGCCATGTCGTCGAGGCCCTGCTCACCAACGATATGGTCCCCACGACGCGACGGCACCGACAGGCGTCGTCGATCCAGCTGTCCGCCCGCGAACTCGACGTACTGCGCCTGATCGGCCACGGATCGAGCAACAAGGAGGCGGCACGCCAGCTCACCCTCAGCCCCAGCACCGTGCGCACACATGTGGAAAGCGTCTTTCGTAAACTGGAATGTTCGACGCGTGCGACTGCCGTGCTCAAGGCGTCGGCGATGGGGATCATGTAAAGCCGCTCGCTCGTCATGC
>DASYLE010000018.1:0-2963 GCA_036009745.1 Luteibacter sp. | reverse complement strand
ATCGGTTGATGGCGCAGCGGGTGCCGCGACGACGATGAAGGGCAGGGTGAGCGCGAGTCCGATCAGCACGAGACGATGCATGGGGGCTTCCTTCACTGGAGACATTCCAGCGTCGCCTCATTGAAACCCCGGCCATCGCCGCTGCGCCATGGCTTGGCGGTGCCGATGCGACCAGCCGTGGGCTGGACGCGCTAAACCGTGGCGACATCGCCATCGGATAACCAATGGGCCTTGACATCGCGGCGGTGTCTGTACTGTACTAGTTCACATAGTACAGTGTGAGCACCCGAGGTTCCCATGGCCCGTACGCAAGCTTTACTGATCCAGATATCCACCGGCGACCCGCGGCCGATCAGCCGGCAGATCGTCGATGCGATACGCATGAAAGTGGCCACCGCCGACCTGCTCCCCGGTGCGCAGTTGCCGAGCGTGCGCGGGCTGGCGCAGCAGTTGACGATCAACCCGAATACCGTGGCCAAGGCCTATGCGGAACTGACCGCGGAGGGGTGGCTGGAGTCGCGCCAGGGATTGGGTCTGTATGTGGCCACGCCGCGGCAGCGCCTTAACGATACCGAGCGCGACCGGCGCCTCGACGAAGCGATCCAGCGCTTTGTACACGAAGTGGCCGCGCTCGATTATCCGCCCGACAAGGCACTCGCGAAGCTCGATCGCGAGTTGCGTGTGCTCGCGCCGAAGAAAACCGCCTGACTCCGGAGTTCCGACCATGACCGATCCGGCATCGACCGAGTACGTGATCGAGACCGAAGCGTTGAGCAAGCGCTACGGCAACAGGCTGGCGCTCGATCATCTGGATTTGCGCATCGCCAGCGGCCAGATCCATGCCATCGTCGGCGCGAACGGCGCCGGCAAGTCCACGCTGTTCCGCGTGCTGCTTGGCTTCCTTCCGCCCAGTGCCGGACAGGCACGGATTCTCGGTCGCGATTGCCAGCGACTGACGCCAGAGGATCGCGGGCGCATCGGCTTCGTCAACGAGGAACACAGCTTGCCGGGCTGGATGCGGGTGTCGGCGATCACCGCGATGCAGCGCCGCCAGTACCCGCGCTGGAACCAGCTGGCCTTCGACGACGTCATCGGCCATTACAACGTGCTGTCCGCGCAGAAAGTCAGCGAACTTTCGCGGGGCGAACGTGCCGGGCTCAATCTCGCACTCACCCTTGCCCAGGGGCCGGAGCTGCTGGTGTTGGACGAACCGACCCTCGGCCTGGACGTGGTCGCCAAAAGCGCCTTCCTCGAATCGCTGATGTACTCGCGCGCGGCCGAACATTGCACGGTGATCTATTGCTCGCACCAGATGGAAGAGATCGAGCGCGTCGCCGATAACCTGATCATCCTCGAGCGCGGCGCCCTGAAGAATATGTCGCCACCGGACGATTTCCGTGCACGCGTCACCCACTGGATCGCCGACATGCCATTCAAGGGGCCTGCACCGGCGAGCGTGCCGGGCCTGTTGCAAGTGCAGCGTCTCGATGGCCTGCATCACTACCTGGTGCTCGACCAGGACGAGCACTTCGCCGCGTTCCTGCGCGCCGCCGGCGCGCGTTCGGTGCAAAGCATGCCGGTAGGCCTGGACCGGGCGGTCAACGGCTTCCTGGCCAAGAATCATGCGACGCCGGCCGCGGCCTGAGCGAAAGATCGAAGGGGGAAGGTATGTGGGATCTGTTCAAGGCTGAGCTACTTCGCTTTCGCGGCTGGGCCATCGCGCTGGCGCTGCTGAATTTCCTGTTCGTGGGGTTTATTGCGCGCATCACCGACATGGCGCAGCAGCCGCTGATGATTTACCGCATCTTCGGTGCCGCCTATGGGATGGCCGGACTGCTGCTGGGGCTCTACCAGATCGGCAGCTACCGGCGCCCGAATGCATGGCTGAACCTGCTGCATCGCCCGGTATCGCCGGGTCGGATCGCCATCGCGCTGTTCGGCGCCGGTGTCGTGCTGCTCGCGCTGGGGGTCGCCGCGCCCTTGCTGGCGATCGCCGGCTGGCAGGCAGGGATGACCGCGCGCGTCGTCGACGCACGACATCTGTGGCTCGCCGTTGGCGCCTTGTCGGTCGCATGGTGTGCGTACCTCGCCGGCGCTTACGGCATGCTGGCCAACCGGCGCTACTCGGCAAGCGCCGCCGTCTTCCTCGCCTTGCTGCTGGCGGACAAGGCCACGGGCATTGGCGCACTGGCCTTGCATGCGCTGATCCTGGCCTGGCTGGCGGTGATGGTGGCGGTGGCCTTCAAACCCGACCTCAGCGCTCCGCCGCCGGGAGCGGCGGGCATGATTGCGATCGCGCTGCCCTTGCAGATGGGCATCTACCTGGTCCTGACGTTTGCGCTGGCGATGGGCACGGAAATAGCCCTGCTCGCGCTTGGCGTATCGCCGAACAATAGGGAGGTACCGCCGCAAGGCGGCGTGGTCGAGGCGCAGCGCGCGCGAGGCAAGGACCTGATCCTCGCCGACCTGGCCGGAAGCCACCTGGCGGACGTACCGCTCTGGCGCGAACAGGTCGCCTTGTCCGATGTGTTTGAAGTGGTGCCGCAACTGGACACCTTGCCCGTGCGCGGCCAGATCGCCAATGTGGCGGCGACCCAGTTCGACGACGAACGGCGCGGCGTGCGCTGGGTATTCAGCCACGACCGCATGCGCTTCCGGGGTTACAGCATGGCCAACGACCACAGCGCGAAGGGCGACATGGGCCAGGAGGGCGCCGCGTTCGGGGTCGTGCCGATACCAGCCGGCGGCATGCCGTCGCTGGCGCCGGGGGACGCCATCCTGCTTGGGCGGGACACGCTCTACCGATACGACAGCCTGGCGGGTGAAGCGCTGCCGTGGTTTCGTCTGCCGGCAGGCGAGGTACTCGCCGGTGCGCCGCAGCCCGTTGGCGAAAACATCGCCGTGCTCAGCGACAAGGCTCTCTACATCTTCGATCTTGCCCGCGTGATCGACCGTGACGATCG
>DASYLE010000017.1:0-6112 GCA_036009745.1 Luteibacter sp. | reverse complement strand
CCTCGAGCAGTTCGCGGCGCTCGTTTTCCAGGCCGCGGCGCTCGTCTTCCATGTCGCCCATGCTCAGCACGGATTCGTCCAGGCGCGCGCGGGCTTCGCGCGTCGTCGTTTCCTGTTCGTCCAGCTGGGCCATGAGGTCGGCGATTTCGCCGGTGACTTTTTCGGAACGGGCGCGCGCGGTTTCCATCTTGCCGCGATGGCTCTGCAGCTGGCCGGCCAGCTCGGACAGGCGACGGTGCGCGGCGTACAGGTCACGCTGGGCGTCGTCGCGCTGGCGCTCGGTCTCGAACTTGCTGGCACGCAGGGCTTCGAGTTGCTCGGTCCATTCCTCGGTGCGCGCATCGAGGGTTTCAATCTGTTCGGCGAGCTGGCGGATGTCGCGCTCACGGGCGAGCACGCCGACCTGGTTGCCCTGGGCGCGACGCACGCGGGCCCAGTCGGGACCAATCCAGGCGCCGTCGCGGGTGATCACCGACTGGTAGGCGGCAAGCGAACCGACCCTGGCACGTGCCTCGTCGACCGTCTCGGCGACATGCACATGGGACAGCAGGGCCAGCGCCGCGGCGGGGCCGCGCACATGCGCGGCCAGGGTGCCCGACGGTGCCGGCCCGCCTTCGGCGCGGGCGAACAGGGCCACATCGGCCTCGCCCAGGCCTGCGAACTCGCCGGTCAGCGACAGTGGCGAATCGACCAGTACGCCATCGAGCACGCCGGCAAGCACGGTCTCGACCGCCGCTTCCCAGCCGGCATCGACCTGCAGCGATTCGCCAAGGCGACGCGACTTGTCCAGCCCGAGCCGGGCCAGCCAGCCGCTGGCGGCGGATTCTTCCTGGCCGAGCGCGGCGTGCTGCAAGGCTTCCAACGATGCCTGGCGGCCACGCGCGGTCTGCAACTGCTGGCGCGCCTCGTTGAGCGAGGACTGAACCTGGCGCTCTTCGTCCTGCACGCGCTCGTGCGCGACCTTGTGCTGGTCGAGCATGCCACCGAGGGTCTCGACGCGCTCGCGCTGGGTATCGTGCTCGATATCGAGCTGTTCGGACGCGGCATCGAGCGCGGCGACATCGGTCGCCTTCTGCTCGTTCTCCAGCGCTTCGCGGCGACGCGACAGGTCGACGCTCTGGCGATCGAGATAGGCCAGCTTCGTCCGTTCGACCTCGGCGGCACGCGCCGATTCGCCGGCGGTACGTGTATGCACGTCCCAACGCGACTGCCAGTCGGCCAGCTTGGCCTCGGTGCTGCGCTGGGTCTCGCCGGTCTCGTCCTGGATCTGCTGCAGCGATTCGAGTTTCGGCTCACCTTCGGCCAGGAACATACGCAGCGTTTCGATCTGCTCGCGGTCGGCGGTGATATGCCCCTGCAGTTCCTCGAATTCGCGCGAGGCTTCGCCCTGGGCGCGCAACAGGCGGTCGGACAGTTCGCGGTTGTGGCGCACCTGCTGTTCGACGCGGGCGATCTCGGCACCGACCTTATAGACATCGGCCTGTACGGTGTTCAGATGCTCGGAAGCGCCCTGGTGACGATCGCGTACGCTTTCCAGCTGCGCCTCGACCTGGCGCTGGGTGGCCTGGTGCCGCTCGATCTCGAGTTCGGCATGGCGCAGGCCATCGCCCTCGCCTTCGTGCTGGCGATGCAGGGTGCGGTATTCGAGCGCGCGAAGTTCCGCCTCGCGGCGGGTCTGCTCTTCTTTGAGCGCCTTCCAGCGTTCGGCGGCGCGTGCCTGGCGGTTCAGGTGATCGAGCTGCTTGTCCACCTCGTCGCGCACATCCCGCACGCGGTCGAGATTCTCGCGGGTGGCCTTGATGCGGCTCTCGGTTTCCTTGCGGCGCTCCTTGTACTTGGAGATACCGGCGGCCTCTTCCAGATGCGTGCGCAACTCTTCCGGGTGCGCCTCGATGATCTGGCTGATCATGCCCTGTTCGATGATCGAGTAGCTGCGCGGCCCGAGGCCGGTGCCGAGGAACAGATCGGTAATGTCACGGCGGCGGCAACGCGCCCCGTTGAGGTGGTACGAGGACTGGCCATCGCGGCTGACGATGCGCTTGACCGAGATTTCCGCGTATTGCGCGTATTCGCCCTGGATGGTGCCGTCGCTATTGTCGAAAATCAGTTCGACCATGGCCTGGCCGACCGGCTTTCGCGCGCTGGAACCGGAGAAGATCACGTCGGTCAGCGAATCGCCGCGCAGGCGGCTGGCCGCGCTCTCGCCCATCACCCAGCGGATCGCGTCGATGATGTTGGATTTGCCGCAACCGTTCGGGCCGACGACGCCGGTCATATTGGTGGGCAGGTGCAGCGTGGTCGGATCCACGAAGGATTTGAAACCGGCAAGCTTGATCGTGGTCAGGCGCATTGAGTGTCCGTGGCTCGCAACGAGATGAAGCTTCTACCGCATCCCATTGTTAACAAAAGTATTATTCCCCCGGCGCCTTGGCTTCGATAGCCAGGGCGTGGATGCCATCCTCCATCATAGCGGCCACGGCTGCATAAACCAGCCGGTGGCGCCGGATCGGGTTCAGCCCGGCAAAGGCCGCGCTGGTCACCCTGACCCGGAAATGTCCCTTGCCCTCGCCACCGTGGCCGACGTGCATGTGGCCCTCGTCGATCACCTCGAGGGCCAAGGGCTGCAGCGCGGCCTCGAGCAAGCCGCGGATACGCTCGACCTTCGCGGCACTCACGGCAGGGTCTGGCGGAACGGCCGGACCTCGACCTGGCGATAGACGCCGGCGGCAACATAGGGATCGGCATCCGCCCAGGCCCTGGCCGTGGCCAGGTCGCTGAACTCGGCAACGATCATGCTGCCGGTAAAACCGGCCTCGCCCGGGTCTTCCGAGTCGATTGCCGGGAACGGACCGGCCAGGGTCAGCCTGCCCTGTTCCTGCAAGGCGTTCAGGCGCGCCAGGTGATCGGGGCGCGCGGCTTTGCGCTTTTCAAGCGAACCGGGATGGTCGAGGGCAACAATCACGTACAGCATGCTTGACTCCTGTTCACTGGATGGGATGGAAAAGGCCTGCCGCCGGATCGGCGGCATCGGTTTCCAGGCGGCCGCTCATGCGGTCGACCTCGACCGTGAACAGCCGCGGGGCGACATTCGGATCGCCGCCACAATGCGCGTCATGCAGTTCGTGGACGTCGACCACATAACCCTGCTGGTCGCTCGCGTAATGGATGAAGCTCAGGCATTCGGGTGCAAGGGTGCTCAGCTTGTCGCGTGCGATCGCCGCACTGACCCGCTTCACCGCGTCGTCCTCGGTGGCCACGACGGGTTTCGGCGGACCCTCGGCTTCGGCGATCGACGCCGCGCTCGCAGGCGCGGCCGGCGGCGTTGCGTGGTCGTCATGCGAACAGCCCGCGATCGCCAGCATGGCGACCGTGAGTACAACAAAGTGCCAACGCATGGCTCAGGCCTCGGGACGCATATAGGGGAACAGCAGGACGTCGCGGATCGACGAGGAGCCGGTCAGCAACATGACCAGGCGATCGATGCCGACGCCGAGGCCACCGGTCGGCGGCAGGCCGACTTCCAGCGCGCGGATGTAGTCGGCGTCGAAATGCATGGCTTCATCGTCACCGGCATCCTTGGCGTCGACCTGGGCCTGGAAACGCGCGGCCTGGTCTTCCGGGTCGTTGAGCTCGGAGAAGCCATTGGCCAGCTCCTTGCCGTTGACGAAGAGCTCGAAGCGGTCGGTGATCCCCGGATCCGTATCGCTTTCGCGGGCCAGCGGCGATACCTCGACCGGATGCGCGGTAATGAAGGTCGGCTGGACCAGGGTGTGCTCGACGGTCTTCTCGAAGACTTCCAGCAGCAGGCGACCCCAGCCGAAATCCTTCTTCACATGAATGCCCAGGCGCACGGCGTGCGCGACCATTTTCTCGCGGTCGCGAATGTCCCCGGCATGGATTTCCGGATTCAGTTCGAGCACCGCGTCTTCCATGCGCCAGCGGCGGAAGGCCGGGCCGACATCGATGGCGACACCGTCCCAGACCACTTCGGTGGTACCGAGCACGGCGCGGGCGGACTCGCGGATCATGTCCTCGGTAATGTCCATGATCTCGTGATACGTGGCGTAAGCCTGGTACAACTCGAGCATGGTGAACTCGGGATTGTGCCGGGTCGACACACCCTCGTTGCGGAAATTGCGGTTGATCTCGTACACGCGATCGAAACCACCGACGACGAGCCGCTTGAGGTACAGCTCCGGCGCCACGCGCAGGAACAGTGTCATGTCGAGCGCGTTGTGATGCGTGGTGAACGGCCGTGCGGTGGCTCCGCCGGGGATCACGTGCATCATCGGCGTTTCCACTTCCATGAAGCGGCGCGGCGATTCTTCCAGCCACTTGCGGATGAAACCGATGATCTTCGAACGCAGGGCGAAGGTACGTCGGGATTCCTCCGTGACGATCAGGTCGACATAACGCTGGCGATAACGTTGCTCGACATCGGCCAGGCCGTGATGCTTGTCGGGCAAGGGACGCAACGCCTTGGTCAGGAGTCGCATGGTGTCGACCTTGACGGACAACTCGCCCGTCTTGGTACGCATGAGCAGACCGGTCGCTCCGACGATGTCGCCCAGGTCCCAACGCTTGAAAGCGTTATAGGCATCCTCGCCCAGCGTGCCCTGGTGGACGAACAGCTGGATCCGCCCGGTGCCGTCCTGCATCTGCACGAAGCTGACCTTGCCCTGGCCGCGCATGAGGATGATGCGGCCGGCGATAGCCACACGACGCGGCGCAGCTTCGATCGCCTCGGCCGTCCAGGCATCGCCATCGGCGAAGTCGTCCTGCAAGTCGCCAGCAAAGCTATCCACCTTGAAGTCATTGGGGAACGCAATGCCCTGCCCGCGCAGGGCCGACAGTTTCTCGCGACGCTCCGCGATGAGTTTGTTCTCGTCTGGCGGCGTGGCGTTGTCGCTGGTCATGCGTGGTTTCCGTTGAAAACGTTATGGGTGGAAGGGAACGATCAGGCTTCTAGGCGCTTCGACCCGGACAGGCCGGACTTCAGGCTGGCTTCGACGAATTCGTCGAGGTCGCCGTCGAGCACCTTCTGCGTGTCGGTGCGCTCGATGCCGGTGCGCAGGTCCTTGATCCGCGACTGGTCGAGCACATAGTTGCGGATCTGGCTGCCCCAGCCGATGTCGGACTTGGTGGCTTCCAGCGCATCCCTTTCGGCGTTGCGCTTCTGCACTTCCAGTTCGTACAGCTTCGCTTTCAGCATCTTCATCGCGCGATCGCGGTTGGCATGCTGGCTGCGCTCGGTCTGGCAGGCGACCACGGTATTGGTCGGCACATGGGTGATGCGCACCGCCGACTCGGTCTTGTTGACGTGCTGGCCACCGGCGCCGGAGGAACGATAGACGTCGGTCCTCAGGTCGGCCGGATTGATGTCGATCTCGATGTCGTCGTCGACTTCCGGCGAAACGAAGACCGAGGTAAAACTGGTGTGCCGGCGGTTGTCCGAGTCGAACGGGCTCTTGCGGACCAGGCGATGGACACCGGTCTCAGTCTTCAGCCAGCCATAGGCGTAATCGCCCTCGACGCGGAAGGTGGCGGATTTGATGCCCGCCACTTCGCCCGCGCTCGCTTCCATCAGCTCGGCCTTCCAGCCGCGCGACTCGGCCCAGCGCAGGTACATGCGCAGCAGCATTTCTGCCCAGTCCTGTGCCTCGGTACCGCCGGCACCGGCCTGGATATCGACGAAGGCATAGGCCGAATCCATCTGGCCGGAGAACATGCGGCGGAATTCGAGCTTGTTGACCTCGGCATCGAGCTTGGCGACATCGTCGGCCACCGACTGCACGGTGTCCTCGTCGCCGTCGGCGGCGGCCATTTCCAGCAGTTCGCCAGCGTCGGCGAGGCCGGTGCTCAGCGTATCGATACCGTTGACGATCTGTTCGAGCCTGGCCCGTTCGCGGCCCAGTTCCTGCGCGCGCTGCGGATCGTCCCAGACGGTGGGACTTTCCAGCTCGCGGCTTACTTCCTCAAGGCGTTCGCGCTTGACGGCGTAGTCAAAGATACCCCCTAAGCGACTCGACACGGGCCTTCAGGTCCGCGATCTGCGCAAGGATGGGATTGGTCTCGATCATGTCGGGCCAGCCTGATTTCGTTGATTTGGCGC
>DASYLE010000016.1:0-14433 GCA_036009745.1 Luteibacter sp. | reverse complement strand
CGTGCCGCCCTTGCCCGCGGCGTCGCGCCCTTCGAGGATGACGACGACCCGCTTGCCGCTTTGCCTGAGCCAGCGGGTGACGCCGATCAGCTCGGTCTGCAGTTCCTCGAGGGCCTTCTGGTACGCCTTGCGCTTGCCCATCTCATGCTCCGGGTCCGACTCAGGGTTGCCATGTGTACCACCAACTACCGTGATCGCGGCGCCAACCGCAGGCCTCGTATAGCTGCTGGGCTTCAATGTTGTCCCGGCCGGTCTCCAGCTGCAGGCCTCGCGCACCGTCGGCACGGGCGAAATCGCCGGCGCCGGAGAGCAGGGCACGGGCGACCCCATGGCGTCGCGCGGCTGTCGCAACGAAGAGGTCGTTCAATAGCCAGACGCGAGCCGTGTGCACGGAGCTGAAGATCGGATAGAGCTGGACGAAGCCCGCGGCCTGGCCGTCCAGCCGGGCCAGCAGGATCACGGATTCGCCTCGTGCCATGCGCTCGCCAAGAAAATCTTTGGCGCGCGATGGATCGGAAGCCTGCCCGTAGAACTGGCGATAGCCATCGAAAAGCTCGACCAATACGGCCAGGTCGTCGACGCCGGCGCGGTCGACGACGAGGGTCATGCCGCCGCCGTCAGCGACTGCAACTCGTCCGCCTGGTGCTCGCGGGTGAGGGTATCGATCAGTTCGTCCAGGTCGCCCTGCATGGTCTCGGCCAGCCGGTACAGGGTGAGGTTGATGCGATGGTCGGTGATCCGGCCCTGCGGGAAGTTGTAGGTGCGGATGCGCTGGCTGCGATCGCCGCTGCCGACCTGCAACCGCCGCGACTCGGCCTGCACCGCGCTCTGCTTGCTGCGTTCGGCATCGAGCAGGCGCGCCTTCAGCAGGCTCATCGCGCGGGCGCGGTTCTTGTGCTGGCTGCGCTCGTCCTGGCATTCGACGACGGTGCCGGTCGGCAGGTGGGTAATACGGATCGCCGAATCGGTCTTGTTCACGTGCTGGCCGCCGGCACCGGAGGCGCGGAAGGTATCGACCTTGAGGTCGGCGTCGCGCAGTTCGATATCGGCGATCTCGTCCTGCTCGGGCAGGATCGCCACCGTCGCCGCCGAAGTGTGGATACGCCCCTGGGATTCGGTTTCCGGCACGCGCTGGACGCGATGGGTACCCGATTCGAACTTCAGCTTCGAGTAAACGCCACGGCCTTCGATACGCGCCACGATTTCCTTGTAACCGCCATGCTCGCCCTCGTTGGCGTTGACGATTTCCACGTGCCAGCGCTGGCGCTCGGCATAGCGCGCGTACATGCGGAACAGGTCGCCGGCGAAGATCGCCGCCTCGTCGCCGCCCGTACCCGCACGCACCTCGAGGAAGATATTGCCCTCGTCGCGCGGATCCTTCGGCAGCAGCAGCAACTGCAGCGCGGCGTCGAGGTCCTGGAGGCGTGCGTGCAGGCGATCGATATCGTCCGCCGCCATCTCGCGCATTTCCGGATCGTCGAGCATGGCCTGGGTTTCGGCCAGCTCGCGCTCGGCCTGGTCGTGCTCGTGCAGCGACAGCACGACGGGTTCGAGTTGGGCGTATTCACGCGAAAGTTCGCGGAAGCGGTTCGCATCGGACAGTGCGTCCGGCTGGGCCAGCAGGCGACCCACCTCTTCGTGACGTTCGGCGAGCGTTTCCAGTTTGCGGCGGATCGAGGGCGTCATGCGGCTCGCTTGAAAGTTAAGCCTGGACGTCGTCGTCGGCGTCCAGGCCGTAGAGGCGACCGGCAGCATGCAGCAGATCGAGGTCGCCGGCCAGCGCGGCATCGCGCAGGCGCGCACTCGGTGCATGCAGCAATTTGTTGGTCAGGGTATTGGCGAGGAAGGCCAGGGCCTCCTCGGGCGGGCGGCCGCGGGCGAGCATGGCCCGCGCCTTTTCCAGCACCTCGTCACGCTGGGCTTCCGCGGCGCTACGCATGTCGACGGCGGGGTTTCGCAAGGTGAGCGCACGACGCCACGACATATAGCGCTCGACCTGCAGGTCGATGATCGCTTCGGCCTCGCGGGCGGCCGACTGGCGCGAGCGGCGGTTCTCGTCGATCACCTGCTTCAGGTCGTCGATGCCGTAGAGGAAAACGTCGTCGAGCTTGCCGACCTCCGGCTCGATGTCGCGTGGCACGGCGATATCGACCATGAACATCGGCCGGCGGCGTCGCGCCGCGATCGCCTGCGTGACCATCGCGCGAGTGACCACGGGCTGGCGCGCCGCGGTGGAGGAAATCACGATGTCCGCCTCGGCCAGGTGCTGCGGCAGGTCGTGCAGGGCGATCGCGTAGCCGCTGTAGCGGCTGGCCAGCTCCTGGGCGTTCTCGAGTGTGCGGTTGGCCACGATCAGCCGGCGTACGCCCTTGTCGGCGAGGTGCCGCGCGGCCAGTTCGATCGTCTCGCCCGCACCGATCAGCAGGACGCAGGCTTGCTTGAGATCGGTGAAGACCTGCTCGGCCAGGCGCACCGCGGTGTAGGCCACCGAGACGGTGTGCGCGCCGATGCGGGTATCGGTGCGCACGCGCTTGGCCACGGCGAAGGTGTGCTGGAGCAGCCGGTCCATCGGCGCGCGCAAGGTCTGCGCGGTCCGGGCCTGCTGGTAGGCATCCTTCACCTGGCCGAGGATCTGCGGTTCGCCCAGCACCATCGAGTCCAGCCCGGTGGCCACGCGAAACATGTGGCGCACGGCATCGTGTTCGTGATGCCGGTAGAGGAACTCATCGAGTCGTTGCGGGGTCAATCGTTGCTGGCGTGACAGCCATGCCTGCGGAACCGCCTCGGCGCCTTCGGCGACGCTGCAGTACAACTCGGTGCGGTTGCAGGTCGACAGGATCAGCGCCTCCTCGATCCCGGGCTGGCGACGCAGGTCGTCCAGCGCCTCGGGTGCCACCGCGGCGTCGAATGCCACCTGCTCGCGCAGGCTGACCGGCGCGGTGAGGTGATTGAGCCCGAGGGCGATGAGTGGCATGGCCGGATCGTGAGAGTCGTTTGGCGGAAGTCGACGTGGGCTAAGCTGTGACCATGGTATCCGCCAATGGCGCGGACGTGCCCGATGAGAAGTGATTATGGAGGCGAATTGTGCTGAGCGGGCTGTCTGAGTTCAAGCAACTGCGGCATTTTGCGGCAAGCGCGCTGGTTCTGGTGTTGCTCGCCGGCTGCGCCACCACGGGCGAAACGCCCCTGGCCCGCAAGCCAGGTCCGGCCCAGCCGCTGGACCGGCTCCAGGTGGCGACCCTGCCGCCGGAACGGGATGAAATGGCCCAGCTGCTGGAAGGCGACTTTGCGCTGGCCGACACCGATCTCAAGTCGGCGGCCGCCGCCTACGGCCGCGCTGCCGCGGTTTCCGATGACCCGAAGGTCGTCGAGCGAGCTGTCGGGCTGGCCCTGGCGATCCATGACTCAGCCGCGGCCGAGACGGCGATCGCCCGCTGGCAGGCGGTGGGCGGCAAGCCCGCCGAGTTGGCCCAGGCGCGTGCGCAGCTGGCGCTGGACCGTGGGCAGGGCGCCGAGGCGGAGCGCCAACTGGAGATCCTGGTAGGCACCGGCGACAAGGATGCCTGGCGCAATTTCGGCCGGGTCCTGGTCTCCGCACGGGATGCCGCCCAGGCCGGCCGCCTGCTTGAGACGATCGCCACCCCCGAGCGCCTGCCCAATGACGCGCAGGCCTGGCTGGCCATGAGCGAGCTCGGCGAGCAGCTTGGCCGGCACGCCTATTCGCAGAAAATTGGCGATGCCGCCGTGGCCCGCTTCAAGGACGCCGAGACCTATGCCTGGTCCGGCCAGATGAAATTCAAGGCGGGCGACAAAGCCGGCGCGAAGGACATGTTCGCCAAGGCCATGGCCAAGGCGCCAAAGAACGCACGCCTGCGTCTGGCCTACGCGACCCTGCTAGGACAGAGCGGCGACGAGGTCGGCGCGTTGAAGATACTTTCCACCGGCGCCCAGGACGCGGGCACCTTCGCCGTGCGCACCGCAATCGCCGCCCGCTCGAACGACCAGGTGGAACTGAAACGCATTTACGAGCAGATCCAGAAGGCACCGGACGATGTGCAGGACCAGTGCACCTACCTGCTCGGCACCATCGCCGAGATGCTCGACCGCAAGGACGAGGCGCTGGACTGGTACTCGCAGGTTTCCGGCGACGACGAACATGCCTTCGACGCGGCGATGCGCAGCGCCGTCGTGTTGCAGTCGCAGGGCAAGGACGAGGACGCGCACCGCGTGGTCGCGGAGTTGCAGACCTCGTACGCCGACCAGCCCGAGCAGTTGCAGAAGTCCTTTGTCCTGGACGCCGAGCTGTACATGCGCGAGCAGCAGTACGCGAACGCCAGTGGCGCTTATAACAAGGCCTTGCTGGTCAAGGCGGACGATCCGGGCCTGCTATACGCGCGCGGCCTGGCCTATGCCGAGGACGGCAAGATCGATCTTGCCGTCGCCGACTTCCGTCGCGTGCTCGAACTCAAACCCGGCGATATCGAGGCCAGCAATGCCCTCGGTTACACCCTGGCCGACAGCGATCGCGACCTCGACGAGGCGCAGCGGTTGATCGGGATGGCGCGGTCGGCGCGCCCGGCCGATCCGGCGATTGCCGATTCCTGGGGCTGGCTGCAGTTCCGCCTGGGTCACCTGGACAATGCCGAGCAGGTCCTGCGCACGGCCTGGATCGAGCGCAAGGATGCCGATGTCGGCGTGCATCTGGCCGAGGTGTTGTGGAAGAAGGGCCAGCGCGACGAGGCGAAGCAGGTGTTGAACGAGGTGCGCAAGATCGATCCGAAGAGCGACAGCTTGCGTAACGCCGAGCAGCGATTGAAACCATGAGAGTCGGTACATGGATGGCCTTGTTCTCGCTGACCCTGCTCGCTGCCTGTACTGGCACGGCGCCGGTGCGCATGAAGGGCGATGCGGCCATGCTCGGCGCGCAGGAAGCGCGTGAGCAGGCCTTGGCCGGGCGCGATCACTGGACATTGCAGGGCAAGCTTTCCGTCTCCGACGGCAAGGATGGTGGCCCCAGCAGCCTGACCTGGCGTCAGCAGGGCGAAAGCTACGAGTTGACGATGCGTCTTCCACTCAGCGGCAAGAGCGTTCGCCTCAGCGGCGACGCCAACGGCGCGCTGCTCGAAGGGCTGGATGGCGGTCCCCAACGCGGTACCGATGCCGAAGCGCTGATGCTGCGCGCACTCGGCTGGCAGGTGCCCTTGCATGAACTGCGCGCCTGGGTTCTGGGTGTGCGTGCCAGTGGCAGCAAGGCGGAACTGGACTTCGGCGCCGATCGCTTGCCGGCGGTACTCCAGCAGGACGGCTGGCGGGTCGAATACCGCGCCTGGGACGAAAAACAGCAACCGGCGATGCCCTTGAAAATTTTCGCCGATCGCAAACCTTACAGCGTTCGCCTGGCGATCAACTCCTGGGCCTTCGACCCCTAGAATTCACTGATGCCCATCTCCTTCCATATCGAGCGCGCCGTCGCCGACCATGTCGACACGCTGTGCGCCATCGAGCGCGCGGCCGTGCAGTTGTTTCGCGGCCACGAGGCATGGCCGTCGTACTCGGCGCTGTCGCTACCGCGCGACGAGGTCGCCACGCTGATCGCGCGCGGCCTGGTGTGGGTCGCGCTGAGCGACGATGGCCTGCCGCTCGGCTTTGTCTGCCTGGATACGGAGAAGGGTGGGGACGCCATCGGTGTCGCCGAAATCGACGTGCTCCCGGATTACGGCCAGCGCGGCATCGGCGCGGCCCTGCTCGAGCATGCCTGCGACTGGGCGCGCGCCGCCGGGTACGCGCGAATCGACCTCGGTACGCTCCTCGACGTGCCGTGGAACGCGCCGTTCTATGCGAAACATGGCTTCGTCGAGGTCGACAAGCATCTGCCGCGCTATGCCTTCGCCCTGGAGCGGGATCGCGAGAACGGCTTTCCCGATCGCCTGCGCGTCTTCATGAGCCGCGAACTGGGCTTGCCGACCCGGGAGGCATGGACGATATGGCCGGCCCCGGCCAAGCTCAACCTGTTCCTGCGCATCGTCGGACGCCGCGCCGACGGCTATCACGAGTTGCAGACGGTGTTTCGCCTGCTCGACTGGGGTGACGAGGTCAGGCTTCGCGTTCGCGACGATGGACTGATCGTGCGTCGCACCGACATTCCCGGGGTCGACGCCGAGGACGACCTGACTGTTCGTGCCGCCCGCCTGCTCGCTGGTCATGCCGGCGTCGCGCTCGGTGCGGAGATTGCCCTGGACAAGCGCATCCCGATGGGCGGCGGCCTGGGTGGGGGGAGTTCGGATGCCGCGGCCGTCCTGGTCGGCCTGAACATCCTTTGGGGAGCCGGACTGGACGAGGATGCGCTCGCAGGCCTGGCCCTGACGCTGGGCGCCGATGTGCCCGTTTTTGTCCACGGACGCTCGGCCTGGGCCGAGGGCGTGGGTGAAAAACTGAGCGCGATCAAGCTCCCCAGACGCTGGTACGTGGTGCTGGATCCGCGTTCACCCGTGCCCACCGCAGCGCTGTTTCAAGCGCCTGAATTGACACGAAATGCTCCGCCCGCCACAATTTCATCCTTTGTTTCCGGCGATACGGCTGAAAATGCCTTCGAACCGGTCGTTCGCGCACGCCACCCGCGGGTGGCCGCCGCGCTGGACTGGCTGGGCGGCTTCGGTCGCGCGCGGTTGTCCGGCAGCGGCGGTTGTGTGTTCCTGGAAACCAGGACACGTGAAATGGCGCTGTCGATCGCATCGCGTTGTCCCGAAACCTTCGGCGTCCATGTGGCCGCCGGCATCGACCCCTCGCCGTTGGCAACGACGCGCGGACGGATCGAGGCAAGGCTCGGTGTGGCGTCGAAAACGGATAGGTAAATAGGTACGCAGCCGCCGAATGCGGCAAGACGGTCGGAAAGGGTTCCACCGAAAGTATTACTGGGGCGTCGCCAAGTTGGTTAAGGCACGGGATTTTGATTCCCGCATTCGCAGGTTCGAATCCTGCCGCCCCAGCCATTACGACAATGGCCCGTTACACCACCGGCCATCGTGCGGGTCAGGTCGTCACCACGACCGTCCTTCGCGATGACGATCCGCCCTTACCAGTTTCCGCGAGAGGTTCACTGTGGATACGTCCACCCCGATGCTGTTTACCGGAAATGCACACCGAGCGCTGGCCGAGGACGTCGCCGTGCGCCTGGGCGTGCCGCTCGGCAAGGCCCTGGTCGGTCGCTTCAGCGACGGCGAGGCCCAGGTCGAGATCGAGGAGAACGTGCGCCGCCAGGAAGTGTTCGTGATCCAGCCGACCGGCGCGCCCAGCGCGGAGAACCTGTTCGAGCTGATGGTGCTGGTCGACGCGCTCAAGCGCGCCTCGGTCGCCAGCGTCACCGCGGTCACGCCGTATTTCGGCTACGCCCGCCAGGATCGTCGCCCGCGCTCGGCGCGTGTGCCGATCACGGCGAAGCTGGCCGCGAAGATGCTCGAGACGGCCGGCGTCGACCGCGTGCTGACGGTCGACCTGCACGCCGACCAGATCCAGGGTTTCTTCGATATCCCCGTGGACAACGTGTACGCCTCGCCGGTGCTGCTGGCCGACATCTGGCGTCACCACAGCATGGACGACCTGATCGTGGTCAGCCCCGACGTCGGTGGCGTGGTGCGCGCGAGAGCGCTGGCCAAGCGCCTGGACGATGCGGACCTGGCGATCATCGACAAGCGCCGTCCGAAGGCAAACGTGGCCACGGTGATGAACATCATCGGCGACGTGGAAGGCAAGACCTGCGTGCTGGTCGACGATATCGTCGACACCGCCGGTACCCTCTGCGCGGCCGCCGCGGCACTGAAGGAAAAGGGCGCGCGCCGGGTCGTGGCGTATTGTGTGCATCCGGTGCTTTCGGGTGCGGCGATCGCCAATATCGAAGGCTCCCAGCTCGACCAGCTGGTGGTCACCAACACGCTGCCGCTGCGCGAGGATGCGCGCAACTGCGCGAAGATCCGCCAGCTCTCGGTCGCCGAGCTGCTGGCCGAAACGATCCGCCGCATCGCCTTTGGCGAATCGGTGAGCTCGCTGTACATCGACTGATTTCGTCGGGGCGGATGTCCGCCCCGGCAACCAGGCTCCTCTGGTCGCGGGGGAGTCTTATCAAACCGCCGCGAGGCGGTCTTACACCAACGAGGCAACATCATGGCAACGAATCACGAAATCTCGGCAGAAAGCCGCAAGGACGAGGGGAAAGGTGCGAGCCGCCGCCTGCGTCGTGCGGGCTACGTGCCGGCCGTCGTCTACGGCAACAACCAGGAACCGGAAAGCATCCAGGTCCTGCACAACACGGTCCTGCTCGCGTCGCGTCACGAGTGGTTCTTCTCCTCGGTCCTCGACCTGAACATCGGTGGCAAGACCCAGAAGGTGCTGGTCCGTGACTGGCAGAAGCACCCGTTCAAGCAGCTGATGCTGCACATGGACTTCGTCCGCGTGAACGAGAACGAGGCGATTCGCGTCGCCGTGCCGCTGCACTTCCTGAACCAGGAAAAGTCGATCGCCGCGAAGACCGCCGGCCTGGTCATTTCGCACAACCTGACCGAGGTAACGGTCTCGTGCCTGCCGAAGTACCTGCCCGAGTTCCTCGAACTCGACCTGTCCGAGCTGAAGGCCGGCGACATCGTCCACCTGTCTGAGATCAAGCTGCCGGCCAACGTGGAAATCCCGGAGCTGGCCCTGGGCAAGGAGCACGACATCGCCGTCGTGACCGTGGCCTCGGTGCAGGAAGAAGTCGATCCGGAGCCGGCCGAAGGCGCCGCCCCGGCGGCCGAAGAGAAGCCGGCCGGCGACAAGAAGTAATCGGCGGCGGCCCGCTCGCCACGAGCTGGGCCGCCATCGTTTCTTGCACGCATGGCAGGTCTTCGCCTCATCGTCGGCCTCGGCAACCCCGGGGCCGAATATCTCCGAACCCGGCACAATGCCGGGTTCTGGTTTGTTGATGCCCTCGCCATGGATCGTGGCGAGCGTTTCGGTTTCGACGGCAAGCTGCATGGCGAAACCTGCAAGATCCGCCTCGGCGGCGAGTCGATCTGGCTGCTGAAGCCATCGACCTTCATGAACAAGAGCGGCATCGCCGTGGCTTCGGCGTTGCGCTATTACAAGATCGCACCGGAAGAGTGCCTGGTCGCCCATGACGAACTGGACCTGCCACCGGGAACGGTGCGCCTGAAGTTCGACGGCGGCCACGGTGGCCAGAACGGCCTGCGCGATATCGTCACGCACCTTGGCCATGCGAAGTTTCATCGGCTACGGCTTGGCATCGGCCATCCGGGCCACAAGGACAAGGTCACGCCCTGGGTCCTGGGCAGGCCGTCGGCGAGCGACGAGGACGCGATCATGCACGGCATCGGCCGCGCGATCGATCTTCTGCCGATGGCGATCGAAGGTCGCTTCGAGGAAGCGATGAAACAGCTGCACACGGCGGCGTAGCGCCTGCCATGACACACACTCCCTAACTTTTTCTGGCGGCACCCATGGGTATCAAATGCGGCATCGTCGGCCTGCCAAACGTCGGCAAGTCCACCCTGTTCAATGCCTTGACCAAGGCCGGTATCGCCGCGGCGAACTTCCCGTTCTGCACGATCGAGCCGAACGTCGGCATCGTGCCGGTGCCGGATCTGCGCCTTGCCGCGCTGGCCGACATCGTCAAGCCGCAGCGCATCCTGCCGACCACGATGGAATTCGTCGACATCGCCGGCCTGGTCGCCGGTGCGTCGAAAGGCGAGGGCCTGGGCAACAAGTTCCTCGCGCATATCCGCGAAGTAGATGCCATCGCGCACGTCGTGCGCTGCTTCGAGGGTGACGTGATCCATGTCGCCGGCAAGGTCGATCCGATCGCCGATATCGAAACCATCGATATCGAACTGGCCCTGGCCGACCTGGAATCCGTGGAGAAGGCACTCAACCGCGCCGAGCGCGCGGCGAAGGCCAATGACAAGGAAGCGATGGCGCGCAAGCCCGTACTGCAGAAGCTGGCCACCGCGCTGGCCGCCGGCACCGCCGGTCGTTCGGCAGGCCTGGACGAGGAAGAGAAAGCCATCGTCCGTGACCTGTTCCTGATGACGCTGAAGCCGCTGATGTACATCGCCAACGTCGCCGAGGACGGTTTCGAGAACAACCCGCTGCTGGACAAGGTGCGCGAACGCGCGGCGATCGAGGGGGCCCAGGTGGTGCCGGTCTGCGCGTCGATCGAAGAGGAAATGTCCCAGCTCGAGGATGCCGACCGTGACGAATTCCTCAAGGACCTCGGCCTGAACGAGCCGGGCCTGAACCGCGTGATCCGCGCCGGTTACCAGCTGCTCGGCCTGCAGACCTATTTCACCGCCGGCGAGAAGGAAGTCCGCGCATGGCAGGTCAAGGCCGGTTCCACCGCGCCGCAGGCCGCCGGTGTCATCCACACCGATTTCGAGCGCGGCTTCATCCGCGTCGAGACCATCGCCTACGACGACTTCATCAAGTACCGCGGCGAATCGGGCGCCAAGGAAGCCGGTCGCCTGCGTCTGGAAGGCAAGGACTACCTGGTCAAGGAAGGCGACGTCCTGCACTTCCGCTTCAACGTCTGACCCCAGGTGTAGCTGCGCCTTGTGGGAACGCTCCTGCAGGTGCGGCTCAGCCCTCGCCGCTCTCCTGCTGCTCGATGACCTGTCGCTGCATGCGGTCCAGGTAATCGTCCAGTTCCTCGGTGTTGGCGAAGACTTCGTTGACCGGTACTGCCTTGACGATGTCGAAGACCTTGCGGACCTGCGGTTGCGGGTTGAGTAGCAGGGTGTGGCCGTGGCGTTCGCGCATGGCCTTGCGTGCCTTGGCGAAGCTGCGCAGGCCGGCGCTGCTGATGTAGTCCAGGGCGCCGAGTTCGAGGACCAGGGTGCCGCCGTCGGCGACGGTGGGCATGATCGTGCCGAGGGCTTCGTCGAGTTCGCCGAAGGTTTCGGCGTCCAGGCGTCCCTGCAGCCATAGGGTCGTGCGGTTGGGCGATGAGCTTTCGGTGCGCAGGGTCAGGGTCATGTCGTCGGCTCGGGGGAGGGGTGGAAGAAGCGCAGGGTCAGTCGGTTGCCCCGCGCGTCGCGGGCGTAGCGTACGTCGCTGGCCAGCGCACGGACGAGATGGATGCCAAGGCCACCGATCTCGTGGCGGTCGGCGAGATCGCCGGGCAGGGTGGGTTCGGGTTGGGCCAGCGGGTCGAAGGGCGCGGCATCGTCGCCGATCTCGACGGTAACCGCCTCACGATCGACATCGAGCCGGATCTCGATCCAGCCGGGCTGTCCGTCCGGATAACCGTGGTGGACGGTATTGACCAGCAGTTCCTCGATGACCAGGCGGATATCCGCCCGCTGTGCATCGGCAAGTCCGGCCTCGTGCAGCGCGACGTCGATCCGGTCGAGCGCAAAAAAAACCTCGGCCAGCCGGTTAGCGATTCGCAGCCGCACCGGCGACCTCCATGACTTCGTCCTGGGCCCGCCAGCGTAGCGCGAGCACGGTGATGTCGTCGGCCTGGGCCTGGCCTGTGGCATAGGTGTCTACCGCGTGCAGCAAGTCGCCGACGTAGTCTGCCGGCGAAGCGTGCACGGTCGCACCGACGATGCTGTCGAGCATGCGCTGCACGCCGAAGAGCTGGTGGCTGCTGTCCTGGGCTTCGGTCACCCCGTCCGTATACATCAACACGGTGTCACTGTCGTGAAGCAGCAGTTGTCTTGAAGGATAGGTCGCATCGTCATGCAAGCCGAGCGCGGGGCCGGTTTCCAGCGGAATCAGTTGTGCATCGGCGCCGCACAGCACGGGCGGCTCATGGCCGGCGCTGGCCAGCGATAGCAGGCCACTGGCGGTATCGAGCACCGCACAGAGCAGGGTCACGAACATGCAGCTGTCGTTGCCCTTGCACAGTTCGCGGTTGAGCAATTGCAGGATGTGCTGTGGCGAGCGCGCCTGCGGCGCGATGGTCTTGGCGAGGGTGATGGTGCGGGCCATGAACAGCGCTGCGGGGACGCCTTTATCGGAGACATCGCCGACCATTACGCAGAAGCGCTGGTCGTCGAGCATGAAGTAGGCGTACAGGTCGCCGCCGACCTCGCGCGCGGGACGTACCGTGGCCTGCAATTCGACATGACGACCGTCTTCGCCGCCGTAATGCTCGCCCGGGAGGAGGGCGGTCTGGATCTGCCGGGCGATTTCCAGTTCGCTGGCCAGGCGCTGCTGGGCGCGGGCGGTGCTCGCCTGGGTTTCGATATGCCCGGCAAGCTCGCGGCGCATCTGGTCGAAGGAATGGGTCAACCGGCCGACCTCGTCGTCGGCGCGCGCCTTGGGCAGTTCGAAGTCGAGTTCGCCGCGGGCGACATGCTCGGCGCGATCGGCCAGTACGATCAGGGGCGACATCAGTCGTCGGGTGGCCAGCAGGGCGATCAGGGCGACGCCAAGCAGGGCCAGCGCGCCCAGGCCCAGGTCGATCAGCAGGTTCTGGCGAAAATCGGCATAGATCTGCCCCTCGGGGATGACCAGGCCGAAGATCCAGTGGGTGCCGCCGATGGGTACGAAGTAGATCCAGACCGGTTCGTCGACGCGTGCGCCCTGGTCCGGCGTCAGGCGCACCAGGGACCGTTCGGGGTGAGTAAGCGCCTCGCGGAGCACAGCGCTGGCCCGCGTGCCGACAAAGGAGACCCGGTCATGGGCAAGGAAAACGCCGTCGTCGCCGATCACGAAAGCCCGTGCGCCGGGGGATTTGTCCAGTTGGGTCAGTACCTGCTGCAGCCAGTCCAGGCGAATATCGACACTGACCACACCCGTCGGCTGCCCGGCCTCACGGATGGCGACCACGTAATTCAGCAACTGGTGGCTGTCGCCCTTGGGCAGGAAGGGCGGTTGCCAGCAGCCTCCCGGGCAGTGCATCGCCTCCCGGAACCAGGGCGCCTCCCAGTAACGACCGACCTCGCCGACCAGTTCGGTGGCGATGACGTCGCCATTGGCGTCCCGGCGGACGAAGGGGGCGAATGCTTTCTGTGCAGGCGGCTTGCCGCTGGGGAGGAAAGCCGTGGAAATGCCGGCGATGTCCGTATTGGCGACGATCGCGTCGCGGATCAGCGAGGCTGAATCGTCGTGGTGGCTGGCGACCATGACAGCGAGCATCTGCGCCGTGTCGGACACATGGTCGAGGCGCGACTGGATCCGCACCGAGGCACCGGCGGCCAGGGCGGCCGCCTCGCGATGGCTCTGCTGGAGGATCTGGGCACGGGTCTGGACGAGCAGCAGGCCGCCGGTCGCGGTCAGGACCAGGGTCGAGCCGGCGAGTACCCATAAGGCCAGCCGCGAAGCGATGCTGCGCAAGACCATAACCATCCCCGTTGTCCCGCGCCGAATCTAGCCCCTGGCCTACATGGCGGCAAGCACGATTCCCACAGGCATAATGGTGATCTTTCTAGCAACGAATCGAGGGTCTGGCATGCCGGGCACGCAACGCGAGGTCAATTTCCGCTTTCTGGCACAGCCGATCGACGTCAATTTCGGCGGCAAGGTGCACGGCGGCATGGCGATGAAGTGGATCGACCAGGCCGGCTACGCCTGCGCCGTGGGCTGGAGCGGGGCTTATTGCGTCACCGCCTCGGTCAGCGGCATCCAGTTCGTCGCGCCGATCCTGATCGGCGACCTGGTCACGGTGCGGGCCAGGCTGATCCACACCGGCACGTCGAGCATGCATATGGCGGTGGACGTGCTCGCCCGCGACCTGCGCAGCGGCGAACAGCGGCTGGCGACCAGCTGCGTGATGATCTTCGTCGCCCTGGACAGCCCGGACGGCAAGCCCACGCCGGTTCCGCCCTGGCGGCCGACCGAGGAGCAGGATCTTCGCCTGCAGGAATATGCGCGCCGCCTGATGGAGATTTCCCGTTCAATGCAGGAGGTCGTGGCCTCGATCTCGCCCCTGGCGCGGCAGGACTGAAGAAAAAGCTTCGTTTCGGTCGCATGGTGCTCTAGACTGCGCGGCCGCTCGTCGCGGATGGGTCCGAGAGGCTCGATCCGATGCGAAAAGCGCGCCAGAATGGCGTGTTCAAGTGTTGACAGTTTTGAGGGCGCTCGCGACAATAGGCGTTCTTTGTTGGAGGGATACCCAAGCGGCCAACGGGGGCAGACTGTAAATCTGCTGGCTTACGCCTTCGGTGGTTCGAATCCACCTCCCTCCACCAGACGTGGTTTCCGCGTTGTGCGGGAGTAGTTCAATGGTAGAACTTCAGCCTTCCAAGCTGATTGTGCGGGTTCGATTCCCGTCTCCCGCTCCATTGCGCTCCTGTAGTTTTGTTGTGCGGTCCTTGCTCATGTAGCTCAGTCGGTAGAGCACTTCCTTGGTAAGGAAGAGGTCGCTGGTTCGATTCCAGTCATGAGCACCATCCCGCAAGGTCCGTCGCGGTACCGCCTTTCTCTTTCAATCATTGACTCCAT
>DASYLE010000015.1:0-8666 GCA_036009745.1 Luteibacter sp. | reverse complement strand
CCGCCTTCTTCCAGGCGGGGCGCGTCGATGGCCGGGCGCATGGTTTCCGCCGCCCGCGCCAGGTAGGCCAGCGGACGCAGGGCGAGCCTGACCACCAGCCAGGTGCACAGCAGGAGCACGGCCATCTGGACGCCGAACACGAACGGCAGCCAGGCGGCGATGGGCATGGGCGCCGGAGTGACCTCGATGGTCATCGGTGCGCCGTCGTGGAGCGCCAGATGAATCTGGAAGCGTTCCGGCGTTTGCGATGTGCTGTTTCCTTGAATGGGATAGCGCGCGCCAAGGGCTTTCCCGATGAGTCCGGTGACGACGCGAGACTTGTCGGTAGCCAGGCTCCCCCCGCTCTGGCCGGCGCCGAGGATGTAGCGATACGTGCCGCGATTCAGTCGCGCGAGCCAGTCCGGTCGTTCCGCGGCGGGCAGCCGGTCGAGGATCGCCACGGAGGTGGCGACATCCTGCTCCAGGTTGCCGAGCATCACCGTCTTCGCGGTCTCGTAGCGTTCGTAGAACATCAGGCCGAACGACAGGCCATAGGCCATCAGCAGGCCGGTGAACAGGATCAGGTACAGGCGCGAAGCGATGGTACGCGGAACGAGGCGCCGGCCGATGCCGCGCGCCACCGTGTTCATGCGCCCTCCTCGAGCAGGATCACCGGCATGCTGAAGACATAGCCTTCGCTGCGCACCGTCTTGATATAGGTCTGCTCACGCGCGCCATCCTGCAAGCGCTGGCGAAGACGGCTGACCAGCAGGTCGATCGAGCGGTCGAACAGTTCCGCGTCCCGGCCCTGGGTCAGGTTGAGCAGCTGATCGCGCGTCAACACGCGTTGCGGATGATCGAGGAAGACGCGAAGCAGGCGAAACTCCGCGCCACTCAGGGCGACCACGGTGCCTTCGGTATCCAGCAGATGACGGGCGGTCGTGTCCAGCCGCCATGAACCGAAGGAAAGGGTCCGGCTGGCTTCGGTGACTTGCAGGTTGGGCGGCAGCATGCGGGTACGGCGGATGACGGCGCGGATGCGGGCCAGCAGTTCGCGCGGCGAGAACGGCTTGATCACATAGTCATCCGCGCCCATTTCCAGGCCGATGATGCGGTCGGTCTCGTCGTCCCGTGCGGTGAGCATCAACACCGGAATCGCACGATGCTTGCTCGCGCGCAGATTGCGGCAGAGCACCAGGCCATCGTCGCCGGGCATCATGATATCCAGCACGATCAGGTCGACGGCGGTGGTATCCAGCATCGCGCGCATTTCACGGCCATCGGCCGCCACCGAGGCGCGCAACCCGTTCTTCTCCAGGTACTGCGCGACCATCTGACGGATTTCCCGGTCGTCGTCCACGACCAGGACGTGATCGATGTGTTCCATGCCCAACTCCAAGAACCCGTGATAGTGAAGCGTAGCGATTGCCCGATGATTATGCGGCCGGGATGGCCAGTCGCATAATCGTCACTGCTTGCCGAGGAGTTCGCGGACCCGGCTTTCGGTATACGCATAATTCCCCTCGCCGATGGTGTGGTACACGATCCGCCCCTGCTGGTCGATCAGGTACAGGGCCGGCCAGTACTGGTTGCCATAGGCGTTCCAGGTGGCATACCCGTTGTCCTGGGCCACCGGATAGGTGATACCGAGTCGCTGCACGGCGGCCGCGACGTTGGCCGGAACCCGCTCCTCGTCGTATTCCGGCGTGTGGACGCCGACGACGACCAGGCCATCATTCCGATAGCGCTCGAAGAGTTCCTGCGTATGCGGGATCACGTGGCGGCAGTTGATGCACTCGAAGGTCCAGAACTCCACCAGCACGACCTTGCCGCGCAGATTTTCGATCGACAGCGGCGCGGAGTTCTGCCAGTGGTCGAGGCCGCTGAACTCGGGCGCGGGTTTCGCCGCCGCTACGGCATCGTTGCGGCCAGCGAACGCGCGCACCTCGGGCAGGCAGGCGTACACGGCCAGGCCGAAGAGAACGAAGGAAAGGGCAAATCGCGCGGTGTTCATGGCATATCTCCGGGGGATGCGGCCATTTCATCGCCAGCGCGTATCGCCCGTGTTTCCGCGGACCGGTACTTCTGTATCGAAAGTCGCCGAAGGCACCGGTTCGTACATTGGCTTACGATCAGTTTGGCGACCGTTCCTTTTTCAGCTTGCGCTGGGCCTCCCGGTATTGCTGGTACTCCTCGATGCCAACGTCGCGCCGCAGGATCTTCGATCGCGGATCGAGGGTGTAGGTGGCGAGTGCCGGTATCGGAATCCGGCCATGTCCGTCGCTCATCGGCACGGTGACGATGCTGCTGCCGACACGTACCTCGACCGGCATCGGGAAGGGCTTGCCGTCCTGGACTTTCCAGTTCAGCAGCAACTGGTCGCCCTGACGTTCGGCCTGTAACTCCGGCAGTGCGGCCTGGTAGAGGTAAACATCGAAGAACCAGTGCATGTCCTTACCGGTGACCTGGTCGACGATGTCGATGAACTCCTTCGTCGTCCCGTAACGCGGCTGGAACTGGCCCGGACGCGGCTGATCGGTGCCGTATACCAGTCGCTTCGTCGAGCGAAAGAATGCGTCGTCGCCGATATATCCGCGCAAGGTATGCAGGACCAGGGCGCCCTTGTTGTAGATGTCGCTTCCCGCACCGCCGCGTGCGGGCTCATAGATGTCTTCCTCACGCTTCGGCTGGCCCGAGACGACCGGATACTTGTCCTGGATCAGGGAGCGCATGCCCATCAGGCTGGCGAAGTAAGCCTGTTCACCGTGCAGGTATTCCATATAGAGCGGCTGCATGTAGCTGGCGAAGCCCTCGTGCAACCACATATCGTCCCAGTTGGCGTTGGTCACCTGGTTGCCGAACCACTCATGCGATAGCTCGTGCTGGAGCAGGTCGTCATAGCCATACGAGGTCTTGGCGTACTGGTTGCCGTAGGCATTGATGGTCTGGTGTTCCATGCCTTTGTACGGGGTTTCCGCGACACCCATCTTCTCGTCGCCGAAGGGATAGGGGCCGATGGTGCTTTCAAGGAAATCCAGCATGGTGGGGAATTCCGCAAACAAGGCGCGCGCCCTTTTCTCGTCGCTCACGTACCAGAAGCGCAGGGGAATCGTGTTGCCATAGCGGCTGGCATAGTTCGCGGACAAGACATGGTACGGAGCGACGTTCAAGGCAATGCCGTACGTACTCGGGTTCTTGCTGCGCCAGTGGTAGGTTCGCCAGCCGTTGGCTTCATCCATGCCCATGGCGATGCCGTTGCCGGCCGCGACCAGGGGCGCAGGCACCGTGATGTGCTCGTCGACTAACAACGGTTTGCCCATCGGGTGGTCGATGCAAGGCCAGAACAGGTCGCAACCCTCGCCCTCGACGGCGGTACCGACCCAGGGCTGACCATCGGGCGTCCGGGACCAGATGAAACCGCCGTCCCATGGCGCGCGTACCGCGACATGCGGCATGCCGTGGTAGACCACGCGCATCGTGGTGCGGTCGCCCGCGGCCAGTGGCTTTGGCAAGCGGACGAAAAGCCGGCCATCCGGGTTGCTGTAGTCGTGGGGCGCCAGGATCGTGCCATCCACGGCAACCGAGTCGATCGGCAGGTTGCGGTCGAGATCGAGCACGATCCGGCTCAGCGCCGATCTGGCAAGGAAAGTCAGGCTCGCATCGCCCTGGATACTGCGACTGGCCGGATCCACGCGGATCGTCAGGTCGGCGTGCTCGAAGACCACGGCCCGTTGTTCGGGTGCGCGTTCCGAGCCCGAATTGGCTGTGTAGTCGGTAAGACGAGGCGCGGTTGGCGCGGTCGCGCACGCAGCAAGCGCCAGGCAGATGCCTGGGAGAAGCAGTCTTCGCATGGGGATCCCGGCGAGTCGATAGATTTTCGGCAGCTATTCGCTGCCGAAAGGGGTATTGACGAATTTAATACGAATGGCAATCCCCGCGACAGTCGGATGCACCCGCAATATCGGCCAACCGCGTTTAGACCATGTTGATCGTCACATCGATATTGCCGCGCGTGGCCTTCGAATACGGGCAGGTTTCATGGGCGGCGTCGGCCAGGGCCCGGGCGACGCCACGATCCAGGCCCGGCAAGCTGA
Source organism: Luteibacter sp. (assembly GCA_036009745.1). Lineage (GTDB taxonomy): Bacteria > Pseudomonadota > Gammaproteobacteria > Xanthomonadales > Rhodanobacteraceae > Luteibacter. The sequence continues at coordinate 4,593 of DASYLE010000015.1, read as the reverse complement.
CGTTGAGGCGGGCCTGCAGGAAGTAACCGACGCCGGCCGTGCCGAGATCCACTTCGGTATCGACGGACAGGTCGGCCGGCAGCGTGACCTTCATCTTGCTGGCCGCGATGCCCATGGCACCGATGAAGCAGGCTGACCAGCCGGCGGCGAACAGCTGTTCCGGATTGGTGCCTCCATCGGTGCTGCCCGGCGAGGAAAGCTTGATGTCGAGCTTGCCGTCCGAGCTGCGCGACGCGCCGTCGCGGCCACCGGTGGTGTGGGTCTTGCCCGTGTACAGCACTTTTTCGATCTTGGTCATGATGCGGATTCCTGGGGAGAGACGATGGCGCCGTGGCGCAATGGATGAGGGTCAACCATTAATGCCCATGAGACGACTTCAACGTATCTGGCATGTGCCCGGATCGGGCGGAAATGGAACACTGTGTATGGGGGCACGCGAGCGACACATTGCGATACAAAGACCGGTCAAGCCTCGTCGACGCCGACAATCAGCTCGCTGCCCAACCAATGGGCCAGCAGGGCGCCAGCCCTGGCGATGCCATCGGTATCGCCCAGGCGCTCGACGAGCATCTCGCAGAGCGATGCAAAGCTGCCGTCCCGGCGAAGCTGCAGCAGGGCGTCGCTCTCCAGCGCGTCCACCCGCCTGAGACAGGAGACGAATCCCCGGCGCCAGACGATCAGTCCGGCTGCCTCATCAAGCATCTCACCCTCCGGCGCCGCGCTTCCTTCCCACAGGGCCGACCAGATGCTCTCCGCGTTGGTGGTGGCGACAAGGCTCATGAACGACGGTGTGAGGCGTAGCCGGGCCGAGTCCCAATCGATCGAGGCAAGGGTCTCGGCGGACAATGGCCCGGCATCGGGGGCGACGAAGGCTTCGGCGAGCGCGAACTCGATCCAGGCGAGTTCATGGAGGTCGGGACGCTCCGGGAACAGGGTTGCCAGGGTGTCGTCGAAGCCCGCCGCGTACGCGTCGAGGGTCCAGGCGTGCGGCGGACGGTTGTCGATATGGGTGATCGCGGCGGTCAGGAACGCTTCCTCACCCATCCACGTTCGGGTATGCGGGAAGGCCTGTTCGAGGCAACCCACGAGCTGGGCGCGATAGTTGTTCTGGTAGACCGACAGCCCGGCCAGTTCGCCGTCCGCCAGTCGCATGGCCGCGTCGTCCGACGCGCTGACCAGCCACGCGCGGAAGTCGCGCTGCAGTTCGATCAGCATCATGCGAACGCCCTCGTCCGGACCGCGCCGAGTCTTCGCGCCGTCGAAAGCTCCTGAAGCAGATCCTCCAGGGGAGGAATATCGTCATCGCGCTCGATCATCGTCGCTACCGGGCCCAGTCGCGACATGGCCTTTGCGTAAAGTCGCCAGACATCCTCGCAGACCGGGCTGTCATGGGTATCGATCAGCAGGTCGCGACCCTGGCTGTGTCCGGCGAGATGGATCTGGCGAACGCGATCGGCGGGAATGCCATCGAGGAAGGCAAGCGCGTCGAAACCGTGGTTCGTCGCGCTCACGTAGATGTTGTTGACGTCGAGCAGCAGGTCGCAGCCGGTCCGCTTCGACATGGCGGCAAGGAATTCCCATTCCGTCATCGACGCACCATCGAAGGCGAGGTAGCTGGACGGGTTTTCGAACAGGATGGCGCGTCCGAGCGCGTCCTGCGCCACGGCGATATTCGCGCAGACGATATCCAGGGCTTCTTCGGTGTAGGGAACGGGCAGCAGATCATGCGAGTTGAAGCGATCGATCCGGGACCAGCTCAGGTGGTCGGAGACGAACAGCGGGTCGACCTCGTCGGCCAATGCCTTCAGGCGGCGCAGATAGTCCAAGTCGATCCCGTCGGCCGAACCGATCGACATGGAGACGCCATGCAGGGCGACAGGGTGTCGCTCGCGTATCCGTCGAAGGATGTTCAGTGGCTGGCCACCGTCGACCATGAAGTTCTCGGAAATCACCTCGACGAAATCGACGGGGACGGCTGTTTCCAGGAAGTCGCGATAGTGTTCCTTGCGAAGACCTAGGCCGAATCCGGAGAAGCGGGGGTTGGGTGCGGGCATGACGCGTACTCGACGGGGATGGGTCATGGCGGTGCGGTCGCCGGGCGACCGCACCGCCCGGCGATTACTTCGGTTCGGTCAGCGTGCCGCCGGCGGCGAGGCACTCGGTCTTGGTCTTGACCAGGACACCTTCACCCTTGCAGGAGTTAAGGCCCTTGCAGTCGTGCTTTGCCGTCGCGCACAGGCTGGTGCCCTTGCAGGTGTTGACGCCGTAGCAGCGTCCCGGCTGCTCCTTGCCTGCCGAACCCGTGTCGGCATTGGCCGGGGCGGCGAACGAAGCGGCGGAGGCGAGCGCGATGAGGGCGGCGGCGGTGGCGAAGCTGAAACGGGACTTGATGACGTTATTCATGGTGTGCTCCAGGGTGGGTCAGGGATGGCGGTGTCGGGAAAACTACTTGGCGTTGAGCGCGGCTTCTTCGATCACCGCGGCGACGGCCTCGGGCTGCGAGATGTAAACCGAATGGCTGGCCTTGACCTCGGTCACCTTCGAACCGGCGCGCTTGTACATCCAGCGCTGGAGGTCGGTGCTGAGTGCGCGATCCTCGGTCGGCAAGACCGCGTAGCTCGGCTTGTCGTGCCATGCGGCGACCAGGGCGGTGGCACCGAAGGCGGCGGTGGTGACCGGCACCTGCGAGACCGCCATGAAGCTGGTGCGGTTGGGCGTGAGATCGCCGGCGAAGTCGGCACCGAACTTGTCCTTGTCGAAGAACAGGTGGCCATCGCGGGTTGGCCGGATATCGTCGCTTGGCGCAGGCATAGACGAGGCAAGCTGGGATACGCTCTCGCCGACGTCCGGCTCGAAGGCGGCCACGTAGACCAGCGCCTTCACCTTCTGCCGTGCACCGGCCACGGTAATCACCGAGCCGCCATAGCTGTGGCCGACCAGCACGACCGGACCATCCTGCTTGTCGATCAGATCGCGGGTGGTGGCGACGTCCGCCTCGAGCGTGGTCAGTGGTGGCTGGGCGATGCTCACGTTGTAACCCTTGTGCACAAGGATGTCGTGGACGACGCGCCAGCCCGAGCCGTCGACGAAGGCGCCGTGGACAATGACGATGTTCTTCGCACCGGCGGGCGCCGTGGGTGTTGCCGCGAAGGCAAGCGCGGGCGCGGCGAGCGCCAGGGCACTGATGATGAGAGTCGATAACATGCGCACGTGTTTCTCCGGGAGGCCGCCTTGGCCTCATGGGTTAATGAGGTGAAGCGGAAGTGGTTCAGCCGCGGGTGTTCTGGTCGCGATGCAGCAGGCGATCGAGCGACCACGCTCCGCCGCCATAGGCGATAAGAGGCAGCAGCAGGCCAGCCCAGCTGAGATGTGTCGGCCACGCATCGGGATAGACGAAGATCTCGATGACCAGGGTCATCGCGAGCAGCGCGGCTGCCGAGGAACGTGTCAGCAAGCCCAGTACGAGCAGGATCGGGAACAAGTGCTCCGCGTAGGTCGCCAGGTGCGCGGCCAGTTCGGGTGACACGAGCGGCAACGCGTATTCCGAACGGAACAGATCGTAGGTAGACGACTTGATCGTCAGCAGGCCTTCCACCTTCGTGCGTCCGGAGAGGAAGAAGACCGACGCAATGCCGACACGCGCAACCAGCAAGAGCAGCGCTTGCGGCAGCAGGCGTGGCAACCATGGGCGGTTGTGCACCATCACGGCGTGGCGGTCAGCGAGCCATGGCCCTTCGGCGTCTTGATCTGTTCGCAGCTGCCCTTGTCGACGAGCACCCAGGCATTGCCCTGGTAGTCGGCCTTGGCGGTGCCGGCACATGAGGTGCCCGCGCCAGCGGCACAATCGTTCTTGCCGGCGAGGGACACGCCGTAGCATTTCTCCATGGGCTTGTGCTGGTCGGCTTCGGCGTGGGCGCCGCTGACGGCGGCGAGCGAGAGGGCGAGGGAGGCCGCGAGGCCGGCGTACGTGATCTTCATGTTCATCTCCTGCGGATAAGGTGGCGTGGACACCGGCTTCCCTTGAAATCCGGCGTTGACGTATTGAAGCCCGCGGACGTATCGCGCTTGCGTCGGGAATGCAGGAGAACTGTGGCGCCAGGTATCGACATGGCCCACGGATACACTTCGACACATAAATCGACGGGACAGAGCCGTCGATCCTTTGGGGCCGTGTGTTGCCGGGTGCTGGCTTGCGTAATGAGGTGGTTTTCTCTATCCACGACCTCGGATACCCTCTGTCTCTCCGAGATTTAGGAGACGACGGTGGCACTCGACCCGGAAAAGATCGATGAGGCAGCCTTGGCCTTGCTCTACCTTTCGCTACACGATGAAAGACGCGTCTGGAAGGGTATCGACTGGGATGTCACCCAGCGCCTGTTCGAGAAGAACCTGATCGGCAACCCCGCCAACAAAAGCAAATCCATGGTCTTCACCGAGGAGGGTCTGAAGGCTGCGGAGCAAGCGTGCCGCAAGCTATTCGCGGAAGGCGGTTGACACGATCGTCCGGCGGACGTTGTCTTAGGCGTCGAAGCGCGTCAACGTGGGCACACTCAAAAGACACCTAGTTGCCGCGCGCCCATCACCTTGCCCGGG
>DASYLE010000014.1:0-52218 GCA_036009745.1 Luteibacter sp. | reverse complement strand
GTCCAGGTCCAGCTTGCCCAGGGTCGGCTCGGTGCGGCCGCGCGGGCCACGGTCTTGGGAGTCTCGGCGTCCGCTCATATCACCGGTCTGTGAGTCATTCGACGAAGCTTAGCACCGGGGGGCGTGGCGACCCCGTGGACGCCCCGGGGCGTTCATCCGGCGGCAAGGCAAGATCAATGCCCGCCCAGCCGCCCGACAAATGCCTCTCCACTTCCAGCTACGCCTAGCCACGTCCGGAATAGTTCCGAGGCTGTGTCGGTGAAGACCTGTCCACCAGGATCCTGCGCGCAGATGGCATCCCTCCCGCGCGACACAACCCCAACCTGCACGAGAGTGCCCTCGACGTCCTGCAGCAGCGGCCCGCCACTGTCGCCATAACATGCTCCGGCCCCCGGGCTACCGGCACAGACTTCGCCTTCCGGAACGAACCAGTCATCGTGGATGACGGCGCATTCCTGCTTTGACAGAATCGGGACGGATACGCGCTGCAGCCAATCTGGCTTGGTTCCGTCGTTGTCGGTGCTCCCCCATCCCGTGGCGATGCCATCAGTGCCCGCCGGGTCCACCCCCGAAGCGGCCAGCGCCACGGGTTCAATGGTGTACACCGGTGCATCCAGGGTCAGGACGGAAACGTCGAGCAGGTCAGGATGGTTGTGCGCATCCACGATCCTGCGTTCTTCCCCACCTGGCGCGGACAGCTGCGCGCGACCAATCACAGCCGTCAATCGGGGAATTGTGCTTGGATGGGTGCAATGACGCGCGGTAAGTACCTGATCCGGGCCAATCAGCGTGGCCGTGCACCAATGCTGTCCTTCCTGTTGCAGCGATACCAGGAACGGATACCGCCCTTCGGGCACCGGCTCGCCGCCGATGATTCTTACCCCGACATCGACGGTACCCGCCGTAGCCGAAAAAGACAGCAGCAGCGCCACTGCACACAACCACGCGATCGTCTTGCCCTTGCATACGTCCCTACGCATCCTGCACCTCTCATCCTGATTGAGTTCGTCACTATCTCGACGTCAACGGCAGCCTCGCCGTCATTTCGAACATAAGCCGGCATAGCGACAAAGGATAGGAACCGCTGCACACGACGGCAAGAACCCTGTGCGCGCATGGCATCTCCCTGGAACCCACCCGGCGATTCCACGAACTGCCTCAGCGTGCAGTCGTACTCGCGGCGGAACACCGTGGTCGGACATCGCCTCCTTCGCCATGAGTATCGCCTGCATTTATCTAGCGGCCGCCCAGGCGCCGGGCGTCGATGACATTGGGCAGGGCGTTCAGGCGGCCGAGCAGGATCGAAAGCTGCTCGTAGTCGCGCACGCGCAGGGTGAAGCGCATCTCGACCTCGGAGGTGCGCGTGTGCACGCGGCTGGACGAGGCGACGATGTGCGGGCCGGTGTTGCTGATCATATTGGTGACGTCTTTCTGCAGGCCCTTGCGGTCGTAGCCGCGCAATTCGATGTCGATCTCGTAGGCCTGCACCTCCACCCTGCCCCAGCTCACCTCGATCACCCGCTCGGGCTGGCGCCGCGCCAGGCGCGCCAGGCTGGCGCAGTCGGCGCGATGCACCGAGACGCCGCGACCGCGGGTGATGAAACCGCGCACGGGATCGCCGGGCAGTGGCTGGCAGCAGCGCGCCAGCGTATTCAACAGATTGCCGACGCCTTCGATGCTGAGCGCGCCGCGATCGCGCTGCGCTTCGCGCGAGGACACCGGCGTGCCGGACTGGATGACCTCCGGCGCGACCGGTTCCTGCAGCGCGCGGGCGATCTGGCCGCCGGTGATCTCGCCGAGGGCCAGCGCGATCAGCAATTCGTCGTGGCTCTTCAGGTTGAAATGCGCCGGCAGCTTGCCGACGTCGATATCGGCCATCGCCATCCGCCGCAGTTCCCGCTCGAGCAGGCCGCGGCCGGCGACGATATTGGCGTCATGCGCGGTGCGGCGGAACCATGCGCGCACTTTTTCCTTGGCGCGCGAAGTCTGCAGGTAGCCGTGGTGCGTGGACAGCCAGTCGCGACTCGGCTCACCCAGCTTGGTGGTGAGGATCTCGATGCGATCGCCGCTATGCGCCGCCGTGGTCAGCGGCACGATGCGGCCGTTGACCTTGGCGCCACGGCAGCGATGACCGACCTCGGTATGGATGTGGTACGCGAAATCGAGCACGGTGGCACCACGCGGCATGTCGATGACCTCGCCCTTCGGCGTCAGCGCATAGACACGGTCCTCCATCAATTCGGTCTGGAAACCGGCGGCCAGTTCCGCCACCTCGTCCTCGCCGCGCGGCTCGAGCAGCTTGCGCATCCAGGCGATCTTCGCCTCGAATTCCGCGTCGGCGCCGCCGCCCTCCTTGTAGCGCCAGTGCGCGGCGACGCCGAGTTCGTTGGCGCGATGCATTTCGTGCGTGCGTATCTGCACCTCGAGGGTCTTGCCCTGCGGACCGAGGACAGCCGTGTGCAGCGAGCGATAGCCGTTGCCCTTCGGGCGCGCAACGTAATCGTCGAACTCGCCGGGGAGGTGCGGCCATAGCGAATGCACGACGCCGAGCGAGGCGTAGCAATCGGCCACGTTGTCGACCAGCACGCGCACCGCACGGATGTCGTACAGGTCGGAGAAATCCAGGCTCTTCCGCTTCATCTTCTTCCAGATCGAGAAGATGTGTTTCGGTCGCCCGGCCAGTTCCGCATGAATACCGGCCGTGCCGAGCGCGCTGCGCAGTTCGTCCAGGCTATCGGCAATGAAGCTTTCGCGATCGGTACGGCGCTCGTCGAGCAGTTTGGCGATGCGCCGGTAGGTGTCCGGCTCAAGGTAGCGGAAGGACAGGTCTTCCAGCTCCCACTTCAGTTGCCAGATACCGAGGCGGTTCGCCAACGGTGCATGGATGTCGCTGGTGAGCTGGGCGAGCGCGCGACGGTCGCCATCGGGCAAGGCCATCGCCGCGCGCATGAGGGCGAGCTGGCGGGCGAGCAGGACGAAGACGACGCGCAGGTCGCGGATGATCGCCAGCAACAGGCGGCGCAGGCCCTCGGCGCCGGCGGACTGATGGTGCTGCGCGTGCAGTACCCAGACTTTCTCGGCCGCCTGCTGTCCTTCGACCAGGCGTAGCAGGTTCGGTGGCAGTTCGCCCTTGCTCGCGGCGAAACGCTCCGGATCGGCTTGCAGGATGGCGTACCAGAACGCCGAGGCCGAGGTCTCGTCGTCGCAGCCGAGCAGCTGCAGCAGTTCGAGCACGGTCTCGCAGACCGAGCGTTGCGCGGCCGGCAACCCGGCCGCCACGAGTCGGGCGCGTTCGGTCGCCGGCAGGCGGTTGCCTGTCGATGCCGTGTCGCCCTTGCTTGTCGCCGCGGAACCCATATGAACGCTCGATCGGATAATCAGTCGCCGGCCTGGGCCGACTCCAGCGCCCTGGCCAGCCGCTTGGCCGACACCGGCTCGGCCGTACGCAGTTCCTGCGCGAACAGCGAAACCCGCCATTCCTCGACCAGCCAGCGCAGCTCCCGCCATGCTACCGCGTCGAATGCGGTCGCATGCGCCTGCAACAGGGCGCGCCAGTACGGCAACACCTGCAGCATACGCGCCTGGTCGCGGGCCGGATCCTGGCGCAGGCGTTCGGCCCGCAGGCGCATCGCCTTCAGGTATCGCGGGTAATGGGCAAGGCGCTCCGCCGGAAGCTCGCGCAGGAAGCCAGGCCGCAGCAAGGCATCGGCCTGCTCGCGCAGGTCGTCGTAGCTGGCCCTGGCAAATCCCATCAGCGGCGGCTCCAGCCAGGGCTTGAGTTCGGCCTGGGCTTCGATGATCGGCTCGGCCAGTTTCAGCCGTTCGACCGCCGCACCGAACAGGTCGCGGGCGAAGGTCACGCGCAGGGACTCGAAGGCCGCGTGGGTGCGTACATCCATGCGATGCGTGGCGACCAGGTCGGCGAAACCGCTCTCGACCAGGTCGTCGCGCAAGCCGTCGACACTGCCGAGCGGCGCGTACTTCAGCGACAGGGCATTGGCGATCGGCAATTGCCGGCGCGCACGCTTGATCTCGGATACCAGGGCCTGCCGTAGCAGACGCTCGACGCCGAGGACATGGGCTTCGCGCGCCTCGGCGGCGCGTTCGAACACGCGCAACGCCACGGCTTCACCGAGGTCGACCAGGGCCGGATAGGCGGTGAGCCCCGCCTCGGAACGCACCTCGTCGGGAATCGACTCGAAATCCCAGCTGGCGACATCTTCACGCGTGAGTTCGAGATCGGTCTTGCGGGAAAACGCCTCGCGCGCCTTGTCTTCCCAGCGCGCGCGGATCTCGGCCAGGTCGCGCCCCTCGGTCAGCGTCGCGCCCTGTTCGTCATGCACGCGGAAGCGCATGCGCAAATGCGGCGGAAGTTCGATATCGGCAAGGTCGCCGGCATCGATCGCGACACCTGTCGTGCGTTTGAGGAAGCCGGCAAGTGCCTTGGCCAACGGCTCGTCGCGAGGCGCCTCGGCCTCGACGAAGGCGCGCGCGAAATCCGGCGCGGGCACGAAATTGCGACGCAGCGCCTTGGGCAGTCCGCGGATCAGTTCGGCGACCTTGTCGGCCAGCAGGCCAGCGACCAGCCACTCCGGCCGCGCCACCGGCAAGGCGTTGAGGAATGCCAGCGGCAGGCTCAGGGTCACGCCGTCGGCCGGATCGCCCGGGACGAAACGGTATTCGAGCCGATAACGATGCTGGCCGAGATCGAGCGTGGCCGGAAACGCGCGGGGATCCAGACCGGCACCGCCCGCCATCACATCGGCCAGGGTCCAGCGCAGAGCGGCCTGCGCGGCCGGCGCCGCGTTCCGGTACCAGGCATCGAAAGCGCGCACATCGGTGATGTCGTCAGGCAGCTTGCCGTCGAAAAACGCGACCAGCTCATCATCGCTTTTCAGCAGGCCGGCACGTCGCTGCTTGGCCTCGATCTCGGCGGCCTGTTCGAGCACACGCGCATTGGCGCGGACCACATCGCTGCGGCTGTCCATCTCGCAACGGACCAGGCCTTCGCGCACGAAGATCTCGTGCGCGGCTTTTGGATCCTGTTTATTGAAGGTGACCGGCCGGCGCTCGACCAGGATCAGGCCGAACAGGCTGACCTGCTCATAGGCCACCACATGACCGCGCTTGCGCGACCAGTGCGCATCGCGACAGGTGGCACGGAGCAGATGCGCCGCCTGCCTTTCGACCCACGCCGGCTCGACGCGGGCATTCATCATGCCCCACACGCGGCCGCCAATATCGATGATTTGTGCGGCGAAGACCCAGGTGGGTGGCGCCTTGGCTACCGCCGAACCGGGGAACAGCTGGAAACGCCGCTCGCGCGTGCCGCGATACACGCCCTTGTCGTCCTTGTGCCCGAGCTGGGTCGGCAGGCCGGAGAGCAGGCTGCAGTGGATCGCTTCGTACAGCGCCTCGCCCTCGGCTTTCGGCTTCGTCGCCTCGGGCGTGCTCTTGTCCGCCTCCGGCGTCCTGCGTCCGCGACGGGTCTCGACCCGAACCGCGGGCGTGGTGCCGGCCAGGGCCGCGGCAGCCGTCAGTTTCCATCCGATATCCTGCACCACCAGCAACAGCTGCCGATGCAGTTCGCGCCACTCGCGCATGCGCATGAAGCTCAGGAAATGCCGCGAACACCAGTCGCGCAGCTTTGCCTGGGTCAGGTCTTCCGAGGCGGTGTGGTATTCGCGCCACAGGTTCAGCACACCGACCACGTCCGACTTCGGGTCGGCGAACAGCGCATGCGCCGCATCGGCCTGGCCGCGCGATTCGGGTGGGCGTTCGCGCGGATCCTGGATGCTGAGGAAGGCGACCACGGTGATCAGTTCGCGCAGGCAGCCCAGCCCGTTCGCCTCGACCAGCATGCGTGCCAGTTGCACGTCGATCGGCAGGCGCGCCAGGGTGCGGCCGATCGTGGTCAGCTTCTGGCGCTCGTCGATCGCACCGATTTCGGCCAGGCGCCGGTGGCCATCGGCGACCACGCGCGGATCGGGCGCCTCGAGGAAGGGGAAATCCTCCACTTCGCCGAGGTCGAGCGAAAGCATGCGCAAGATCACGTTGGCCAGCGAGGAGCGCAGCAGTTCCGGGTCCGTATACGCCGGGCGCAAGAGGAACTCGGCCTCCTCATACAGGCGATAGCAGATGCCCGGGCCAACGCGGCCGCAGCGGCCCTTGCGCTGGTCGGCGGCGGCCTGCGAGATCGGCTCGATATGCAGGCGCTCGATCTGGCTGCGCTGGCTGTAACGCTTCACCCGTGCCGTGCCGGAGTCGACCACGTAGCGTATACGCGGCACGGTCAGCGAGGTCTCCGCGACATTGGTCGCCAGCACCACGCGACGGCGCGGCCCCGGCTTGAACACGCGATCCTGGTCGTTGGCCGAGAGTCGCGCGTACAACGGCAGGATCTCGGTTTCCCGGTACTGTCGGCGCGACAGCGCCAGATGCGCGTCGCGGATCTCGCGTTCGCCGGGCAGGAAGACCAGCACGTCGCCGCGCGGATCGTCGCGGGTGATCTCGTCGATCGCATCGCCAAGCTGGGTGATCAGGTTGGCATCGCTGCGATCGGGTGGGCGCCAGCGCACCTCGACCGGATAGGTCCGGCCCTCGACGGTGACCACCGGCGCGTTGCCGAAGTGTTCGGCGAAGCGCGCGGTATCGATGGTCGCGGAGGTGACGATGATCTTCAGTTCCGGCCGCTTCACCGCCAGCCGCTTCAGGTACCCCAACAGGAAATCGATATTGAGGCTGCGCTCGTGCGCCTCGTCGATGATGATCGTGTCGTAGCTGGACAGCCACGGATCGGACTGGGTTTCGGCGAGCAGGATGCCGTCGGTCATGAACTTGACCAGGGCGTTGTCCGAGACCTTTTCGCTGAAGCGGACCTGGAAGCCGACCAGGTCCCCGATCTGGGTGCCCAGTTCCTCGGCGACGCGGTTGGCCACCGAACGCGCGGCCAGTCGCCGCGGCTGGGTGCAGCCGATCAACCCCGCCTCGCCGCGACCGGCGGCCAGGCACAGCTTCGGCAACTGGGTGGTCTTGCCCGAACCGGTCTCGCCGGCCAGCACCACGATCTGGTGCTCGCGGATCAGCTTGACGATTTCCTCGGCCCGCGCGGTGATCGGCAGCGATTCGTCCAGTCGCAGCGGTGGCTTGTTCGCCACGCGCTTCGCACGGCGGGCCGCCGAGGTGGCGATATCCGCCGCCAGCGCATCGAGCTTCGCGACATCCGCGCCCTTGCGCGACAGCGTCTTCCAGCGCCCGACCAGGCGGCCGAAATCGCGGCTGCTGACATGCGCCAGCGCCTCGCGCAGCTTTCGCAGGCGGGGATCGGGGGTCGGAGGGTGCGCCTGGCGGGTCGTGTCGTTCATGGGACCGCTAATGATAGCTTGAGCCTATGCATGGCATCGGAACTGTCCATTTCCAACCGTCACGGCATCCGACTAGTCTTCAAGGCCTGTTCCGTACCACAGGAGTACCTCATGGCCATTGACATCGGCATTGCCAAGAAAGATCGCGAAACGATCGCCAAGCACCTGTCCAAGCTGCTGGCCGACACCTATTCGCTGTACCTGAAGACCCACAGCTTCCACTGGAACGTCACCGGCCCGCAGTTCAACAGCCTGCACACCATGTTCGAGGTCCAGTACAACGAGCTGTGGGTCGCCGCCGACGAGGTCGCCGAGCGCATCCGTATCCTCGACATCCCGGCCCCGGGCTCCTACAGCCAGTTCGGCAAGCTGACCTCGATCAAGGAAGAGGCCGGCGTCCCGGAATGGAAGGACATGGTCGCCCAGCTGGTCGAGGGCCACGAAATCGCCGCCGCCACCTCCCGCGACACCATCAAGGCCGCCGATGCCGGCGGCGACGAAGGCACCGCGGACATGGTTACCGGCCGCCTGAAGGAACATGAGAAGACCGCCTGGATGCTGCGCTCGTTGCTTAAATAGAAAAGTTCGAGATTCAGGCGAGCAGCCTCCGACGATTCGCCTCGATGTGGCGAATCAGGGACTTTGTCGTCGCCGTCCTGATCGGAAACGCGTCGGCGCGAACAGCGAATTCCCCGGCAACCCCGGCAATCTCCTCGATGACGCGGGCCGCGAAGAAACGGTCGACGCCGCCCTCTTCGGCGAGCCGCAACAGGTCTCTGCGCGTGGGAGCCCTACCCTCGCCGCAGATATCCATCTGATGCTCGCCGCCTGGTCCCTCACAAAAAGTCAGGTCGTAGGCCGGCGACAGATGCCAGAGCCGCTGTTCGTCCAACCGAAAGGAAATGTTTTTCGGATGGTCGTCGCGATTGTTGAAGACAACATTGAAGACGCAACGCGCGTAGGCCCTGGCGACGTCGCGCTCGTCGTGGGTCATGCGCCGGGTCAATCGCAGCAAGGTCGTGTAATCGACCGAAGTCATGCGGAAATCGGCATGAAGGGCGCCGGCCAACGTGTGCATGGGAACCCGCGAGCCGCCTTCGCGATCGAAACGACGGACGCCAAAGGCGGCAAGCTTTCCGTCGATGTCGAAGTAACGCGATTCGGGCATATCCAGTCCGCAAGCGCGCGCCAGGTCGGCATAAAGGGCTTCGATCGCAGAGGCTTCCTTGTGCTCGTCGGCCGCGTGGAACTTGACCAGCCACGGCTCACCGGGCGCGTTTTCGTCCGTCGACATGGCGCCATCGATAACATCGAAATTCAACAGCGCCTTCGGTCGCGTACCCTGCGGCGAGCCGCCGATAAGTGCGAGATGGAGAAGCGCTTTTTCGCTGGTATCCGCCATGACGTCCCGCATCTCACGTGCCAGGGCAAGCAATTCCACTTCTTCCGGCGGCAGGCGATCGACATTGGCCGGTTCGAATGAAAGCGCTCCCATCGCGCCGTTGCCAAGAAAGGCCAACCGATCCAATGGAGAGATGTTCGCTGCGGCAAGACCACGTTTGCGGAACAAGCGGTCCATGAGCGAGATGCCCCAGCCATCAGGCAGGGCGTCGGCGATAAATCCAGGCAACTGCTGCTGGTGCCCGGGAAATTCGCCGTAGCTCGCAGCGCCGAGCGGAACCCGCAGCGGCGACAGCTCCAGGCCTTCACGCAATGCCTGCGGCGACCATTCGAAAAGCAGGGTGCGCCCATCATGGGCGAGTTGCCCCAAAGGCCAGTGTTCGCCCCAGCCGTTGTAAACCACGGTGAGCGTTTTCATGATCGCCTCGGCGCACGTGCGCGCATGCGCGGCGACGCGGCCTTCTCCATGGCGGCGATCGACCTGATCCTTGGCGCGAACAGACCATCGAACTCAGCGGCGAGGCCGAGCGACGACACGACCCGCACGAGTGAATCGAGCGATGCCTGGCCCTTGCCTTCCAGGTTCCGCACCGTACCGACCGCCACGCCAGCACGTGCCGCCAACTCGTCCTGCCGAAGGTTTTGCGCCAGACGCTGGGCGCGCAGGTTACCGCCGAGCAACGTGGCGATTTCGTGGGGCGTAGCTAGATCGAGACTCGGCATGACGTACCTGCGGATATGGCCGGGGAGGCTTCCGCAGGATCGCGGCACGCACGAAACAAAGCAAGCTTAAATCACAATATATTGATCATTAAATGCAAAACGCGCAAATAACAATCAATATATTGCCGCTTACTTTACTTGCTCAGGCAGGCGATAGCGCTCCTCGCGGTACGCCCAGCTCGGCCACAGCGCATGCCCCAGCGCCTCGCGGGCCAGCGCGGGGTCGACCGCGGTCGGGGTCAGGGTGACCTTGCCGTCGTAGCTGAATTGCTGGGCAGGCTTGTGCGGCAGCAGGACCAGGACCTTGTCGCCCTTCATGTAACCGTAGTTGTCGCCGTATTGCATGATCGCCCGGTCCGGATCGCGCACGGTGAGGTCGGCGCCGAGCATCGGGTGCTCGCTGCTGATGCCCATCAGCGAAAGCAGGGTCGGCGCCATGTCGAGCTGGCTGACGATGCGTTCGTCGCGGCGCGGCTGGACCTGGCCGCCGAGGATCAGGGCCGGGATATGGAAGTGCTCGACCGGGACCAGGCTGGCGCCAAAGACGCGCGAATCGTGGTCGGCGACGATCAGGAAGACCGTGTTCTGCCAGTACGGCGACTGTTTGGCGCGGGCGAAGAACTGGCCGATCGCCCAGTCCGAGTAGCGCACCGTATTGTCCACGCTGGCCGGGTTGCCCTCGGGCACGATGCGCCCTTCCGGATACTGCCAGGGCGTGTGGTTGGAGACGCTGAAGGCCAGGGTGAAGTTCGGCTTGTCGCCGTCGGCCATCAGCAGCTTGTGCAGTTCGTTGAACATGTCCTCGTCGGAGGCGCCCCACGAACCGACAAAGGCCGGCTTGACGAAGGATGAGCCGTCGACCACCTCGTTGAAGCCGTTGCCGAGGAAGAAGCCGCGCATATTGTCGAAATGCGCCTCGCCGCCATAGACGAAGCGGGAGTGGTAGCCGAAGCCACCGAGCAGCTGGGCGATGGTGAAGAAATTGCGCTGCGAACGCGGCAGTTTCAGCACCGCCTCGGCCGGGGTCGGCAGGAAGCCGGTGTTGATCGCCTCCAGGCCACGCACCGAACGGGTGCCGGTGGCATAGGCGCGGCCGAACATCCAGCCTTCGCGGCCGAGCTTGTCCAGTTCCGGGGTCAGGTTCTGTCCGCCGAGGCTGCCGACGTACTGGGCGCCCAGGCTCTCCTCCATGATGATCACCAGGTTCAGCGGTTTCGCCCGGGTCACGCTGGCGGTCTGTTTATGCAGGCTCGGGTAGCGCGGATCGATCGGCGCACCCTCGAGGCCGGCGGCCTGGCGGACGATCGCGTTCATCTCGTCCGGGGTCATATGGCCGTAGATGTCCGAGGCATTGCGCTCGTTCTGCATCGCCAGGATGGCGTTGGCGACGTTATAGAAGGAATTCAGCGGCAGCGTATTGACCATGCTATCGGCGCTGAAGGCGACCGTCGCCGAGTTCATCGGACGGTGTTCCGTCGAGCCACGCGCGGCCAGGAACAGCACGGCGAAGGCCACGATGGAGAACACCGGGCGCCAGATCCAGCGCATGCGCAGGTCGCGCAGGCGGGGCGAGAACAGCTTCTGGCCCAGCCATACGGCCAGCACCAGGAGGACCAGGCTGACCGCCAGCACGGCCTTGTAGCCATGCCAGAGCATCGAGGAGACCTCGACCGGGTTGACCAGGTACTCGACGAAGAGGCGGTTGGGCCGGGTGTCGTACTCGATGATGAACTGCGGGGTCGCCACCTCGAGCAGCACCAGCAGGAACCACATCAGCTTGTACCACCACGAGGTCAGCCGGACCGCCAGCGGGCGGTGGCCGAACCAGGGCGAGAGCACGGCGGGCAGGGCCACGGCCATGGCCAGCAGGCTGGCGTCGATGCGCAGGCCGCCGGACAGGATGGGCCACAGGCCATCGACCGGGCCGACCCGCGACCATTGCCAGAGCGAGAACGCCAGCCGGCAAAGGGTCAGCAGCAGGAACGCGGCTACCAGGAACCGCAGGGTCAGCTTGCGCATGCTTGGGGTTTTCTCGACGAATGACGCGAAAGTGTAATGGAAGCCTCCTAAGGCGACGCTTAGTGCCTGTAAACAGGCCGATGGGCACGCCGGGCCAGGGGTGTCGCTGAGTTGGGCCTGACCGGATTTGCGTCCATGCGTTGAGCCAATGGCAACGCTTCGTTAAGCTCTCCCGGTTATCTTGGGGGGCCATTGGGTCCGGGACCAGTTTTGAGCGCCGCAACCACGACCGAGCCACGTCATCCCTTCCTATCAGCGCTGCTGCTGGCCATCGTGGTCGCTGGCCTGAATTTCGGATTGTGGTTCCTGGGCAACATGCCGCACGGCCCCGACGACTGGCATGGCCAGATCGGCGGCTTTGCCTTCAGTGCCTACCAGCGCTACCAGAACCCGATGAAGGGCGATGTGTCGACCGATGCCGAGATCGACAGCGACCTGCACCTGATCGGGCAGTACTCGCATCGCATCCGCACCTATTCGATGCTGGAGAACCCGCAAGTCATCCGCCTGGCCCAGAAGAACGGCCTGGACGTGATGGCCGGTGCCTTGATCGACCGCCGCATCGACAACAACGAACGCGAGATCGACGCGCTGATCGCGCAGGCCAGGCGCTACCCGAAGACGATCACCCGGGTAATCGTCGGCAACGAGGTGCTGTTTCGCAACGATCTCCCGATCGAACAGGTCATCGCCTATGTGGATCGTGTCCGTGCCGCCGTAAGCCAGCCGGTATCCGTCGCCGAGCCGACCTACCTCTGGATGAAGTACCCGGAGCTGGCGCAGCATGTGGACTTCATCACCGTGCACTTGTTCCCGTACTGGAACGGTATCGACCGGCCGCACGCCCTGGGCGACACCCTGGGCAGCTACAACACCCTGCAGCAACGCTACCCGAACAAGCACGTGGTGGTCGGCGAGATCGGCTGGCCGTCCAACGGCGACCGCTTCGAGTACGCCTACCCGTCGGTATCCAACGAGGCGATCTTCCTGCGCGAGTGGTTCAACGCCGCACGCAAGGAAAACATCGACTATTACGTGCTCGAGGCGATTGACCAGCCGTGGAAGGAAGGCCTCGGCGAAGGTCGCACCGGCGCCTACTGGGGCATGTTCAACGCCGATCGCCAGTTGAAATTCCCGTTCACCGGCCCGGTGACCGAGGACACCAGTTGGCCGTGGAAGGCACTGGCGGCGTCGCTCCTGGCCTTCGTGCCGATGCTGCTGTTCGCGCGCCGCTTCGCGCGCTTCAAGCTGGTCGGCCTGTTCTTCTTCCTCGCCCTGATCCAGCTGGCCTGTGGCCTGATCGTCTGGTCGGCGACCCTGCCCTTCAATTTCTATCTCAGCCCCTTCGACTGGGCGATGCTGATCCTGCTGTTCCCGGCGCAGATCGCGATCCTGTCGATCCTGCTGATCAACGGCTTCGAGTTCACCGAAGTGCTCTGGCGCCGCCGCTGGATGCGCCATGCCGAACTGCTGCCGCACGATCCGCCGGAGCGCCAGCCCTTCGTCTCGATCCACCTGGCGTGCCATAACGAGCCGCCGGAAATGGTGATGATCACGCTCGATTCGCTGGCGGCGCTGGATTACGCCAACTTCGAAGTGCTGGTGCTGGACAACAACACCAAGGATCCGGCGGTCTGGAAGCCGATCGAGGAATACTGCGCGAAGCTCGGCTCGCGCTTCCGCTTCTTCCATCTGGAACCGTGGCCCGGCTACAAGGCCGGCGCGCTCAATTTCGGCCTGACCGAGACCGATCCGCGCGCCGAGGTCGTCGCCGTGATCGATGCCGACTACGAGGTCCGCGCGGACTGGCTGGCCGGCCTTACCGGCTATTTCCACGACAGCAAGGTCGCCGTGGTGCAGTGCCCGCAGGCGCACCGCGAATTCGAGAACAACACCTTCCGCCGGATGACCGCCTGGGAATACGACGGTTTCTTCCGCATCGGCATGCACCATCGCAACGAGCGCAACGCGATCATCCAGCACGGCACCATGACCATGGTCAGGCGGTCGGCGCTGGAAGGCACCGGCGGCTGGTCGGAATGGACCATCTGCGAGGACGCCGAACTCGGTCTGCGCCTGATGCATGCAGGCTACGAGCTGGTCTACGTCGATGAATTGATGGGCAAGGGCCTGACCCCGGCCGACTTCAAGGCATACAAGAGCCAGCGTTACCGCTGGGCCTTCGGCGCGATGCAGATCCTGAAGGGTCGCTGGCGCTGGATGA
Organism: Luteibacter sp.; assembly: GCA_036009745.1. Classification (GTDB taxonomy): domain Bacteria; phylum Pseudomonadota; class Gammaproteobacteria; order Xanthomonadales; family Rhodanobacteraceae; genus Luteibacter. Next base: position 38,487 of record DASYLE010000014.1, on the reverse strand, counting down.
CGCGGCGTGGCCCGCTGACCGCCGGCCAGCGCTTCCACTTCCTCACCGGCTGGTTCAGCTGGTTCGCCGATGCGCTGCACCTGATCTTCACCATGATGGCGATTTTCTGGACCGCCGGCATGATCGCCTTCCCGCAGATCTTCAACCTGCCGATGCAGTTGTTCCTGATCCCGGTGATCGGCTTCTTCTTCGCCAAGGCGATCTTCGGCATCGTGCTTTACCGTGCGCGCGTCCCGTGCAGCTGGCGCGATACCCTGATGGCTTCGCTGGCCAGCATGGGCCTGTCGCATGCGATCGCGCGCGGCATCCTGCATGGCCTGACCCGCGAGAAAACCGCCTTCGTGGTCACCGCGAAGAGCCGGCGCCTGGGCGGCAGCAACTTCGCCGCCTTCGCGCCGGTGCGCGAGGAAGGCCTGATGGCCCTCGCCCTCGGTCTCGCCGTGATCGGCATGGGCAAGGCCTACGGCACGACCTATATCGAGGGCACATTGTGGATGGCGATCCTTGCCGCACAGTCGATTCCCTACGTATCGGCCCTGGTCGGCGCATGGATCGCGCATCGTGCGGGTGACGAAGCCGGCTGAACGGTTTTCACAAGTTGGTTAGTGACCTTCCCGCCTTCAGGCGCTAACTTAGCGGCGCCCGCCAGTTTATTGACGGCGGGCGCGACATGGACGGAGTCCATGCCAGCGTCCCCTGCCCCGGGGGATGACTCACGAACGGAACAGGATGTATGCGCCGAATTAGCCGACGCCGAGGATTGCTGGCCCTGCCCCTGCTGTTGCTATCGGCATGGGCGCATGCGGGTGTCCAGCTCGTCGTGGACGGCGTGGACGATGCCATGAAGGGCGCGATCCTCTCTTCCGTCGAGCTCAGCCAGTACACCACGCGCGACCTGAGCGCCGCGCAGGCGCGCCGCCTGTATGACAAGGCGCCCGACCAGGCGAAAGACGCCCTGCGCCCCTACGGCTATTACGAGGCCAAGGTCGATGGCGACCTGCAGCAGGTCGGCAAGGACTGGCGCGTCGTCCTCCATGTGACACCCGGCGAACCGGTGATCGTCACCGCGGTGAACATCGCGCTGGACGACGCCGCCGCAAAATTGCCGCAGGTGCGCCGCACTGTTCGCGCCATGCAGGCTGCGAAGGACAAGCCGCTCAACGACGGTCAATACGACGCCTCGCGCGACGCGATCGGCGCCGCACTCACCGCCACCGGCTTCCTCGACGCCAAGCTGGTCACCCATCGCGTCGAGGTGAACCGCGCCGAGCGCAAGGCCACCATCGAGCTGGCCTGGACCGCGGGCAAGCGCTATCGCTTCGGCCATGTGCGCTTCAAGGGCTCGCAGTTCCGTGAGGAGTTCCTCGACCGCTACCTGCCGTTCAAATCGGGCGACTACTTCGCCCAGGACCAGTTGTTACAATTGCAGCAGGCCTTGAACGGCGCGGATTACTTCTCCGTGGTCAACGTCATCCCCGACGTGGACGATGCCAGGGACGGCGTGGTCGACATCAATATCGAACTCGCGCCGGCCAAACGCACCATTTATACCGGCGGCCCCTTCGTCGGCACCGACACCGGCGTCGGCGTGCGTGGCGGCATCGAGAAGCGCTGGGTCAACGACCGCGGCCACAAGTGGAAGAACGAGCTGGTGCTCGCGCAGAACCTGAAGACGGTGTCCACGCTGTACACGATACCGATGCCGGGCACGAACCAGCGCAGCTTCAATTTCGGCGCCAACTACCGCGACTCGAATACCGATACCTCCAAGTCGCGCACCTTCGAACTGGTCGCCAACGAAACCCGGCTCTGGTATGGCTGGACACGCACGATCGGCGTGCACGCCTTGTCCGGCACCTTTACCGTCGGCCAGAAAGGCGGCGAGCCGGACACGACGGTGGGCCTCGACCACGGCCAGAGCACCCTGGTTTACCCGGAGATATCGCTGTCGCGCAAATCCGGCGACAACCCGACCTTCGTGCGCCGCGGGTGGTCGATCACCCTGGCCGCGCGCAGCACGGTGGGCAATCTGTTGTCCGATGCGAATTTCAGCCAGCTCACCGCCGACGCGAAGTGGATCCGCGCCTTTGCCGGTAACAACCGGTGGATCCTGCGCGGTACCGCTGGCTACACCAAGACCAACGACTTCGACGACCTGCCACCGCAGCTGCGTTTCTTCGCCGGCGGCGACCGTTCCGTGCGCGGCTACGGCTATGAAAGCATCGGCCCGAAGAACGCCTACGACCGCGTCATCGGTGGACCCAACCTGCTGGTCGGCAGCACCGAGGTCGAGCATTACTTCACCCGCAACTGGGGCATGGCCGCCTTCGTCGACGCCGGCAATGCCTTCGCCGGCACCGATTACCGGCCGAAGATCGGCGCCGGCCTTGGCGTACGCTGGCTCTCGCCGGTCGGGATGATCCGCGTCGACCTCGGCGTGCCCGTGCACAACAAGGACGAGCACGGCGTGCAGTTGCACCTGGTGATCGGGCCTGACCTATGAGCATGAACATGCCACCTGTCGCTCATGGAGGAGCACGCCTATGAAATGGATGATCCGCATCGCCATCGGTATCGCCGCCCTGTCGCTGGTCGTCGTGCTGGGTGCGTGGTGGCTGCTCGGCAGCGCGCCGGGATTGCGCTTCGCCCTTGCCCGCGCCAGCGGCTTCACCGGCGGCGCGCTCACCGTGCAGCAGGCTGACGGACGTCTGGCCGGTCCGCTGGACCTGTCCGGGATCCGCTATGCCGACGGCAAGGGCATGGAGGTCAAGGTGGCCAGGGCGCATCTGGACCTGCGCCTGTGGCCCTTGCTGCGCAGGCGCGCGCATGTCCTCGACCTCGATGTCGACGGTGTGGATGTCGCCCTGCCGAAGAGCCAGCCGGATACGGAGCCTTCCGGTCCGATCACGCTGGAGGCGCCGATCGACATGGTGCTCGATCGCGTGCATGTCGGCCACGTCACCATCGTGCAGGATGGCAAGCCCCTCTTCGCATCGAACACGCTCGACCTCGCCGGCTCGTGGACGGGCAAGGGTATCGAACTCGGCAAGCTGGCACTGCGCGCGCCGGACGGCCATGCCGATCTTCGCGGCACGCTGGCGATCGGCAAGGACTATCGCGGCAACGGCAAGGCCGATGTCGCCTGGAAGATCGGCGAGGTCGACTATGCGGCCAGCATCGAAGCGCACAGCGACGGGGTCAAAGCCCATGTCGAGGCGAAGATCACCCTGCCGATGCTGGCCACGCTCGATGTCGACCTGGTGCAAAGTGGCAACTTCACCTGGACCGGACGCATCGACGCTCCGCGTTTCGATCCCAAGCCGCTGCTCGGCGAGGGTTCGCTGAAGTCACTGGGACTCTCCCTCAAAGGCAATGGCGATCGCTACGGCGCCGACCTCAGCGGCGGCGTCGGTCTCAACGATTACGACTTCCTGCTCACGCCGATCAAGGCCCGTTTCGAGCACGACTACGGCAAGCTCACCATCGACGAACTCAGCCTGGGCTCGAAGCAGATCAAGGGCTCGGTGAAAGCCAGCGGCGTCGTTTCGCTCGACGCGAAGCCGATCGACGCCGACCTCAAGCTCGCCTGGCAGGATCTTTTGCTGCCGGCAGATCTCGCCGGCCAGGACCTGGCCAGCCAGGGCGCCGTCACGTTCCGCGGCAGCGCCGAGCAATACCACGTCGACGGCAAGGTCGACGTCGGCCCGCCCGGACGCCTGGCCAAACTCGCGCTCGACCTCGACGGCACGCCGCAGCTGATCACCCTGCACTCACTCGATCTGCAACAGGCCGCTGGTGGCATGCAGGCGAAGGGCACGCTGACCCTCGATCCGCAAATCCCCGATCAGAGCATGGCTTGGCAACTGGAAACCAATGCGCAAAAGCTCGATCCGGGACAGCTGCTTGCCGACTGGAGCGGTTCGCTCGACTTCGACCTGGCCACCGACGGCGTCCTGGCGAAGCAGGGTCCGCAAGCCACGCTCGACCTGCGCAAGCTCGAGGGCAACCTGCGCAAGCGCCCGCTGCGCGGCAACGGCAAGCTCACGCTGAAGCCCAACCGGGTCGTCAACGGTACGCTCGATCTCGCCTCAGGCGCCAGCACGGTCAAGCTGGAAGCGCGCGGCGACAGCAGCAACGACGCCGACCTCGTGCTTTCCATCGCCTCGCTGGGCGACTGGCTGCCCGATGCGGGCGGCCGCCTGGAAGGCCGTTTCGACGTCCATGGCCTGTGGCCCGCCCTGGCCGTCAAAGGCAACCTGCAAGGCCAGAATGTCGTCTATGCCGGGCAGAAGATCGACCAGATGCAACTTGCTGCCGATGTGCCCGATATCAGCAAGCCCGGTGGCCGGTTCGACCTGGACACCGGCGGTGCGACGGTAGCTGGTATGCCGTTCGACCATATCCGCCTGCACGCCAACGGTACGGCGCAGAGCCACCAGCTGAACCTCGACGCCAATGGCCCCGAGTTGTCCACGGCGCTCGCGCTCACCGGCGGGCTCAAGGGACAAGCGTGGAACGGCACGCTGTCGACCCTGAACATCGACCTGAAAGGTCTGCCGCGCTGGCGCCTGCAACAAGCCTCGCAGCTGTCGTGGAACGAAGGCGCGGCCAGCCTCTCGGAGCTGTGCCTGACCGCTGGCGATCCATCGCTGTGCGTCGCCGCGAAGCAGGACAAGGCCGGGAACCTCGATGCCTCGTACCGGCTGCGGCGCATGCCGCTTGCCCTGCTTGCCACGGCGGCAGGCTCGACCGACATGCCCGTGCGCGCCGAGGGCATCCTCGAAGGGGACGGCACGGTCCGTCGTACCGCGGCCGGTGCGCTGACCGGCCAGGCCAGCATCACTTCGACGCACGGTTCGATCGCCTACACCGATCGTCCCGACCAGCCGCTGCTGGTCTACGACAACCTGGTCGGCAATGCGCAGTTGTCACCCGAGAACCAGCGCATCACGGTACGCGCGGGGTTGAATGACGGTGGCACGCTCGATGCCGACGTCGGCATCACCGGCGCGGCGCAGGCGCTCAGCGGACAGGTGCGCATGCACCTGAAGAACCTTGCCTTCGTCGAACTTTTCACCGCCGAAGTCGCCGAGGTCAAGGGTTCGCTCGATGCGAACTTCGGCCTCGCCGGTACCGTGGCGACACCGGCGGTGACCGGTCAGGCCGTGCTGGCCGGCTTCGCCGCCGAAGTACCGAGCGCGGGCCTGAAGTTGCATGACGGCCGCGTCGTCGTCACCACCTCCGACGCGAAGACCTTCCGCATCGACGGCCAGCTGCATTCGGGCGAAGGCCAGCTCGCGGTCGCCGGTGTCGCCGGTATAGGCGAAGGCGCCGCCACCGAACTGCATATCGGCGGCAACCAGTTCCTCGCCGCGGACATACCTTCGGCCAAGGTGGTTATCTCGCCGGACATGACCGTCAAGCACAACGCCGACGGTATCGACATCACCGGCAAGCTCACCCTGGACAGCGCCGATGTCGACGTATCCAAGCTTCCCGGTGCCGGTGCCAACAAGGCCTCCTCCGATGTGGTCGTCGTCGATGAGAAACAACAACAGCAGGCCGGATCCGCGCTGCCGCTGACCGCCGACATCAGTGTCGACCTGGGCAAGAAAACGCACCTGGTCGGCTTCGGGCTGGACGGCCGCATCAGCGGGCAACTCGATGTGCGCGAGCGTCCCGGCCGCGTGACCACGGGCCAGGGCCAGATCCGCGTGGACGGCACGTACAAGGCTTATGGGCAGGACCTGAATATCGAGCAGGGCCAGCTGCTGTTCGCCGGCACGCCGATCGACAATCCCGGCCTGAATATCCGCGCCGCGCGAACGCTCAATCCGAACGCCACGATCAGCGACGGGCAGAAAGTCGGCCTCTATGTTTCCGGTACCGCGGCGCGCCCGATCCTGACCGTGTTTTCCAACCCGGTGATGGAGCAATCCGACGCCCTGTCGTATCTGGTGACCGGCAAGCCCTTGTCACAAGTGAAAGGTGGCGAAGGCAATATGGTCGGCGCCGCGGCGCAGGCGCTGGGCTCGGCCGCCGGCGACCTGCTGGCCAAGAGCGTCGGCAGCAAGATCGGCATCGACGATATCGGCGTGTCGAACAACGACGCCCTCGGCGGCACGTCGGCGTTCACGGTCGGCAAGTACCTGTCGCCGAAGCTGTACCTGAGCTACGGCGTCGGCCTGTTCGAGCCGGGACAGGTGATCACCCTGCGCTACCTGTTCAACCATCGCTGGAATTTCGAGGCGCAGAACGCCACCGACTTCAACCGTGCAAGCCTGAACTATCGCTACGAGAAATAATCAGCGGCCATGCACGGTCACGCTGGGATCGAGTTGCTGCAGGGCCGGGCCGAGCTCGGTCTGCCCGGTGCGCCGGATGTCTTCCTGGCTGTAGCTGTGACCGTTGACCGGCAGGCAGCGTGGCTTGGTCGAGCGGATCATGCTGCCGGTGTCGGTCACGCAGTTGCGATCGGAAAGCGCGTGGTCGGCGGGTGCGGCTTTGTCGGTCTGCGGCTTCTGCTCCGTCTGCGTAGGGGTCGCGGACTGGGCATGGACGGCGAAGGTCGCCATGGCGGCGACCAGGGGAAGCAGGAATAGCCTGGACATGGTGGTGGACCTCGGGGATGGCCTGCCCCCGATGCTGCGCCTGGGGCTTGCGCCATGCAACCGCGAACCTCCCGGCATCTCCCCATCGTTCAGGATCGCAAGAGTTCTGTGGGAGCGAACCCTGTTCGCGAGTCCTTTGGAGCTGTAACTCTCCAGAGCTGGCGACCGGGGGAGTCACGGCCTCAAAGGACTCGCGAACAGGGTTCGCTCCCACAAAAACCTCCCTCCTGCAGTGCCTCTACAGGATACCCAAGCCTTCGATGCCGGTGATGGCGTGGCCGTCGAAGCCGGCGAGGTCGGCGAAGTAGCGGCCGCGCTCGGCGTAGTCGTGGAACTGGTCGAAGCTGGGCGCGCCTGGCGACATCAGTACGCAGCCATGGCCGTCGAGGCGAACACGCGCGATGGCGACTGCTTCGGCAAGGTTGGCCGCGCGCTCGACACCGGCGACATCGGCATCGACCAGGGCCTCGGCGATGCGATGCCCGTTCGCACCCTGGCAGATGATCGCCTTGGGCGGCAGGTATTCCATGGCATCGACGAAGGCACTCCAGTCCAGACCGCGGTCATGCCCGCCGACGATCAGGGCGATGTCCTGGCCGCGCAGGCTTTCCAATGCGGCCAGTGTCGCCAGCGGCGTGGTGCTGATCGAATCGTTGACCCAGGTCAGGCCATCGCGTTCGCCGAGCGGCTGCAGACGATGCGGCAAGGGGCGGAAGCTGGCCAACGCCGGAATCGCGGCGCGTGCGTCGTAACCCAGCAAGTCCAGCGCGGCCAGCGCGGCGCAGGCATTGATCGCGTTGTGCAGACCGGGTGCGGCGAGCGCGGAGGCTTCGGCGAGGCGTTCTTCGCCACGCGCGATCCAGCCGTCGACGACGTGCCAGCCCGAGGTGTCGCCGAACACGGTTCGCGCCGGATGCGCGGCGGTCGCCGCCAACAGGCTGGCCTGCCCCGCATTGACCAGCAGGCGCCGGGACACATCGGCGAGCTTCAGCTTGTCGGCGACATAGCGTTCGCGTGAGCCGTGCCAGTCGAGGTGTTCCTCGTACAGGCTGGTGACCACGCCGAGATCGACATCGGCCGCCTCGGCGGTCTGGAAACTCGACAGCTCGATGACCCAGAGTTCCGCCTCGGCTTCGTCCAGTTCGAGCAGGGGCAGGCCGATATTTCCCGCCAGCGCGGTGCGCACACCGAGGCTGCGTGCCAGGTGCGCGATCAATGCGCTGGTCGTGCTCTTGCCCTTCGTCCCGGTCACCGCGACGCTGCGCGCACCGGCGTGGCCGGCGAACCAGAGGGCGGTGCCCGACGTGAAGCGCGTGCCGCGCGATTGCGCGTCGATCAGCTCGGGCTTGTAAGCGGAAATGCCCGGCGACTTCACGACCAGGTCGAATGCCGCCAGCGCATTGCCGTCGGGCATGCCGACCCGCACGTTCAGTGCGGGGTCGAAGGCGCGTGCCTCGGCCGACTCATCGGCACTGCAGAACAAGGTGAGATCGCCACCGACATGGCGGCGCAACGCCGCCAGTGCTGCCCGCCCTTCGCGGCCAAAGCCCCAGACCGCGATGCGCTTGCCGGGAAGATCAGCCCAATGCATCCAGCGCTCCGTGCAGGCGCACCGGCACCAGGTGCGAGGCACCGGCGACCAGCCAGGGCTCGAGGGCGAGCTCGGTGTCCGGCAACTGCGGCAGGATTTCGCGGCGGAAGCGGTCGATCAGCGCGTCTTCGCGCCATTCGGGCCGTTCGCTCAGGGCGAACATCGCGGCGCGTGCCTCGGCACCTTCACCGACGCACTCGAACGGCTTGTGATCGCGGTACTCGAGCAGCGCGTCAAAACCATCCGACTGCGTTTCGTCATCGAGCAGGTTGCGGCCGAACAGGGCGACCAGGCGCGGCTTGGGCATGAAGGGGGCCAGCGCGAGGAAGACGAAATGGCATTTCGGGCATTGCCCGCACCAGCGGTCGGCCGGCTTCGGGCCGAGGATGCGGAAGTTGCGGTTGCAACTGGAGAACACGTCGAAATAGGCATGACCGAGCCGGGCGAACGCGCTGGTCACCGCCAGTTCCGCATACGGGCGCAGCAGCGAGCAGTAGTCGAGGTCGGCGGCGACGTGGCTATGCAGGTAATCGTGCAAGGTCCGCTCGAACGCGTAGCCCTTGCTCCACTGGTGGTTGATCTCCTGCCCTTCGTATTCGAGCGTTGCCACCGAGGCCGAGCGTTCGTTGGCGAAGACGATGCTGTCATAACCGTAGAGGATCGCCGCGACCGCGAGGATCACCGAATTGATCGCGGTCACCGGGAGGTGCCCGTTCCACGCGCCAAGCCGGTTCAGTTCGAACAGGCCCGGTGCGAGCACGCGCGAGATGTTCAGCGTCGGCAGGCCGGTACGTTCGGCGCAGGCGGCAATCAGCGGCGAGTTGCCCACCCAGACCGCCGTGGCCTCGGCCTCGATCGATTTCAGGGCCTCGACCGCCACGACCGAATCCTTGCCGCCACCGATCGGTACCAGCGACCGCTTCGGCAGGCCGATCGCCGCTGCCTTTCGCGTCGTGCCCTGGCGCGGAAAATGGATGCGGCCGCGCAGGTCGAGGCGATTGCGATAGGCGAATTCGGCAAGCCCGTGCAGGTACAGCGCATCGAGCAGGTCCGCGGTCGCGTCATCCGGCATCGCCCCCGCGACAACGATCGTCGGTGGGATGCCGGCCTTGTAGTAGCTGACACCGGCGACCAGGTGCAGCAGGGACAGTGCCGCGTCGAAGGCTTCGCGTCGCTCCGCCGGCAGGGCCGGTGCGTCGGGAAAGCTCACGCGCTCGATCAGTTCGACGCCGTCGTCGAAGGCATAGACCAGTTCGACGACGCCATCGGCGTAACCGTGGCGGACGAAACGGAAGCTCTGCGACTGGCGGGGATCCATCGGTTCGCTCATGGCAGCAGCACCTCGTCGGCGGCATCGCGCAGGTTGTACGGCGAGGCCATGACCGCGCCATAGGCGCCGCCCTGGGCGATCAGGATCACATCATCCTCATACGATTCGGGCAATCGCCGGTCGGAACCGAGCACGTCGCCGGACTCGCAGATGGGACCGACCACCTGGTACATCGTGGTGGCTGGCACATCGAAGCGGCTCAGGTTGGCGATCTCATGGTAGGCATCGTACAGCGCAGGCCGGATCAGGCTGTTCATGCCGGTGTCCAGGCCAAGGTAACGCACGCCCGAACCCTTGTTCTTCTCCTGGGTCACCTTCGCCAGCAGCACGCCGGCGTCGGCCACCAGGTACCGGCCCGGTTCGATCCACAGGGCGAACTGCGGGTAGCTCTGGCGTACCGAGGTCAACACGCGGTCCAGCGCGACCATGTCCAGCGGCGTCTCGCCCGGATGCGAGGGCACGCCGAGGCCGCCACCGATATTGAGGACGGAGATGCTGCCGATGCGTTCGGCCAGCGCGGCCAGCTGGGCATAAACCTCGCCCCAGTGCGCCGCATCGAGGATGCCCGAGCCCAGGTGCGCGTGCAGGCCGATCACGCGCGCGCCGGCGGCATCGGCGAGCTTGAGGAAGGTATCGATCTGTTCGATCGGCAGGCCGAACTTGCTGCCGATGCCGCCGGTACGCACCTTGTCGTGATGGCCGAGGCCGCGTCCGAGGTCGACGCGCAGCATCAGCTCGCGACCGGCGAACAGTTCGGCCCAATGCTCGATCGGGTGCAAGGCGTCGATGGTGATCGTGGCGCGTGTTGCCAGCGCGGCGACAAAGTCGCGACGCGAGGCGAAGTTCGGCGTGAACAGCAACGGCACGGTGTCAGGAACCGCGGCGGAGACCGCCGCCAGCTCGCCCGGCGAAACACATTCGAAGGCCATGCCCTCTTCGGCAAGCGCGGCAAGGATGCCCGTATGCGTGTTCGCCTTGACCGCATAGTGCACCCGATCGACCGCGCCCAATGCCTTCAGCCGGCGCGCCTGGGTGCGAACCGTCGGCAGGTGGTAGACGTAGCGCGGCGTACGCTCGTCGGCAAGCGCGAGCAGCGGCGCTCGCTCGTACTGCCACCATGCGGCAGCCGGCCGTACCGCGTCGCCGCTGCCGTACAGCGCCTGCCAGCTCGCGCCGAACAGCACCGAGTCGTCGGTGCGCAAGGCGCCGGCGCCGATCAGCAGTTCATGCAGGCGCGGCAGCATGTCGTCGACCACGTCCTCGTCGACCACGAAGGTCAGGTTGAGGTTGTTCGACGACTGCGAGATCAGGTGCACGCGCAACTGGCCGAACTCGGCGAGCACGCCGGACAGCTTGTGCAACATCGAACGCATGCCACGCCCGACCAGGGTGATCGCCGCGCAGGGCGCGATCACCTTGACCCGGCAGACCTTGGCCAGGTCGGCGGCGAGCGCGGCGACGGCGTCCGAATCGAGCAGGTTCTCGGTAGGATCGAGCGACACCGTGACGTTGGTCTCGGCCGAGCTGATCAGGTCGACCGACAGTCCATGGCGCTTGAACGCAGTGAACACGTCGGCGAGGAAGCCGACCTGCTGCCACATGCCGATCGATTCCATCGAGATCAGGGTGATGTTCTTGCGCGCACTGATCGCCTTGATGCTCGGCGCATGCTCGCGCACTTCCGGGCCGATTTCGGTGCCTTCGAGCTCCGGACGGTTGGTGTCCTTGATCAGCAGCGGCACGCGCGGTTCGCGTAGCGGCGACAGGCAGCGCGGGTGCAGCACCTTGGCCCCGGTCGAGGCGATTTCCTGGGCCTCCTCGTAGTCCAGGCGCTGCAGCAGGCGCGCGCCGGCGACCTGGCGCGGGTTGGCGGTGAACATGCCGGCCACGTCGGTCCAGATCTCGACGCGCAAGGCATTCAGCAGCGCGCCGAAGTACGCCGCCGAGGTATCCGAGCCGCCACGACCGAGCAGTACGGTGCGCTGGTCGGCATCGCGCGCGATAAAGCCCTGGGTGATGAACACATCGCCGAGCGCGGCCAGCCGTTCGCAGAGCACGGGATCGGGGCGCGCCTCGACCATCGCCGAAAGCAGACGGGTCCGCTCGTTCTGGTTTGGCAGGGCGACCGAGGCGAGGCAGTCGCGCGCGTCCAGCCATGCGGTCGGCAAGCCGCTCGCACTCAGGAAAGCGGCACCGAGCGCGCTCGACATCAATTCGCCATGCGCCTGGACCTGGGCCTGCCAGGCCAGTTCGCCAAGTGTCGACGGACCGTCGAGCGCCAGCTCGGCGAGATCGCCAAGACGTGCGCCGAGTGTTTCGGGCATCGCCAGCGCCATCTCCGCGAGCAGGGCATGGTGCCGGTCGCTGAGCGCCCGGGCCGCCTCGGTCCGGCGTACCGCCTCGGCGTGCGTGCACAGCTGTTTTAGCCCGTCGGTGATCCCGGACAGCGCCGAGACAACGACCAGCACGCGGGCGCCTTCGGCCCGGCGCGAAGCGGCCAGCTCAAGGATGTTGCGCCAGCGCGCCGCCGTGGCGACGCTGGTGCCACCGAACTTCATGACGATCCATGGGGCGTTGGCGGGCAAGGACTCGAATTCGAATGCAGTCACGGGGATCGGTGCCGGGGGACAAATAAACCCGCAGTGTTGCGCCGCATCAGGGAAAACGCAACGGCAGCCGGCTCATGCGGCGGCCTTCTTCTTCCCGCCGCGCAGCACCAGGATCCCGGCCAGCGCGGCCAGCGCGGACCCGCCCAGCACGCCGAGCTTGACCGTGTCCTGCAGATGCGGGTCGTCGAAGGCCAGCAAACCGATGAACAGGCTCATGGTGAAGCCCAGGCCGCAGAGCAGGGCGACACCGTACAACTGCCGCCAGTTGGCACCCTGCGGCATTTCGGCCAGGTCGAAGCGGATCGCAAGCCAGCCCGCGCCGAAGACACCGATCTGCTTGCCGAGGAGCAGGCCCAGGGCGACGCCGAGCGTCAGCGGATGCATGAGGTCACCCAAGGTCACTCCGGCAAAGGACACGCCGGCATTGGCGAAGCCAAATACCGGCAAGATCAGGAACCCGACCCATGGTGCGAGCGCGTGCTCAAGCTTCAGAAGCGGCGAATTGGCTTCCACCATGCGCACGCCTTTGGGCGCACGCGGAATCGCCAGCGCCAGCACCACGCCAGCCACGGTCGCGTGGATGCCGGACTTCAGCACGAACACCCACAGCACCGCGCCGACGGCCAGGTAGACCAGCAGGGACTTCACGCCGAAACGGTTCAGGGCGAACAGCACGACGGTCGTCGCTGCGGCGCCGGCCAGTGCCGGCAGGGAGATATCGCTGGTGTAGAACACCGCGATGATCGCCACCGCGGCCAGGTCGTCGATGATCGCCAGCGCGGTGAGGAAGATCTTCAGCGACGGCGGTACGCGCGAACCTAGCAGGGCGAGGATGCCCAGCGCGAAAGCGATATCGGTGGCGGTCGGGATCGCCCAGCCGCGCAGCGCGGCCGGATGACCGATGTTGAATGCCACGTAGATCAGGGCCGGCACAACCACCCCGCCCAGCGCGGCTATGCCCGGCAAGGCACGGCGATACCAGGTCGCCAGAGCGCCCTCGAGGAATTCCCTTTTGATCTCCAGGCCGACGAAGACGAAGAAGATCGCCATCAAGCCGTCGTTGATCCAGTGCAGGACGCTCAGCCCACCGGCATAGGCATGCAGCACGGCGAAATAGGTCTCCGCCAGCGGCGAATTGGCCACGATCAGGGCCAGTGCGGCGGCCACCATCAGGCAGATGCCGCCCGCCGATTCGCTGGAGATGAAGTGGTTGAGCGCGGAGCGCAGTCGAATGGGAGGCCTTTCCATAGGTATCGCCTTTGCGGTGCGGTGCGGGCTTGTCTGCCTGGTGATCGTAACGCATGGCGCGGTCCCGGGTTGCTGGATGCGCGATCAGCGACTAACCCACTGTGCTGTCGCCGCCCTCCAGGTTGCGGATAGCCTGGAACGTCATCGCCACGCGGTCGAAATATCGCTCGACGGAGTTCGACTGGTCTTTCACTTTTCGTTGGGCTATCCGGACAGCGCCAAGTGCATCCTCATGTCGGGCCACGTTTTCGTTGTGGTATTTCTGCGAACGATACTGCAGGGGCGTGCTGCGATCGTACCCACGCAGCGTATTTTCCCTGGCCGTGGCCGCGGTCACATCGTCGCTTTTCCTGACAAGCTTCATACAAGCGGCGTCATATTTCGCCGTCGCCTGCCGGTGAAGGGCTTCGAGTCTCCCGACATCTCCGCGCAGCGTTGCCAGGGCGATTCTGGCCTTGTCATTGCCCAACGCGGCAAGCACCCGTGTCTTCAAAGGGATATTGCCTGCGGAAACAAAGTCGCTGCCGATGCGGGTAGGTGGTTTGTCATCCGGCGTATCGCCGGCCGTTGGAAAAGGGGGGTTCGCCGGTGTCACGGGTGTGATCTTCATGTCGATTCCTTTGGGGATGTCGCCGGGCCGGGTCGACGTCGAACGACCCGACGGCACATCCTCGCCTGCCGGGCGGCCCCAGCGATTGCAGTTATCGATCATTCGTCGTGCATGTGCCGGCAGACAAACGCATGGAGCAGCGGTTCCGCGGCTACGCGACCGGACTTGCCCTGACCCGCCCGCCCCCGCCATGCTGCGCCCTCGTCCATCCGAGCCCACCGCATGTCATCGCCCAATCCTTCAGGCGGCTATGTCCGTCGTCTTACGCTCATGGATGCCGCCCTGGTCGTGGTCGGCGGCATCATTGGCGGCGGTATTTTCCTTAATCCGGGCATTGCCGCGCAGCGTACCGAGTCGGGACTGGTCCTGCTCTCGCTGTGGGTGGCCGGTGGCTTGCTGACCCTGATCGGTGCGCTCTGTTATGCCGAACTCGGCGCACGGCGACCCCAGGCGGGCGGCAGCTACGTCTACCTGCGCGAGGCCTTTGGCCAGTTGCCGGGTTTCCTGTTCGGCTGGACCATGCTGCTGGTGATCTATTCGGGCAGCGCCGCCGCGGTGGCGACGATCTTCGCCAGCTACGCGACCTCGGCCTTCGACCTGCCGGCGACGCTGACCAAGCCGCTGACCGTCGGTGCGCTGGTCTTCGTCGTCGGGATCAACCTGTTCGGCATCAAGCTCGGCGCGCAGATCCAGAACGTCTTCGCCCTGCTGAAGCTGCTCGCGGTGGCCGTGCTGGTCGTTACCGGCCTGGCTTTCGCCGGTACCGGCAGCTCACAGGCACTGGCGCCCGACGCGCTGACCTCGGGCGTGGGCTTCGCCGGCGCGCTGCTGCCGGTGCTGTTCGCGTACAGCGGCTTCACCTACCTCAACAACCTCGCCGGCGAAGTACAGGAGCCGCAGAACACCCTGCCCCGCGCCCTGGTGCTTGGCATGCTGGTGGTGATCGTCGCCTATGTACTGACCAATTTCGCCTACCTGGCCGTACTCGGCCACAGCGGGCTGGCGGCGAGCAAGGCACCGGCAGCCGACGTGATGAGTCGCGTGTTCGGTGCGGCCGGGGCGAAGATCATCGCCATCGGTATCGCGATCTCAACGCTCGGCTTCTGCAATATCACCCTGGTTTCCGGCGCCCGCGTGCTCCAGGTGATGGGCGAGGACGGCCTGTTCTTCCGCAGCGTGGCCCGCCTGCATCCACGCTATCGCACGCCGAACGTAGCCCTGAGCCTGCTCACCGGCTGGGCCATCGTGCTGGCCCTGTCGGCCAATTACGGCCAATTGCTCGATTACGCCACCTTCGGCGACTGGGCCGCCTGCGCGATCACCGTGGCGACCCTGTTCTGGTACCGGCGCCGCGACACCGCCGCGCCGGCCTTCCGCACCCCGCTCTATCCCTGGCTGCCGCTGATCTTCCTGGCCACGGTGCTGGCCGTGGTCGTCGCCACCGCCATCGCCGGGCCCAAAAACGCCGGGATGATCGGCCTGATCGTGCTCGTGGGAATTCCGGTTTATTTCATCTGGCGCCGCTTGTTCAGTAAAGTTACGGGCTAATGCAATGGGCTGATGCGACAATCCGTCGCTCAGCAGGAGAGATTCATGGCGCAGCAAGGCCTGCCGGCGGGGACATCGCTGCCGGCAATGACCACCGAGACGATCAAGCCCGACCCCGTCCGGCAAGGCATCGAGATCGTGGTCAACGACAAGCGGTACAGCCACACCGGTGACGCGCAGATGCCCTTGCTGTGGTACCTGCGCGACGTGCTCCGGCTGACCGGCGCCAAATATGGCTGCGACAAGGGCGAGTGCGGCTTCTGCACGGTGCTGGTCGACGGCCACGCGGTGACCGCCTGCACGACCCCGATGGCGCACCTGGAAGGCAAGCGCATCACCACCGTCGAGGGCCTGGCCGACGATAACGGCACCCTGCATCCGCTCCAGCAGGCCTGGATCGACGAGGACGCGATCCTCTGCGGCTATTGCCAGCCCGGCCAGCTGATGGCCGCGGCCGACCTGCTCGCGCGACAGAAGAATCCCAGCGACGCGGACATCGACAAGATCGGCACCCTGTGCCGCTGCGGCAGCTATCCGCGGGTGCGCAAAGCGATCAAGCGCGCCGCCCTGGCGATGAAGGACAAGAAGTAATGGCAGGTGTCATCAAGCTGTCGCGCCGGCGTTTCCTGCAGGTGATGGCTGGCACCGCCGGCGCCCTGCTGGTCGGCGTGCGTACCGCCGCCGCGCTGGACCGTCCACCGCCACTGGCCCTCCTCGGCGACGCCTGGACCCAGCTGGGACCTTATTTGCGCGTCGACGGCGACGGCCGGATATTCATCGGTGTGCGCGACCCGGACAACGGCGAAGGCACCTCGACCTCGCTCGCACGGATCATCGCCGAGGAAATCGACGCCGACTGGCAACATGTCGTGGTACTGCCGCTGGGCCTGGGCGTCGAGGACGGCAATGGCGAGCCGCGCTTCACCTATGGACGCCAGCGCAGCGGCGATGCCACCAGCATTCCCGCCGCCTGGGCCGACCTGCGCCAGGCCGGCGCGCTGGCCCGCTGGCTGCTGCTGCAGGCGGCCGCGCGCCGCTTCGGTGTCGCCGCCGAGAGCCTGCGCAGCGAGAACGGCTTCGTCATCGCCGGCGACGGCCGTCGCCTCGGCTATGGCGAACTGACCGCCGCGGCGGCCCAGTTGACGCCGCCGGACAAGGCGCCGGCGGTCAAGAATGCCGATGCCTATCGGCTGATCGGCAAACCTGTCGGCGACATCGACGCCCATGCGGTGGTCACCGGCCGGCTCCCCTATGCGATCGACCATCCGGCCGATGACGCACTGGTTGCCGTGCTGTCGCGCTGCCCATGGCCGGGCGGCCAGCTCGAGTCGATCGATCCGGCCGAAGCGCTGAAAGTCCCCGGGGTCCTCCAGGTGCTGCAGGTCGGGCCGGAGAAGGACCAGATGGCCGGCATGACGCCGCTCGCGCCGGCGGTGGCGGTACTCGCCGAGACCACCTGGGCTGCATTGCAGGGTCGGGCAAAGCTGAAGATCACCTGGAAACCGGGTGAGCGCAGCGAGGCCAATGCGGGCACGCTCGAGCTCCAGGCCAATGCCTTGTTCGATACCAATGCCCCGCCAACCAGCACGGTGCGCAACGACGGCGACATCGTTGCCGCGCGGAAGAAGGCGGCGCGCGCGCTCGAATCGACCTATTACCAACCCTGGATCGCGCACGCCACGGCCGAGCCGCTGAACTGCATCGTGCGGGTCGACCCGGGCAACAGCGCCACGGTGATCACCGCCAGCCAGGCACCGCGCCAGGCCTATACCATCGTCCAGCGCCTGACTGGCCTGCGCCCGGGCCAGATCGATATCCAGGTGCCGCGCGGTGGCGGCGGTTTCGGTCGCCGGCTCGACCACGATCATCTCGCCGAAGCGGTGATGCTGGCCGTTGCCGACAAGCCGGACAAACTCAAGAATCGCCCGATCAAACTGCTGTGGACGCGCGACGAAGACCTCGGCCACGACTTCTACCGGCCGCTCGCCGTGCATCGACTGAATGCGTCGATCGACAACCGTCGGCGGATCACCGGCTGGCACCAGCGCATGGCCAGTCCCTCGTCCGCCGTGCATCGCGGCGTGCCCGCCGACAAGCTCTGGACATCCGAGCTGATGCCGGACGCCCTGCCCGCCGGCCTCGTCGCCAACTTCCGCAGCGACTGGTACGGTCTGGAGTCCCTGCTGCCGCGCGGCGAGTGGCGCGGCGCACCGCATGTGACCAATGCCTTCGCGGTCGAATGCTTCATCGACGAAATCGCCCACGCGCTCAAGCAGGATCCGCTGACTTACCGTCTCGGCCTGCTCGGCGACCCGGCGCAGTTGCCGTACAACGGCCGCGGCGGTCCGACCGTGGACACCGGCCGACTGGCCAATGTGCTCCGGCTGGTTGCCGAACGCATCGACTGGAAGCGCTGGCTGCGCAGCGAAAACGGCCTCGGCATCGCCTGCTATTACGCCTTCGGCGGTTACGTCGCGCACGCACTGGAAGTGTCGAACAATGGCGATGCGATCAATGTCGAACGCGCGGTCTGCGCGGTCGACGTCGGCCGCCCGGTCAATCCGCTGGGCCTCGAGGGCCAGGTCATGGGCGCGACGATGGACGCGCTGATGACCGCGCTGAACCTGTCGATCACGATCAAGGATGGCCAGGTCCAGCAGCACACGCTCCGCGAATACGGCATGACCAATGCGGTGCAATTGCCGAACGAGGTCGAGGTGATCATCGTGCCGTCCGAGGCGGATCCGGCCGGCGCCAGCGTGCTCGGCATGCCGTCGGCCGCGCCGGCATTGGCCAATGCGGTGTTTCGTGCGACCGCGATCCGGGTGCGGCGATTGCCGCTGCTTCGCGAGCTGGCTCGCCTTCGCTAGACAAGGTCGTCGCGACCTATTTGAACTGATCGCTTGCCGGGACCCATGAATCGCCGGCCTTTGGCGCGACGATCTTTACCTGCACGTCCGCATCGCAGCCCGGCGGCAGCGGGCCACCGGCAACGCGAGCGGTCGCGCACATCGTGCTGTTGTCGAGGACGGGGGCCGCGGCGACCGTGGTCGCGCTCGCCGGCGTGGCCTGGGCAACCGGATTGGCCGGCGCGAGCTTGTTCACTTTGTACAGCGCCTCGTCCACCGGGCCGGGCGGTCCGTCGGCGCCACCGCAGCCAAAGGCGAGCATGGGCAACAGCGGCGTCATCGTGCACTTGATGCGCACACCGCGTGGCAGGTTGAAGGTATGGCTGACGGTGGTTTTCTCCACTGCGTGGCGGAGCGCCGTATCCACCGAACTCTCGCCTTTCGGTGTCCAGGCGTCGTCGAAGCGGGTCGGCTTGTACTGGATCTGCACATGGCCGCGGGTCATCACATCGGTATTGCCGTGCGGCTTGAGCTGGATGTAGTCGCCGACCGCACCGTGCTTGTCACCGCCGTTGGCCAGTCCCGGTTCGATGCCGGCCTTGCCGTTGGACGAGGCTTCCGAGGTCGATGTGCCGTTCGCGCCCGTAGGACGCGTGCCGGTATCGCTGCCCGTCGGCATACCCGGGTTACTGCTGATCGTCGACACGGCCGCATCGGTACCGCCTGGCGCCACGGTCGGTTCCGCCGCGCTGCCACTTGCCGGGGTAGCAGCAGCTTGCGCGCCAGCCGCGTTGGCCTGGGCGGCTTCGTTCGCCGCGGCGGTTGCCGCTGCGGCGCTGGCGTCGGCCGCCTGCGCTTCCGCTTCCGCGGTGGCGCGCGCGGACTGCACGCGCGCTGGCGCGGCGCTAGGCAGGTCGAGCTTGCCCGCGTCGGGCGTCGGCGCGGGCGCGGCCATGGCCGGGCGCATGCTGCTGTCGTCGATCGGCACGGCGGCCAGTTCGGCCGGCGGCGCGCTGACCTCGGCCGGCATCGCCGCCTTGACCGCCTCGCGCGGCACGGAAGGCTTTTCCAGCCGCACGTCGGGTGCCGGCGCAGTCGGCGCCACGGCGACCTGCGGCACGCTTTCGAGCTGCGGCGTTGGCGGCGTCGAGGTTTCGACCACGTCCGGTCGCGGCACACTGGCCAGGGTCATGGCGGTGGTTGGCGGCCTGGCCACGCTTTCGGCGACCAGGGTCGGTGGCGATTCGGCCATCTTCGAGGGCGCGACAGGCACTGGCGGCATGGCCAGCGACGGCGGTGGTGGCATGGCTTCGAGGCCCTCGGCCTGCGGCTTGCGCACCGGCTCGGGCTGGAAGGCCGGCGGCACGATCTTCGGCGGCGGCGTGTCGAGGGTGAGCTCCGGCGGCGCCTGGTCGGGCTTGGGCACCGGCTGCAACTCGGGCTGCGGCGGTGGCGCGCTGGACGGCTGCGGCGGGCGCTCGGGCGTGGCGACCACGCTGGGCGCGGGCGCGGTAACCCGGGTATCGGGCTTGACGTCAGGCGGTGCTGGCGTGGGCGCGTTGATCGCGGGCAAAGGTGCGGCGCTCGCCCGCGGCGCCGGCTTGCGACTGGCCGTGGTCGCATTCGCCGAGGTCGCGGCGCGCTTGCCCTGGACCGGCGCGCGCGAGGGCGTGCCGCGGATCGGCGGCACCGGCGGCGGCGCCTTGTCGATCAGGCGAATCTTCAGCGCCTCGGCGTCGCTGACCATCGGCCGTGGCTCCCAATCGTAGGCGGGGCCAAGGATGATCATGAAAAGCACCGCCAGATGGATCAGCAGGGTGCCGACCCAGGCGACGATACGCAGCCCGCTCTCTCGCGGCAGCTGGCGCAGGCGACGTCGATAGACAAGCGCGCCCTCGGCGGCCGCGCGCGGCGAACCGGGCAGCGTACGCCTGCGGACCGCGGGTTCGCTGTCGGGACTGGGCGAGATGGGCATGGGCGAAGTGTGGCGGCTGCACGAGCCGCTGACAATTCACCGCGTGCGCCGCCGGATCTCCTCGTTCTGCTGGTCCATCGCCTTGAGCGGGACGTCCGTCGCGCAACCCTGCGGCAGCGGCTTGTCGGCACGGAAGATGGCGATGCATTCGGCTTCGGTCGGCGGTACGGGCCGATTGGGATCGGGCGGCAGGTCCTTCACCAGGGGATTGGCCGGCGCCATGCTCAGGCGCACGTCGCCGTCCTTTTTCGCGCCCTTCGACGGCGCTTCGCCGCTGCAGCCCACCGGCAGCACGAACAGCACGGTGGCGCAGGTGAAGCGCGAGCCGCCGACGCTGAAGGTCTTCTTCAGCGATGTCTTGTCCACGGTGCGGCGCACGGCGGTATCGGCGATGGTCTCGTCCTTCGGCGCCCAGTCCTTCTCGAAGCGGGTCTCGGTGTACTGCACCGGGCGCTGGTGTTCCATCACCTGGCTGTCCCCGGTCGGCTTGTTCTGCACGTAGTCGGGCGTGGCACCCTGGCCCGGTGTCGCCGTGGGCATGATGACCCGGCCGTCGCTGCCGAACAGGTGCAACTGCGGCGCGCTGGAGGTCGCCGGCGCGGGAGCCTGGACCGTCGCGGTCATGGCGTCCCTGGCCGGCGCCTCGCGCGGCGGTGGTGGCCTCGGCGGCATCGGCCGTGTCGCTTCCGGCGACAGGACTTTCGGTAAAGGTGGCGGCGGCGGCGGTTCCACGGCGGCCGCGGCCGGCGGCGGCGTGGGTGCCGGCGCATCCATCAGGCGTACCTGCAGCACGTCCTCGTCGCTGACGTGGAACACTCGCGGCGGCTCGACGCGCGGCATCATCTCGTAGCTGACAAAGAGCACCAGCAAGGCATGGAAGACGACCGTGAGTACCACCGCCGCCACGAAACGCCGGCTGTCGCGCGCGGGACGGCGCCAGCGCAATTCGTGCAGCATCGCCCGGGTCGGTCCGTCGAGCATGGCGAAGCCACGGCCGTGCGCACCGTCCTCGTCGAGCAAGAGACGGTGATGCTCGACCTGGTCGGACGGGGCCTTGCCGGGATGCTGCATGCGCGCGGGATGACTCCGTGGGGCGATCCGCAAGGATAATCGGTCGTGGATAAACCGCAGCTAAGACAACCGGGATGGCGCGGAATTCCCCGCATCCGATCCTGCCCACCGGGCGCTTGACCCCCGGGTCCGATAGGAGAAGGCTATGTGGACGGCGTCGCGACAGGCGCCGTTCCCGCCATGACCGTCCCCGCGCCCGCGCCTGGCGCCCGCCCCGGACGACCGTGACGCCCGCCATCGTCATGCCGCCGCGCGGCGGACGGTTGCGACGCCGATCCGACGCCGCGCCATCCCCACGCCGGGCACTTACTCGGGAGGGTCGCATCGTGTCGTACAACACGGAACACATCCGCAACATCGCGCTGGCCGGCCACGCCGGCAGCGGCAAGACCACCTTGTTCGAAGCCTTGCTCAAAGCAGGCGGCGCGATCCAGGTCGCCGGCAGCGTCGAACGAGGCAGCACGGTTTCCGACTTCGACGCCCAGGAAAAATCACGCGGCCATTCGATCGATACGGCTATCGCGACCATCGAGCGCAAGGACAGCCGCATCAACCTGATCGACACCCCGGGCTATGCCGATTTCCGTGGCCAGGCCCTGTCCGCGCTGGCGGTGGTCGACACCGTCGCCATCGTGGTCAATGCCGCCAACGGCATTGAATACGGCACGCGCCGGATGATGCACCACGCGAAACTGCGCGGCCTGCCCAGGATCATCGTGGTCAACCGCATCGACGTCGACAATGCCGACCTGCCGGGCCTGGTCGATGCCTTGCGTGAGGAGTTCGGCAACGAATGCCTGCCGGTCAACCTACCCGCCGAGGGCGGCCGCGCGGTGCTCGACTGTTTCTTCCACGCCGAAGGCGCCACCGACTTCTCCTCGTTCGCCGAGTCGCACCAGCGCATGCTCGACCAGGTGGTCGAGATCGACGAATCGGTGATGGGCCACTACCTCGAGGACGGCGAGGCAGCACTCGGCCGCCAGGAACTGCATGATGCCTTCGAGCAATGCCTGCGCGAGGGGCACCTGGTGCCGATCTGTTTCGTCAGTGCGCGCGATGGCACCGGTGTCGACGCCCTGCTCGAGGTGATCGAACGCCTGCTGCCCAACCCCGCCGAAACCACGCCGCCGCCGTTCGAATGCAGCAAGGGCGGCAATACCGTACCGGTCGATGTCCATGCCGACCCGACGCGGCATGTGGTCGCCGACGTGTTCAAGATCGTCAACGACCCCTTCGTCGGCAAGCTCGGTGTGTTTCGCGTCTACCAGGGCATCGTGCGCAAGGACAGCCAGATCTTCGTCGACGATGGCCGCAAGCCGTTCAAGGTCGCCCATCTGTTCCGGCTCAGGGGCAAGGACCACATCGAGATCGATGAAGCCGTACCGGGCGATATCGCCGCGGTCGCCAAGGTCGAGGAAATCCACTTCAATGCCGTGCTGCACGATGTGCATGACGAGGTCACCATCCACCTGGCACCGATCGCGTTTCCGCAACCGATGTTCGGCCTTGCCGTCGAGCCGGCGCACAAGGGCCAGGAGCAGAAGCTCTCGCAGGCACTGGCAAGGCTTGCCGAGGAAGATCCCTGTTTTCGCGTGGAACACCATAAGGAGCTCAACGAAACGGTGATCCGCGGGCTGTCCGACCTGCACCTGAAGCTGATGATCGAGCGCATGAAGTCGCGCTATGACGTGGAAGTAAAAACCCACCCGCCGCGCATTGCCTACCGGGAGACCATCGGCGCGCACGCCGAAGGCCATCACCGGCACAAGAAACAGACCGGCGGCGCGGGACAGTTCGGCGAGGTATTCCTGCGTGTCGACCCGCTGCCGCGCGGCGACGGCTTCCAGTTCGCCGACGAGACCAAGGGCGGCGTGATCCCGGGCCAGTTCATGCCGGCCATCGAAAAGGGCGTGCGCCAGGCGCTGGATGGCGGGGCCATCGCCGGATTTCCTATCCAGGATGTCCGTGTCACCGTCTATGACGGCAAGCACCATCCGGTGGACTCGAAGGAGGTCGCCTTCATCAGTGCGGGGCGCAAGGCATTCCTGAGCGCGGTGGCCCTGGCCCGGCCGCAAGTGCTCGAGCCGATCGTCGACCTTGAAGTATCGATTCCCGAGCAACATGTCGGCGATGTAACCGGCGGCCTTGCCGCCAAGCGCGCACGCATCATGGGCACCGATTCGCTGCGTGGCGGCGAGATCGTCATCAAGGCGCAGGTGCCGCTCGCGGAACTGACCGACTACCCGATCGAACTGAAGGCGATCACCGGCGGCCAGGGCCGTTATGCACTGGATTTCAGCCATTACGAGCCGGTGCCTTCGCCCGTGCAGAAGCGCCTGAGCGAAGCGTGGAAGCCCAAGGCGGACGAGGATTGAAAGGGGATCGACACGCCGCTCACGCGACATGGCGCATCTATGCGCGTAGTACCTATGCAAGCATCACACCGAGGATCCACCGATGAGCCAAGCTTTCGTCAAGGAACACGACGCGCCCCCTGGCGATGACCTGCCCGATATCCCGATCAGCGAACATCACAACTACGTCACACCGCAAGGTTTTGCGTCGCTGCGCAAACGCCTGGACCATGCGCTCGCCGAACGCGATCGCGTGCAGGCGAGCGGTGATTCGGTGGACAAGGCCTCGGTGATCGCCGCACTGGAGCGCGACCTGCGCTGGCTGCAATCGCGCGTGGGCAGCGCGACGGAAATCGACCCGGCCGACCAGCCGCGCGACCGCGTCGCCTTCGGCGCGCGCGCGACCGTGG
Source organism: Luteibacter sp. (assembly GCA_036009745.1). Classification (GTDB taxonomy): domain Bacteria; phylum Pseudomonadota; class Gammaproteobacteria; order Xanthomonadales; family Rhodanobacteraceae; genus Luteibacter. Next base: position 14,281 of record DASYLE010000014.1, on the reverse strand, counting down.
TCACCGAGGAAGGCGAGCGACATGCATACCGCATCGTCGGCGAGGACGAAGCCGATGCGGAGCATGGCAAGGTCAGCTATGTCTCGCCGCTGGCCAGGGCGTTGCTTGGCGCAAAGGTCGGCGATGAGGTGAGCTGGCACCGGCCGGCAGGCGATATCGCCATCGAGGTGGTCGGGATCGATTATTCGGATGCTTGACGCTTGCCCGATACTCACCGCCACCGCCACCGAATCCCGGCCTGCGCCGGGATTCGGTGGCGGTGCGTTGGGACTATGCGGCTTTTAACGCATCGATCAATGTGTTGGTGAACGCCGGAATATCGTCCGGCTTGCGGCTGGTGATCAGGTTGCCGTCGCTGACGACTTCACTGTCTTCCCACTTCGCGCCGGCGTTTTCCAGATCCTTGCGCAACGACGGCCAGGAGGTGATCTTGCGGCCTTTGACGAGGTCGGCATTCACCAGCGTCCACGGACCATGGCAGATCGCCGCGACCGGCTTCTTCGCACTCGCAATCGACTGCACGAAATCCAGCACGGCCTTGTCGGTACGCAGTTTGTCCGGATTGATGACACCGCCGGGCAGTACGATCGCGTCATAGTCGCCCGCCTTCGCCTTGCCCAGGGAAACATTCACATCGACCGATTGGCCCCAGTCGGTCTTGTTCCAGCCCTTGATCTGTTTCGCGTCGCCCGGGGAAATCACATCGACTTTCGCCCCGGCTTCCTCGAGGAGGCGCTTGGGCTCGGTCAATTCGGCCTGTTCGAAACCGTCGGTCGCGACGACCGCGATACGCTTGCCGGAAAGGGTCTTGTTGCTCATGGCAGCCTCCTTGGGGAAAGGCTGCCGATGATGGCCACGCCGCCATGCAGGTGGCGTGTGCGGGCTGTGAATCAGGCCCGGCGTTTGGGCTTGAGCATCGTCCCGATGCACTTGGGCGAGCCGCAACGGCAAGCCCAGAGCTTCTTCAGCCGCGCCGTATGCGGCATGTCCAGCACGATGCCGTAGTCGTAGGTCAATTCCTCGCCCGGCGTGATATCGCGGATCGCCTCGATCAGCACGCGATCGTTGCGCGTGGGCTTGCCCTCGGTCGCTTCCTCGATCATCGCCTGGCAGTTCGGGTCGCAGCTGTGGTTGATCCAGCGCGCGCTATTGCCGTTGCTATCGCCATCGACGATGAATTTCTCATTCAGCGTGAACAGGAAGGTGTGTCCGGTCTCGCCGCCATCGCCATACCGCTTGTCCGCCTGGGCGTGGGTAATGCGATCGCCCTTGTATTCGATGATCTCGTCGCCGGACTTGATCGGCGCGGTGGCAAAAACGCCATTTCCGTGGATGGGGGAGCGGCGGGCGGCGATGCGTCGGGTCATGATTCTGGCAGCAGGTCGGAAGCGGCCCACGATGATGCCTGTTGCGCTGCGCAATGGGAACAGCGTTTCAAACGCCCGGCCGCGTCGACAGGCGCTGCCATCGCCCGTTACCATCCGAACAATCGTTTGAGGTGCGTCATGAAACGTCTGCCGTCCTGCCTGCTCGTCCTCGTGATCCTTGGCCTGGCCGGTTGCGGCCCGGAGAAGAAGAGCGTGTTCCCGCCCTCCGTGACCATCCAGAAACTGGTCGCCAAACCCGGCGGCGTGTGGCATCTCGAACTGCGTATCCAGAACAACAGCTATGGCGAAATGGATTTCGGCGCCCTCCAGGGCCAGTTGCAGGTGGCCGACCTCGGCGCCGTCCTGCTGGACCGCAAGGTCGACCTGGACATTCCGGCCTTCGCCGCCGACGTGACCACGCTCGATCTGCTTCCCACCCACGAGATGTCGACGGCGCTCGCCGCTATCGCCGGCAAGGGCAGTGCCGGTTCCCTGCCCTACATCATCCACGGCTCGATCACCGCCAAGCCGGAGCAGGAAGACAAGCCCCGCTCATTCGAATTCCACGACAAGGACTGGCTCTCGCCGGTCCCCGGCATCCCCGACACTTACCGTTGAGACGCTCATGACGCTCTATTCCGCCCCGCTGAAAGACATGCGCTTCGCGCTTTACGACGTGCTCGGCGCCGAGCCGGTGCTGGCGAAACTCGCCGGCGGCGACGCGCACAACCGCGAATTGATGGACGCCGTCCTCGATGAAGCCGCCCGCTTCAATGAACAGGTGCTGGCGCCGCTCAATGCCTCGGGCGACGAGGAAGGCTGCCACTACGACAAGGCCACCGCCGCGGTCACCACCCCGAAGGGTTTCAAGGAGGCCTACCGCCAGTACGCCGATGGCGGCTGGCCTGGCCTGACCGCGCCCGAGCGCTTCGGCGGCCAGGGCCTGCCGCATGTCCTGGGCGCGCTGACCAAGGAAATGATCGACTCGGCCAATGTCGCCTGGGGCATCTACCCGCTGCTATCGCAGGGCGCCACCGATGCCCTCGAGCATCACGGCGACGCATGGCAGCAGGACGTTTTCCTCAAGCCCCTGGTCGAGGGCCGCTGGACCGGCAGCATGTGCCTGACCGAGCCCCAGGCCGGTTCCGACCTCGGCCTGTTGAAGACGCGCGCCGAACCGGTCGGCGACGGCAGCTACAAGGTCAGCGGCACCAAGATCTTCATCAGCGCGGGCGAGCACGATTTCGCCGAGAATATCGTCCACCTCGTGCTGGCCCGCCTGCCCGACGCGCCGGCGGGTAGCCGCGGCATCTCGATGCTGGCGGTGCCGAAGTTCAAGGTGAACAAGGATGGCTCGATGGGCGAGCGCAACGCACTGGGCGCCGGCGCCATCGAGCACAAGATGGGTATCCGCGGTTCGGCGACCTGCGTGATGAACTTCGACGGCGCCGAGGGCTGGCTGGTCGGTCCGCCGCACAAGGGCCTGCAGGCGATGTTCACCATGATGAATGCCGCGCGGCTGGCGGTCGGCATCCAGGGGCTGGCGCTGTCGGAACGCGCGCTGCAGAACAGCCTGAACTACGCCCGTGAACGCCTGCAGATGCGCGCGCTGTCGGGCCCGGAGTTCCCGGACAAGCCGGCCGACCCGCTGACCGCGCATCCCGATGTGCGGCGCATGCTGTTCACCCAGCGGGCCTTCGTCGAAGGCGGCCGGGTGCTGGCTTGCTACGCGGCGCTGCAAAGCGACATCGAGACGCGCGGCAACGACGCCGACGAACGGCGCAAGGCCGGCGAACTGCTGTCCTTCCTGATCCCGATCGCCAAGGGCCTGCTCACCGAGGCGGCACAGGAGTGCACCAAGGAAGCGCTGCAGATCTATGGCGGCCACGGCTATATCGTCGAGAACGGCGTGGAGCAGTTCGTCCGCGACGCGCGCATCATCACCCTCTACGAGGGCACCACCCAGATCCAGGCGCTGGACCTGCTCGGCCGCAAAATCCTCCAGTTGCAGGGGGCGGGCCTGAAGCATTTCCTCACCGAGATCGCCGCGTTCTGCCAGCAGCACGCCAGCGAGGAAGGACTCAAACCGTTCATCGGCCCCCTGGCGATCGCCACCAAGGCCTGGGGCGACCTGACCCAGGACCTGGCCCGTCGCGCCCAGGCGAATCCGGAGGAAGTCGGTGCCGCCGCGGTCGATTACCTCTACTACTCAGGCTATGTGACCCTCGCCTATTTCTGGGTACGCAGTGTCGCCGCGGCGGACGCCTCGGCCGAGACGGCTGCGTTCAAGCAGGCCAAGCGCGATACGGCGAATTTCTACTTTGCCCGCATCCTGCCCCGCACGCAGATGCATCTGGCGGCGATGAATGCGGGCGTCGCTTCGCTGCCTGAGGTCATTTGACGAGCAGCCGACTAGCGGTAGGGAGCCTCTGATCTGTTCCGCGCAGGCGTCACCGTTGCTGCGCGCTTACAGTAACGGCCCCAACATCTTGTTTTTATTAAATGATGGGGTGATGTCCAGAAGGCTCGCCACCGGCACCGCCCGGCTTGGTAAGGGAGCCACCCTTGCCGGCGCCGGGCAGCACCGGTGGCGAGCCTTCTGGACATCGTGCCGCCTGCGTGGAATCAATCAGAGGTTCCCTAGAGCCCCTTTCAGGTGTAGAACCCCATTCAATCTGGTCCACCCCGCCACGGTAGCCCACATGAGTGACAGCGGTTTCCTGATCCGTCTGGCCGAGGACGATGACGACTTCATCCTCGGCCTGGTCCCACGCTTCGTCGACTTCCCCTTGCCGGGGTGGCGACGACGCAATGAATGCATCGAAGGCATCCGCGCCGACCTCGCACGGCACCTTGACGATCAGCCGCCGAACAGCTTCCTGTTCGTCGCCGAGAACGAGGACGGCCAGCCGGTCGGCTTCGTCCACCTGCAGAAGACGCAGGACTTCTTCAACGGCCGGACCAATTGCCATATCTCGGACCTGGCCGTGGCGCATGAGCACGAGGGACGCGGCGTGGGCCAGGCCCTGCTCGCGCACGCCGAGGAATGGGCGAGGGAACATCGCTGCCAGTTCGTCACGCTCGCGGTGTTTCCCGGCAATGAGCGGGCGCGCGAGATGTATGAGAACAACGGCTACGGCGCGGATCTGCTGAGGCTGGCGAAGCCGGTTCGTTGAGCGAGGCGAAAACCCGGCATATCGCCACTGGATCCCAGCCTGCGCCCATTGCTGTCCGGGGAAAAAACGCGACCTACAGTGACGGTCTGGCGGCGAAGGTCAATCAAGGTCAAGACGGCGATCGGGAAGTCACGGCCTCAAAGGAGCAGCACGAACAGGGTTCGCTCCCACAAATGAAGGTTGCCGCGAGCCGCTCCTGTGGGAGCGAACCCTGTTCGTGCTGCTCCTTTGGGGCCAGACCTTTCACGCTGGCCACCATAGATACACGGCGATCAGCCGGCTCTGGATCCCGGGGCCCCGTTGAGCAGTGAGGCTGGCGGGGACGACCAGGCCGCGCAGCGGGGGAGGCATGGATGCCGACCGTTTGCGAACGTACACGGACGTACGTTCACAACCCCCGGTCGCGGAAGCGCCACCAAAGAGCCAGGCCCCATGCCGCCGAGCCGATATGAAACGCAGATCACGAGTCGATCTCTGGCCTATCAGGTCACAAGTCAGTGGCAACAACGGCCTGCTCAAGTGACACCGAAATTTCCCCGGACAGCAGTGCGCGCAGGCGGGAATCCAGTGACGACCACGTATCGCCATGCGATCGGGTCGATGGCTGTTTCGATCGGCGGCACTTGAATGGCGCACCCGGCACACGCGCTACAATACGCGCTGCCCTGCATGATGTTCGGAGTCCCCCATGAGCACCCCCGCCAAGCACGTTCCTGCCAGCGACACGGCGAGCGAGACCCGCCCGCTGCGCTTCGTCACGGCGGCCAGCCTGTTCGACGGGCACGATGCCGCGATCAATATCATGCGCCGCATCATCCAGAGCCAGGGCGCCGAAGTCATACACCTCGGGCATAACCGTTCGGTCGAGGACGTGGTTCGTGCTGCACTGCAAGAAGACGCTGACGCGATCGCGCTGTCGTCCTACCAGGGCGGCCACGTCGAGTACTTCAAGTACATGGTCGACATGCTGCGCGAGCGCGGCGCCTCCCATGTGCGCGTCTTTGGCGGTGGCGGCGGCACGATTACCCCGGAAGAAATCCGCGAACTCCAGGCCTATGGCGTGGAGCGCATCTACCACCCGAACGACGGCATGCGCCTGGGCCTGGTCGAGATGATCGAGGACGTCGTGGCGCGCACGCGCAGCGCGGCCGACAAGCGCGCCGACGCCATCGCGCCGACCGACCGCGCGGTCACCGCCGATATCGACGACGAGATTTCCATCGGCGCGATGCTTTCGGCGATCGAAGAGGGCGATATCGCCCCGGCCGAACTCGCGCGCCTGCGCAAGACCTGGGAACTGGCCGGCAAGCAGACGCCGGTGCTCGGCCTGACCGGAACCGGTGGTGCCGGCAAATCCAGCGTGGTCGACGAACTGCTGTTGCGTTTCCTGCATGCCTTCCCCGAGATGCGCATCGCCGTGCTCGCGGTCGACCCGACCCGGCGCCGCAGCGGTGGCGCCCTGCTCGGCGACCGTATCCGCATGAACTCGCTGCGCAGCCCGCGCGTATACATGCGTTCGATGGCCACGCGCCGCCAGCATGCGGCGACCAGCATCGTCCTGCACGACTGCATCGATTTCCTGAAGAGCCAGCCCTACGACCTGGTCATCGTCGAAACCGCGGGTATCGGCCAGAGCGATTCGGAAATCGTCGACCTGGTCGATTTCCCGGTCTACGTGATGACCAGCGAATACGGCGCGGCCAGCCAGCTGGAGAAGATCGACATGCTCGACTTCGCTGAGCTCGTCGTGCTGAACAAATTCGACAAGCGCGGCGCCGAGGATGCACTGCGCGACGTGCGCAAGCAGTGGAAACGCAACCGCACCGCCTTCACGCTCGAAGACGCCAACGTTCCGGTTTACCCGACGATCGCCAGCCAGTTCAATGATCCGGGCGTGACCTGGATGTTCAGCAACCTCTGCCGGCTGATGCGCGAGAAGCTGTCGCTGGCCGTGGCAAAGTGGTCGCCGGACCTCGACACCACGTTGAAGGAACCGCGCGCCACCGTGCTGATTCCCGGTAATCGCGTGCGCTACCTCGCCGAGATCGCCGAGCAGGGCCGTGGCGTCAATGCAGGCATCGCCAAACAGGCCGAGGCCGCGAGCAAGGCGCAGCATTACTACGAGTCGTTGAAGGACATCGGCGATGAGCGCCTGCCGCGCGGCCTGGACCTTTACGACCACGATGCGCTAACAGTCACCGGCGACCGGTCGCTGGCGACCTTGCGTCAGCGCTACAACGAAGCGGTGAAGGAACTCTCCAGCGAAGCGGTACACCTGCTCCGTGAATGGCCATCGCGCTACGACTCGGTCACCGCCGAATTCAACGAATACCAGGTGCGCGACAAGGTCATCCGCGTCGAGAACTACCGGACCTCGCTCAGCCACCAGAAGATTCCCAAGGTCTCGCCGCCGAAGACCAGGGACTGGGGCGAACTGCTCAGCTTCCTGATGCGCGAGAACCTGCCGGGCTATTACCCGTATACCGGCGGCGTGTTCCCGTATCGCCGCGCCGGCGAAGACCCGACGCGCATGTTCGCGGGTGAGGGCACGCCGGAACGCACCAACCGTCGCTTCCATTACCTGTCGCACGACGGTGGCGCGGCGCGCCTGTCCACGGCTTTCGATTCAGTGACGCTTTACGGCGAGGATCCGGCACCGCGCCCGGATATCTACGGCAAGATCGGCAACTCCGGCGTGTCCATCGCCACGCTCGACGATATGAAGAAGCTGTACTCCGGCTTCGACCTCAGTGCGCCGAGCACGTCCGTGTCGATGACGATCAACGGCCCCGCGCCGATGATCCTCGCCATGTTCATGAATACCGCGATCGACCAGAACATCGAGAAGTACCTCAACGAGGATGCTTCGCGCTGGGACGCGGCGAATGCACGCATCGCCGAGCTTTACCCGGACGGCAACCGCCCGACCTACAACGGTGAACTGCCCGAGGGCAATAATGGCCTCGGTCTTGGTTTGCTCGGGCTCTCCGGCCAGGAAGTGGTGGACGAGGAGACCTACGCGCGGATCAAGACCTATACCCTGGCGACCGTCCGTGGGACGGTGCAGGCGGACATCCTCAAGGAAGACCAGGCGCAGAACACCTGCATCTTCTCGACCGAGTTCGCCCTGCGGATGATGGGCGACATCCAGCAGTACTTCGTCGACCACAAGGTGCGCAACTTCTACTCGGTGTCGATCTCCGGTTACCACATCGCCGAAGCCGGTGCAAACCCGATCAGCCAGCTGGCCTTTACCCTGTCCAACGGTTTCACCATCGTCGAGTACTACCTGGCGCGTGGCATGACCGTCGACGACTTCGCGCCGAACCTGTCATTTTTCTTCTCCAACGGCATGGATCCGGAATACACCGTGATCGGCCGTGTCGCCCGCCGGATCTGGGCCCGCGCCATGCGCGAGCGCTATGGCGCCAGCGCGCGCAGCCAGATGCTGAAGTACCACATCCAGACCTCGGGCCGTTCGCTGCACGCGCAGGAAATCCAGTTCAACGACATCCGCACCACCTTGCAGGCTTTGTATGCGCTGTTCGACAACTGCAATAGCCTGCACACCAACGCGTACGACGAGGCGATCACCACGCCGACCGAGGAAAGCGTGCGTCGCGCGGTGGCCATCCAGCTGATCATCAACCGCGAGCTTGGCCTGAACTTCAACGAGAACCCGTGGCAAGGCAGCTACGTGGTCGACACGCTCACCGACCTGGTGGAGGAAGCGGTGTACAAGGAATTCGAGGCGATCAGCGAGCGCGGCGGCGTGCTCGGCGCGATGGACACCATGTACCAGCGCGGCAAGATCCAGGAAGAGTCGATGTACTACGAGCACAAGAAGCATGACGGCTCGTTGCCCCTCATCGGCGTGAACACCTTCCTGCCCAAGGAGCATGCCGGCGAAATCGCTACCGAGATCGAGCTGATCCGTTCCACGGAAGAAGAGAAGGGACAGCAGATCGAAAACGTCAGCCTCTACAGCCGGGCCCGCAACGAGCTTGCGCCGCAGAGCCTGAAGACCTTGCAGGCCACGGCACGCGACCGCCGCAACGTCTTCGAACAGCTGATCGAGGCGGTGAAGTACAACTCGTTGGGCCAGATCAGCCACGCGCTTTATGACGTGGGTGGCGAGTACCGCCGCAACATGTAGCTAGGCGATGGGGACGTGGTTGGCGTGCTCGCCACGTTTGCGCACGTAGTCGCCTGGCGTCATTCCCGCAAAAGCCCGGAATTCGCGGACGAGGTGCGGCTGGTCGTAGAAGCCGCAGTCCGCGGCAACCAGGGCCCATTCGACGCGCGCCTGTCGTGACACCTGCGTCACCACCGTGCGGAAGCGTTGCATCCGCGCATATTGCTTGGCGCCCATGCCGACATGCTCCTGGAACAGCCGGCCGAAGCGCGGCGCGGACAGGCCGCTGTCGCTGACGATCGCGCCAATGCGGGTGACGTCGGGCTGGTGGGTGAGCCGGTGCAGGGCGCTGGCGACCAGTGGATGGGGCTCGGCCTCGGGGGCTCGTCGAAGCAGCCATTGCTGCAGTACGGCGAGTCGCCGGTGGGGGCAGGGGGTATTGAGCAGCGTTTCGCGCAAACCGTGGGCGCGGGCGCCGAGCAAATCCTCCAGGCCGATGTCGCGGTTACTCAGGGTATCGATCCGTTCGCGGAAGAACGGCCAGGCGCCGCCGGGACGGAAAACGATGCCCATGACCTTCACCTGCTCGGCGGTGTCGATGATGAAGCTGCGCGTATACGGGCCACTGACTACCGCGCCGGGCCGGCGCTGGCAGCCGAGGTCATCGTCGTAAATGCGGGTTTCGTCCTCGAGCAGGTTGACAATCAGCCCACCGCCCGGGGTGGGCAGGATGCGCTCGAGGCGGTGGCCCGGCGCGGGGCAATCCCAGTCCCAGATCGACGCGATGAGGCGGTCGAAGGGCGGTGGCGGCACGATGGCGTGGAAACCCATGACGGCGGACCGTTTTCCAGGTGTCCCGACTTTACACCCGCGCCGGCTCGCGCGGCTCGATTACACTAGGCGCATGATCTTCCGATGGTTCGAATCCCTGATCGACATCTTCAAGGAGGCGCCCGATACGGTGCCGCCGAAGAGTGTCACGCGTTTCTATATCTATTACCTGCGCCAGGTCTGGGGGATTTTCGCCGCGGCCCTGGTGGTCGGCCTGCTGGTCGCCCTGGTCGAGGTGGCGCTGTTCGACTTCCTCGGCCGTATCGTCGACATGGCGCAGAAGACCCCTGCGGCTGACTTCTTCCGTGTGCATGGCCGCGAGCTGGTATGGATGGCCGTGGTCACGGTGATCCTCAGGCCGTTGTTCATCGGCTTGCACGACCTGCTGGTCAACCAGACCCTGACCCCGGGCATGACCAACCTGATTCGCTGGCAGCACCATCGCTACGTGCTGAAGCAGAGCCTCGGGTTCTTCCAGAACGATTTCGCCGGGCGCATTGCCAACCGGATCATGCAGACCGCGCCATCCCTGCGCGAGTCGGCGGTGCAGGTGGTCGACGCGCTCTGGTACGTCTCGGTTTACGCGGGCACCGCGATCTACCTGTTCGCCCGCGCGGATGTCTGGCTGGCCATGCCGCTGGTGGTATGGATCGTCGCCTACGTCGGCATGCTGCGCTACTTCGTGCCACGGGTGAAGGAGCGCTCCTGGCGCGCCTCGGAGGCGCGTTCGAAACTGATGGGCCGTATCGTCGACGGGTACAGCAACATCATGACGCTGAAGCTGTTCGCGCATACCCATCGCGAAGAGGCTTATGCGCGCGAGGCCATGGCCGAGCAGACCGGCAAGGTGCGCAGTTCCTCGCGGATGGTCACCGGCATGGATGTCTCGATCACTTCGCTGAACGGACTTTTGATTGCCGGCACCAGCGTGCTTGCCGTGTGGTTGTGGACGCGCGGCTCGGTGTCGACCGGGCAGGTGGCGCTTGCCGTGGGCCTGGTCATCCGCATCAACAACATGTCCGGCTGGATCATGTGGGTGGTCAACGGCATTTTCGAGAACGTCGGCACGGTGCAGGACGGCATCACCACGATCTCGCAGGAGCGCACCGTGGTCGACGCCGAGGGCGCGATGCCGCTGGTGGTGACCCGCGGCGAAGTGCGCTTCGACGACATCCATTTCCATTACGGCAAGCAGCACGGCGTGATCGGCGGTCTCGACCTGATCGTGCGGCCCGGCGAGAAGATCGGCCTGGTCGGCCCGTCCGGTGCCGGCAAGTCGACGCTGGTGAACCTGCTGCTGCGGCTGTACGACCTGGAGGACGGCAGCATCCTGATCGACGGGCAGGACATCGCCGAAGTGACCCAGGAAAGCCTGCGCTCGCAGGTCGGTATGGTCACCCAGGACACCTCGCTGCTGCATCGGTCGATCCGCGACAACCTGCTTTATGGCCGCCCCGATGCCACGGACGAACAGATGCACGAAGCCGTGCGCAAGGCGCGTGCCGACGAATTCGTATCGCAACTGGTCGATGGCGAAGGCCGCACCGGTTATGACGCGCAGGCCGGCGAGCGTGGCGTCAAGCTGTCCGGCGGGCAACGCCAGCGCATCGCCATCGCCCGCGTACTGCTGAAGGACGCGCCGATCCTGGTGCTGGACGAAGCGACGTCGGCGCTGGATTCAGAGGCCGAAGCGGCGATCCAGGAAAGCCTGGAAACGCTGATGGAAGGCAAGACGGTGATCGCGATCGCGCATCGCCTGTCTACCATCGCCCGCATGGATCGGCTGGTGGTGATGGAACACGGCCATATCGTCGAAACCGGCACGCATGCCGAGTTGCTGGAGCATGGCGGCCTCTATGCGCGGCTGTGGGCGCACCAGACAGGCGGCTTCGTCGGCGTCGAGTAAATGCGTAGCGAGTGATCGATTCATTCAAGTCTTTGCCGGTCGTCTTGCGCAATATGCCGAGGCGGCCATGAGGCCGATCAATGGAGACAATCGGCATGAATGACTTTGCACTCGCCAGCGCCCGGAGTTTCCGGTGCGCCCTGCCCGGGCCTTACATTGACGTGACGCAGGCGCCTCTCAGCGTGCCGGAGAACCCGCTATTCGCCCGGGATATTGGGAGTGCCTCGATGATGCTGCGTAATGAGACGAGTGGTATGAACAGAGCCCGATGGGGTGACGAAGTAGAGGTTCCGCTTCGTCTCAATATCAGCCCCAAGGCAGCGTTTGCGATCATGTTGTTTGCTGTGGCCAACCTCATTCCCGTTCTGGCACCAGCCTTGATGAGAAACCCGTAGGTTCGCTTCACCGCGACGGCTTCGTCCGTGAGGATCACTGCAGCGACGAGTTACATCGTTCGTGCCTCACCTTCCATCCACGTGATAAAAGCCTGCGCGGCGGCGCTCGGCGGCCGGTGCGCCGAATGCACGACGTAATACGCATAGCGCGTCGGCAGGATCGGCCCCGGCAGTCGTACGAGCTGCCCACTGGCAATGAAATCCGAGGCAAGGCGGTTTCGGGCGAGGATCACACCGAGCCCGGCCGCTGCCGCGCGCAGGCCATCCGCGGAATCGTTGATTGTGTGCAGCCGGCCGTTGCGTGGATACGGTGCGCCGGCGGCGCGGAACCATTCGCGCCAGCCCTCCGGTGCGATGTCCACGATCAAGGGCAGGCGTCCGATGTCGGCCGGTTCGCGTATGGTTTCGAAGCCTTGCATCATGGGCGAGGCGACCGCGCCCAGGGTGTCGTTCATCAGGAAGCGGCAGACCAGGCTGGGCCATTGTCCCAGCCCGTAGCGGATGCCCAGGTCCGGGCCGCCCTCATCGAAGCGGACGAGGGTGCGATCGGTATCCACGGCCAGGGCGATCTCCGGATGTTGCGCGGCAAAGCGCGCGATCCGGGGCATCAGCCAGGTCGCCGAGAACGAGGGCAGCAGGGTGAGCCGAAGCGTGCTGTCCCGGCGGTGCTGGCGAAGCCCGTCCAGCACGCTGTCGATATCGCCAAGCGCGGCACCGGCCGCGTCGGCCAGCAGCCGGCCTTCGGAAGTCAGTGCCACGCCACGCGCATGCCGTTGGAACAGCGACACGCCCAGCGCGGTTTCCAGCTTGCGCACATGGTGGCTGACCGCGCTGGGGGTCAGGTGGAGTTCTTCCGCCGCATGGGCAAAATTCTGGTGGCGGGCCGCCGAAGCGAAGGCCGCGAGTGCCGGTAGTAATGCCGAGCGCATGATTTCCCCCTCTGAGTAACAAATTATACTCGTGGCTGGCGCAAGAAGCGTGCGCTTGTCTGGGCGCCCATTCCGGCGAGAATAACGCACAGCCACAAGTGAGGTTCGTCATGTCGTCCACATCCGAAGGCACCGTGTCCCTGGCCGCAACTCCCGTGGCGAGGGACTGGCGCAGTGGCATCGAACTGACCGCCCTTGGCGCGATCTGGGGTGCGTCCTTCCTGTTCATGCGTGTCGCGGCGAAGGACTTCGGTCCCTTTCCGCTAGTCGCCACCCGGCTGGTGTTCGGCTCGGTGATCCTGTTGCCCTTCCTGTGGCAGGCGCGGGCGAAGATCACCGGCAGGCATCTGCTGCTTATGCTCGGCATCGGGGCGCTGGCGGCGGCGATACCGTTCTCGCTGTTCGCCTGGGGCGCGGAGCGCGCGCCGGCCGGTATCGGCGCGATCGCCAACAGCATGACCGTGTTGTTCACCTCGCTGGTTGCCTTCCTGTTCTTCGGCGAGAAGATCGGCACGCGCAAGGCGATCGCCCTGCTTGCCGGCTTTGCCGGCGTGGTGGTGCTCGCCAGCGGACGGACCTCGGGCGGCAACGTCGCGCTCGCCGCCCTGGCCGGTACCGCGGCGTCCCTGTGTTATGGCCTCGCCGCCAACCTGTTCAAACGTTACCTGGCCGATATTCCTTCCGCGGCATCGGCCGCCGGCGCGCTGCTCGGCGCCGCCTTGCTGATGCTGCCGCTGGGCATCGCCTTCTGGCCGGCCACGCCGATTCCGGCGCGCTCGTGGGAATGCGCGATCGCCCTTGGCGTACTGTCCACCGGCGCGGCGTATTTCTTCTACTTCCGCCTGATCCAGCGCATCGGCGCGCCGCGTGCCTCGACCTCGACGTATCTGGTTCCGTTGTTCGGTGTCGCCTGGGCATGGATCTTCCTCGGCGAATCGCTGACCTTGAGCATGGGCATCGCCGGCGCGGTGATCCTCGGCAGCGTGGTCCTCAGCCAGAAGCGCGCCTGACCTTCCAGATCATCATGCCGGCGCGGCCCACTGCTGTCCGGGGAAAAGATCGGAGGACGCCGATGCGCTACTGGCGAGGCATTCGAAACCCCTCACCGTCGCCCCTGTGCAGGCAGCGGCCCAGTCGCCGCCGTCTTCATCGAGCGATAGCCGTTGAGAAACAAGCGGCTTTGCTGGCGTGAGGCTTTCGACCGGACACTGAGCCCACTGGACCCCGGCCTGCGCCGGGGTGACGTGAGGGGATGGGTGCCACGCCGTGCTTTGCTCTTCGCTCTTGCTCGTCATACCAGCGCAGGCTGGTATCCAGTGGCGTCAGTGGTCGGTATCGCCACTGGACCCCGGCCTGCGCCGGGGTAACGTGAGGGGGATGGGTGTCGCGCCTTGCTCTGCTCTTCGTTCTTGATCGTCATACCAGCGCAGGCTGGTATCCAGTGGCATCAGTGGTCGGTATCGCCACTGGACCCCGGCCTGCGCCGGGGTGACGGTGGGGGAGATGGGTGTCGCGCCTTGCTCTGCGCTTCGCTCTTGATCG